>BEHK01000197.1 GCA_002898775.1 bacterium HR08 | reverse complement strand
TGCAGGGCGAGTGTCAGGCAGAGGCTTCGATACCCAGCGCGCGCGTCCGGCATGGGGGGGCGATCCTCCCGAATGGCCGCAACGAACGCCTCCAATTGCGCGTCGAAGTTCAGCTCGTAGGGGGGAGACGAGATCCGCGTGACGCCTTCGGAGCGCACGAGTTGAGACTGACCAGTTCGCAGATCGTGCCATGCGATACCCAGAGGACCGAAGATTTCGACCTCCGGATATTTCACTTGCGGATAAGGTCCGTGGCGCTCTTCGATTTTGGCGATGGGATGCAACCATCCCATCTCCAACTTCCCGATGGAGCCATCGGCGAACTCGATGACGCCGATCCAATGGTTATCTTCTGGGAGCGCGCATCGCGTTCTGGCCGACACCCCTCCCACACGGATGGGTGGAGCGGGAACGAAGTCGAGGATCAGGTCGGCCCAGTGAGCGCCCCCGATGACCAGTGGCGTACCGGTTCGGAGCACCTCCAAGACGCGGCGATTGCGCTCGGGATCGGTCACCATCCACGGCTCATTGAATGCGCCCAGGCGAATCACCATCGGGGATCCGATCGCCCCCTCGGTGATCCAGCGCTTGAGTGTTCGAATGCCGGAATTGAAGCGGAAGATAAAGCCGACCTGAAATTTTCGCCCCGAGGCTTCAGCGGCTTCCAGCACGCGGCGCCCCATCTCGCGCGAGATCGCGATGGGCTTTTCGCAGAGGACATGTTTGCCGGCCTGCAGGCACGTGATCGCGATCTGAGGAGTGACCTCCGGAGGGGTAGCGATGATGACGGCTTCGATCTCGGCGTCCTGGATCCACTCGCGATAATCGCGGGTCACCCGCTCGACCCCGAACTCTTCGACGGCGCGCGAGAGGGCCGCCTCGTCTACGTCGGCCACGGCTCGGAGGACGACGCGCGGGTTGCGCTGCACGGCCGGAAGGTGAAATCCGCGCGCCACAGCGCCACAGCCGATCACACCGATGCCGATCTTCTCTCCCCTCATGGGAGTCCCAACAGAGGTCGCACGTCGCGCTCGAGAAGTTGAGCGATCGCCTCCTCCGGCAGAGGCGGCAAGTTCCAGCGCGCGGCGAAGCGATTGATGCCGCGAACGCCCTCGATCGTCTCCTCCGGTGTGGCGAAGGGGTAATCCGAACCGAAGAGCAACTTCTCCATGACGCCGTATTCCAGAGCGAGCATCAGCCCGTTGTAGAACTGCCACGGACGATAATGCATGGCCGAGATGTCCGCATAGAGGTTCGGGTGCTTCCGAATGAGGACGATCGTCTCCGCGATCCACGGATGGCCGAGATGCGCGATGATCATCACCAGGTCCGGATAAGCGAGGGCGACCTCATCCAACAGCAGTGGGGAGGCCAAGCGCAGGGATGCGCGACGCGCGAAGGTCGTCCCCTGGTGAATGAGGATCGGCAGATGGTGCCGTTGGCAGTACGCATAGATGGGGTGCATGCGTTCGTCCATCGGATGGACGTTTTGATAGACGGGTCCGAGCTTCACCCCGCGGAGCTTCAAATCCTCAATGGCTCGTTGCAATTCGTCCACGTACTCCGGTTCGCTTGGATCCACGGAGGCGAATCCGATGAGCTTCTCCGGGAAGCGGCGGACGATCTCGGCGATGAAGTCGTTGGGCACAAGGAGCCCCACGTGTCGGGCGCGCAGGCCGAAAACAATGGCGCGATCCACAACCTCGAGGGCGCGCCGGTACTCCTCCTCCGCCACGTCGAGCGCGATCGGGCGGCCGCGCGCGCGGGAGGACTCGCGAGCCAGCTCCTCCGACCAGTGTTCGCGTCGCCAAACGTGCGTATGACAATCAATGATCATGGCTCCTCTCCTCCGGCCAAGGCATGGCGAATCCAGGAGAGTCGGTAACCAGGGAGTGTCCCGTAGTTGGAGAAGCCCACGCTGGTGAATCCGAGACGCGCGATCTGTTGAAGCGTCATCTCGAGATCCTCGCGCGTTCGGGTATAAGGAGGGGCGAGATTCACGGCGGCGCCCACGGCGCAGGGGAGTTGGAGGCCAGCGACATAGGCAGCTTCGGCGGCCCGCCGTTCGGCCTCTTCGAAATAGAGCGCGACGATGAAGCGATCCACCGCCAGACCGATCGCCCGGGGATCGAGCCCTTCCACCCACCCGAGCGCTGTGGGTCGAGCGAAGACGGGGCCCAAGCAGGCGAACTCGACGCCTTTCTGATGGGCGAGCTGAGCCAGCTCGCTGAGCATGTGAGTCACGCACTCGCATCGTCGTCGAAGATATGCCTGTAGCTCAGCATGGGCGAGGAGGAAATCAAGCAGTGCGGCCGTATCATCGGCGGCGGTCGCCGGGCCGCGCTCAACCGGATCGGCGAGTCTTCGATCGAGCGCCTGACGGATGCTCTTCCGTAAGCGCGTCACATCCACTCCCACCTCTCTCCCCATCCGCTCGCATGCGGGACAGAAGCAGAGCGCCAGGAGCGTGTGCTCGAAGACCCCGAGGCTCACGCCGTAGA
>BEHK01000196.1 GCA_002898775.1 bacterium HR08 | reverse complement strand
GCCCGGTTTTTGGAATATGGACAT
This sequence comes from bacterium HR08, assembly GCA_002898775.1. Classification (GTDB taxonomy): domain Bacteria; phylum Acidobacteriota; class Blastocatellia; order HR10; family HR10; genus HR10. The sequence continues at coordinate 2,489 of BEHK01000196.1, read as the reverse complement.
GGGGCTCATCAAGAAGTTCCAGCTCACCGAGCGCGTGCGGCTCGATTTCCGCACGGAGTTCTTCAACGTCTTCAACCATCCGAACTTCGAGAATCCGCGCAATGCGAGCGTGGGCTCGCCGACGATCACCAGCTCGCTCTTCGGCCAGACCTGTTGCGTGACGGCGGCCGTGCCCAGCTCGGCGACGATCATCGCCACGGGTGAGCCCAACCGCGTGATTCAGTTCGCCTTGAAGCTCAGCTTCTGAACCGGATCGAGGGTGACCGAGGAGGTCAGGCTCGGTCATCCCTCCTTCGTGTCCCATCAAGAGACGCCGGGGTGAGAACGCCCCGGCGTTGTTCTCTGCTCGGGGAGCGTTCTCAATCTCCCCTTTGGAGTGCAGATGCGCTTTGGCCGGAGGGGGGATTTCCCGTCCGTTGAGAAAAGATTTGACTCGTGGTATCTTCCTACTCGGCATGGATGCGGGAGGGAGTGCGATGATCCGCGTCGGGCCGGCCGGCTGGTCCTACGAGGATTGGAAGGGGACGGTGTATCCGGACCCCCCGCCGCGCGGCTTCGATCCGCTCTCGTATGTGGCCGAGTATTTCGATACCCTTGAGATCAACAGCAGCTTCTATCGGCCTCCCACCGAGCGGATGACCCGCAGTTGGGTGCGCCGCGTCGCGCATAATCCCCGGTTCAAGTTCACGGCGAAGCTCTATCAGAGATTCACGCATGAGCGGGGGGCGGCGAGCGCTGAGGATGAGCAGCTCTTCAAGCGCGGGATGGAGCCCCTTCTGGAATCGGGGCGATTGGGCGCTGTGCTCGTGCAATTCCCTTGGTCATTCAAGAACACGCCCGAGGCGCGCGCGTATCTGCGAGAGCTGCTTCAACGATTCCACGAATATCCGCTCGTGGTCGAAGTGCGCCACAGTTCGTGGAACGTCGGAGAGGTCTATCGGTTCCTGGCCGAGCGGGGGGTGGGCTTCTGCAATATTGATCAGCCGATCTTTCATCGCTCGCTCCCGCCGACCTCGCGCGTGACGGCGGCCGTCGGATACGTGCGCCTGCACGGACGGAATTACGAGAACTGGTTCGCCGAGAACGCCGATCCGGGAGCCCGCTACGACTATCTCTATTCGCCCGAGGAGCTGGAGCCGTGGGTCGAGCGAATCCGGCAGATCGGCGAGATCGCGCGCGATGTGTACGTGATCACGAACAATCATGTGCGAGGGAAGGGGGTCGTCAACGCGCTGGAGCTGAGAGCCGCCCTGCAAGGGGAGAAGGTCGCCGTCCCCGGACCGCTTCTGGAACACTATCCGCGCCTGCGCGCGGTCGCGCGCGCGTCCGTATGAGGGATCGCGTCACGATTGTGATCGCCTACGAGGCGAACTCCGCGTTCGAACGGCAGCGGGCGCATCTTCATCGGCTTCTGGGGCGTGTGCCGATTCGGGGGCTGCGGCTCGATCCCGGATTCTCAGGGGCCGCCGTGAACGCGCTGCTCGACTCGGTCGCGACAGAGTATTTCCTGCTTCTCCAAGCGGGACCGCTGATCGAGCTCGAGGAGCGATCGCTCGTTCGGCTCCTGCAGGTCGCCGAGGAGAGCGGCGCGGGGATCGTCTATGCGGATTATTTCGAAGCGAAAGGGGGCGAGGTGTTCGCGCGTTCGGTGAACGATTACCAATTGGGGAGCGTCAGCGAGGAGTTCGATTTCGGCCCGATCCTTCTCTTCTCTCAGGAGATCGTGCGGCGCGCGCTGCGGCGCCAGGGCGCGATCCCTTCGGATCTCCGATGGGCCGGACTCTATGACCTGCGGCTGAAGGTCGCAGCCGTCAGTGAGATCGTGCGCGTGCCCGAATGTCTGGTCATCTGTCGCAGCTCGGACGTGATCCTCGGCGAAGGAGAGTCCATGGAGGAGATCTTCCGCTACGTGGACCCGCGAAACCGTTCGGCGCAGCGGGAGATGGAGCGCGTCTTCACGGAGCATCTTCGGCGCTTGGGGGCCTATTTGGAGCCGACCTTCGCTCCCCTCCCACCGCCCGAGGGCGAATATCCCGTGTTGGCGAGCATCGTCATCCCCGTGCGCAACCGGGAGCGCACGATCGCCGACGCCGTGCGGAGCGCGCTCTCTCAGCGCGCGTCTTTCCCCTACAACGTCATCGTCGTGGACAATCACTCGACGGATCGGACGACGGAGATTCTTCGGCGGTGGGCGAGCGCTTCTCCTCAGCTCGTTCACAAGATCCCCGCGCGTCGCGATCTGGGGATCGGGGGGTGTTGGAACGAAGCCATCTTCGCTCCGGAATGCGGCCTGCTCGCCGTGCAGCTCGATTCGGATGACCTCTATGCCGGTGAGGACGCATTGGAGAGGATCGTACGAGCGTTCTTCGATCCGGAGGCTTTTCCACAGGCGGCGTGGCAGCGGCCGTCTCGCGAGTGGCCGACCCCGCGATATGCCATGGTCATCGGCGCCTATCGCACGGTGGACTTTCAGCTTCGGGAGATCCCGC
>BEHK01000195.1 GCA_002898775.1 bacterium HR08 | reverse complement strand
GGGGGCACGGAGGGTTGCTCGGAGAGGGCTTTCGGGCCATCTTCCCACCTCCCGTCCCCCTGATTATACCTAGTATCACTACTAAGAAGGGTGACTACCGATAGCGGTGGTCGAGGCAAAAAAAGAGGACGACCCGCCAGATGCGGGCCTGGAGCAGGCCAAGACTTATGCCAAAGACCTCGGCCTGGCCTTCGCTTACTCGACCAACGGCCATCATATCGTCGAGTTCGACTTCTTCACGAACCAGTCGAGGCAATTGCAGGAGTTTCCGCGTCCTGAGGACCTGTGGGCGCGGTGGAAGTTATGCACAGGACTGTCGGCCCCCACGACTGGAAGGGTCGCTGAGGCCTCAGTGGTTTATGGCCTGTCGGAAACGTGGTCTAATCCGCTGCTTTACCCTTACTGTCCCGAATCCCAATGTGGTAAGCGACCGTTTTACTTCCAGGAGCGGGCTATCAGGGAGGTCATCGTCCGCATAATGCGGGGCCAGCGCCGGATACTTCTGGCGATGGCGACCGGCACTGGCAAGACCTTTGTCGCGTTCCAGATTGTGTGGAAGCTGATCAAGTCAGGGTGGCTACAGCGCCTTCACCCTGATAGGCCGCCACGAGTGCTCTTCATTGCTGACCGCGTGTTCTTGCGTAATCAGGCTTATAATGCATTCTCCCCATTCGACACGGGGAGCGGTGACCCGCGTTGCCTGATCGAGGGCCATCCTCCCAACCTCAACCGCGACCTCTACTTTGGCATCTACCAGGCTCTCTGGAGTCCAGACGAGGACGGAACCCGGTTATTCGAAAAATTCCCTCCCGATTTCTTCGATCTGGTCGTTATCGACGAGTGTCACCGTTCTGGCTGGGGCACCTGGAGAGAGATTTTGGAGCACTTTTCGCAGGCGGTGCACCTGGGCATGACAGCCACTCCAAAGCGGGACGACAACATAGACACCTACGCCTATTTCTGCGAAGAAGAGCCGGAAGTGGCCATAGATCCCAACGACCCGACGAGAGGAACATGGCGCCCGCCTGCCTTCCAGTACAGCCTGGGCCAAGGCATTGAAGACGGCTTCCTCGCCACGTACAAGGTGCATGTCGTGCGCACGACGGTTGACAAGGAGGGATTGAGGCTCAAGGATGCAGAGGAGCAAGGAGCGGAGGTATTCCTCCCTGAGGAAGTGGTCCCGCGCGAGATCTACACGACGCCGCAGTTCGAGCGGGAAATAACGCTGCCGGATAGAACGGCAACCATGGTGGGCCACCTGGCCCAACTCCTAAGGCGGTTCGGTCACATGGATAAGACCATGGTGTTCTGCGTGGACATCGAGCACGCTCGCTTAGTCGCCCGTCTGCTTCAAGACGAATTCGGGCCGGAAACGGGCCTGGATCGGTATGCGGTGCCCATAGTCTCGGAGGAAGAAGACGCGAGCAAGTGGCTCGAGGACTTTGCTAGCTCCGACAGAAGCCACCCTGTAGTCGCCACAACTGCGGAGTTGCTCACCACCGGCGTGGACGTCCCCTCGTGCCGCAACATCGTCTTTATGAAGACCGTCTCTTCGCCTGTCCTTTTCCGCCAGGTCGTAGGGCGCGGCAGCAGGATAGACAGGAATACCGACAAATACTGGTTTCGCGTCATCGACTACACCGGGGCAACCCGATTGTTCGATGCGTGGGACAGACCACCTGGCCCGCCCCCTCAGGCCCCTACTGGCCCTATGACAGCCGCGGTGCGCGGCGTAGTTGTTGACCGCGAAACCGAAAATAAGGTAGTAGGTGCATCTGTCAGTATCCGCATAGGTCCTAATACGCAGCGTGGCCCGATCCGCACGGATGCAGAAGGAAGGTTTCTGTTCGATGGGCTTCCAGCCGGGACGCTCACAGTCATCGTGAACGCGCGCGGATTTGTCTCGAAAGAACTAAAGGTAAATACGGTGCCCGATGAGACAATCTCGCTCACGGTGGCGCTGTCTCGCGAGGGGCAGAGGGCACGCAGGATCAGGGTCACCGGCCTCCAGGTGGAGATCGCGGACGAAGCGCTCTTCATCATTGAGGACACCGGCGAGCGCCTCACGTTGAACGAGTACCGGAACTACACCCGCGAGCGGGTTCGGTCTGCAGCCAGGACCAAGAGGGACCTCCGGGACATCTGGGTGGACTCGGAAAGGCGCAAGCGTTTTCTTGAGGAGCTGCGCCGCTCCAGCGTGCATCCGGAAGTGCTGGCCGAGGTGCTGGATCGGGCTGACGCCGATGCCTTTGACGTTCTCTGCCACATCGCCTTCGATAGCCCGATTCGCTCTAGGAGCGATCGAGCCTCTGCCTTTGAGAACAGGGAGCAAGCGTTCATCGCCGCCCACAGAGAGGAGGCGCGGCGAGTGGTCCTAGAGCTGTTGGACAAATATCGCGCCGGTGGCGTCGAGCGGTAGTCACCCTTCTTAGTAGTGATACTAGGTATAATCAGGGGGACGGGAGGTGGGAAGATGGCCCGAAAGCCCTCTCCGAGCAACCCTCCGTGCCCCC
>BEHK01000194.1 GCA_002898775.1 bacterium HR08 | reverse complement strand
AGCTGATCCGGGAGCTGATTCGCATGATCGTCGCTCAGATTGAGGCCTCCTGCGGATGGAGCGAGCGCGAATTGGTGAGCGTGGAACGCGATGGCGTCGTTCAGATGCTCGAGCTGCTGCGTCTGTTGCGCGCGGAGCCGGAATTCTTCGACTACGCGATCGAGACGGTGCGCGGGCTTCTGGATCGGCTTGAGGCGGAACGGAGGGCGCAGGTGCGAGGGATTCGGCGAGAGGGGGACGTGGAGCCTCGGGACCGATAGGGAGCGGAGGCTCCACCGCCGGAGCCTACGGTTTGACGCCTCATGAGACGATCTCCAGGGGGGCGAGCCCCTCGACGAACTTTCGCTTCCCGATGCCGGGGAAAGCGATGGTCAACAGGATCTGCGCGCCTCTCTCCTCGCGCGCGAGGATCTGACCGACGCCGTAGAGCGGGTGGCGCACGCGCACGCCCTCGCGGAAGGGCGATGGTTCTCCTCGCTCGCGTGATTGAGCGGAGGCGCCGAAGCGGAGCGCGGGCATGGGCTCTCGCTCGTTGGGGAGCCGCGTGGCCGGCGCGAGCGAAGGATCGAAAGCGCCGGTGTGCGCCGAGCGCTTCGTCGGCGCGCGCTCGGTGAGGGAGAGGTCTTGCAGAAGATCGCCCGGCAGTTCTCTCAGGAAGCGGGAGGGTGTCGTCGGCGCGAGCCGCCCGTGGCGGCGTCGGGCGCAGGCGTGCGTGAGGTAGAGCTGGCGCTGGGCGCGCGTGATGGCGACGTAGAAGAGGCGGCGTTCCTCCTCCAGCTCCTCCCGCTCCTCGCTCGAACGCGCGTGGGGGAAGAGTCCATCTTCCAGGCCGACGACGAAGACGATGGGGAATTCCAGCCCCTTCGCGCTGTGCATCGTCATCAACGTGACGGGAGCGGTCGGATCATACTCATCCGTATCGGCGACGAGCATCGCGCGGTCCACGAACTCCCGGACGCGTTCACCTCGCTCATCAGCCTCTGCGGCGGCGCTGAGCAGCTCCTCCAGGTTCAGGAGTCGGTTCTCGGCATCCAGAGGATCGCCGCTTGAGAGCGTGCGCTCGCGCAGGGCCTGAACATATCCCGTCTCGTACAGAGCCATGCGGAAGACGTCGGTGATGGTCCCTTCGCGCGCGCACGCGCGGAGGCGCTCGATGAGCTGCAGGAAGGCGCGCGCGCGCTCCTCGGCGCGTTCCGGCAGTCGGCGCTCGATCACCGCCACCTGCAGCGCCTCCCAGAGCGAGAGTTGCGCCGCGCGCGCCAGGTGCTCGAGCGTCTCGAGTGTCTTCTTCCCAATGCCCCGGGGAGGAACGTTCAGAATGCGCCGCAGGCTCTCGTCATCCCAGGGGTTCAACGCGAGCCGCACGTAGGCCAGGACGTCGCGCACCTCCGCCCGCTTGTAGAAGGAGAAGCCCCCGACCAGGCGAAACGGCACTCCGGCTCGGCGGCAGGCTTCCTCGAAGAGTCGCGATTGCGCGTTGGTGCGATAGAGCACGGCGATGCGCGCTTGTGGATCCTGCGCGAGGTGAGCGCGAATGCGTTCCACGACGAACTCGGCTTCGTCTTCCGCGGTCTCGGCCGGGTAATACCCCACTGGAGGACCATCCTCGTTCTCCGTCCACAGCACCTTCTCCTTGCGATCCGTATTGTGGCGGATCAGGGCGTTGGCGACGGCGAGGATGGTCTTGGTCGAGCGGTAGTTCCGGTCGAGCGTGATCACGCGGGCGTTCGGGAAGTGGCGCTCGAATTCAAGCACGTTCTGCAGATCCGCCCCTCGCCATCGGTAAATGCTCTGATCGGGATCTCCGACGACGCACAAGTGCCGTTCCGAATCGGCTTCGCCCGAAGACCCCTCACGCGCGGCGAGCAAAAGCAGCAGCTCGAATTGCAGGCGATTGGTGTCCTGATATTCGTCCACCAAGATGAAGCGAAATTGCGCACGATACCGAGCGCGCAGCCGGGCCTCCTCCCGGAGCAGCGCGACGGCTTTCACGAGCAGGTCATCGAAATCAAGAGCGTTCGCCGCGCGCAGGCGGTGCTCGTACTGTTCGAAGAGGGCGAGCATCAACGCGCGCTCCGATGTGGAGGTCCATTCCGGATCCTCGCGCACGTCGGCCGGGGTGAGCCCTCGGCTCTTGGCGCGGCTGATGCGGGCCTGGATGGCGCGGGGAGAGAGCTGTTGCTCGTCCAGCCCCAGCTCGCGGCTGCACGCTCGGATGAGACGGAGTTGATCGTCTTCGTCGTAGATGGAGAAGTCCGACGTATACCCCTGGCCGAGGCTCTCGATATGACGCCGCAGCATGCGGGCGCAGAAACTATGGAAAGTCCCGATCCACGGGGGGGCGGTTGAGGATTCGGCCCCGAGCAGGCGCGCGACGCGCTGCCGCATCTCTTCAGCGGCCTTGTTCGTGAACGTGACGGCGAGGATGTGCGAGGCCTCCGCGCCGCACCGATCCAGGAGATAGGCGATCTTGTACGTGATGACGCGCGTCTTCCCTGAGCCCGCGCCCGCGAGG
>BEHK01000193.1 GCA_002898775.1 bacterium HR08 | reverse complement strand
GATGGTGCGCTTCCTGCGGACGAAATACGACAACGTGAAGGTCGTCTTCATCACGCATCATACGGAGGCGAAGGAGGTGACCGAGGAGCAGTTCTTCACCCAAGGGGAATCGGGCGGCACGGTCGTCAGCTCGGCCTATCGCCTCGCCCTGGAGATCATCCGCGAGCGGTTCAATCCCAAGGACTGGAACATCTACCCCTTCCACTTCTCCGATGGCGATAACTACTACTCGGATAACGACGAGGCCGTTCGCCTGGCCGACGAGTTGATCGCCACCTGTAACCTCTTCGGCTACGGCGAGATCGGCGAGGAGGAGTACGCCGGCTATCGGCGCTCCGGTGGGGCGCTGCTCTCCATCTTCAACGAGCGCCTCAAGAATAAGGACCGCTTCGTGGGCGTTCGGATCGATCGGAAAGAGGATGTCTATCCGGCCCTGAAGGCCTTCTTCGGTCGGCGAGGGGAGACCGTATGAGCGACGCGGAGCTCAAAGTCCTGGAGAAGGCGATCGGGCAGATCTGGGAGAAGGCGTGCGAACTGGGCTTGGACCCCTTCCCCATCCACTTCGAGATCGTCCCGGCGACGGTGATCTACGAGATCGGATCCTACGCCCTGCCGGGACGTTACTCGCACTGGAGTTTCGGCAAGGCCTATCACAAGATGAAACTCATGTACGATCTGGGGCTGTCGAAGCTCTACGAGGTCGTGATCAATACGAACCCGGCCTACGCCTTCCTGCTGGAGGGGAATTCCCTCATCCAGAACAAGATGATCATCGCCCACGTGATCGCCCACGTGGATTTCTTCAAGAACAATATCTACTTCTCCCGCACGAACCGTCGCATGGTGGACGAGGCCGTGACGCACGCCGAGCGGATCCGCGAGTATGAGTTCAAGTACGGGCGGAAGACAGTCGAGGAGTTCCTCGATGCCGTCCTCTCGATCCAGGAGCACATCAATCCCGATCTCTTCATCCGAGAGGAGCGCACGGAGGCCCCGGAGAAGCCGAAGGCGCCCGCGCCGAAGCCCGGGAAGTACGATGACCTCTTCGCCCTGGATGAGCTGAAGAAGGGGAAGGCCTCCACGGTGGAGGAAGAGGAGGAAGCGTCGCGTCACTTCCCCCCCCGACCGGAGAAGGATCTGGTGCGCTTCATCATGACCCATTCGCCCGCCCTGGAGCCCTGGCAGCGGGACATCATGGCGATGATCCACGAGGAGATGGAGTACTTCGTCCCCCAACTGCAGACGAAGATCATGAATGAGGGCTGGGCCAGCTACTGGCATACGCGCATCCTCCGGGAACTGGACCTCAGCGATGAGGAATTCGTCGAATTCGCCCAACTGCACGCGGCCGTCGTCTCCCCCCGCAAGGGGAGCCTCAATCCCTACTACGTCGGGTTCAAGATCTTCGAGGACATCGAGCGGCGGTGGGATCATCCGACTCCCGAAGAGATCGAGAAATACGGACGCGAACCGGGGAAAGGGCGGGAGAAGATCTTCGAGGTCCGCCAGTTGGAGAACGACATCTCGTTCATCCGGAATTACCTGACCCGACAGCTCGTCGAGGACCTCGACCTCTACATCTTCGAGCTGCGGGACGAAGAAGAATGGGTGATCACCGATAAGACCTGGGAGCGCGTGCGCGATCAGATGGTCGCCGATATGACGAACTTCGGCTTCCCCGTCATCGAAGTGCTCGATGGGGATTACAACGGGAATCGAGAGCTCTATCTGCGCCATCGGTACGAGGGGATCGAACTCGACCTCGAGTACGCGAAGAAGACGCTGGAGTACGTCTACAAGCTCTGGGGACGCGACGTGCACTTGGAGACGGTCGTGGACGGCGAACCGCTCGTCCTCCATTTCGATGGAGAAGAGCATTGGGAGGACTGAGCGCCTCCCCCCTCACTGAGAGGCTTTCGATCTCCGCGCGCGTCCTCAATGACGCGACAACAGGCGTCGTCCACGTCAGCGCCCTTTCTCGATGTAGATCCTCACCAGCCCCTGCTCATCCACTTCCCGCAGGAGGCGATGGGAGAACTTCCGCACCCACGCCTGAATCTCGCGCTGCTGGAACCGGTTGGCCAAGACCTCCAGGACCTGCCCGGGCCGCATATCCTGAAGCGCGAGCTTGATGACGCCCAGGCTCCGACAATCAATCGGATTGAAGAGCCCTCGAACGTCGAGCGTCTTCTCCGCGCGGAGCTGATCGCGGCTCACCCCAGTCATCACCAGACCATCACGGCATCATGGTTCTCGATCAATTCGACCGTCTCCTCGCGCGAGACGAGTCGAACGCCCGAGACGAGATCGGTGGGCGCGATTCCGCGCGCTTCGGCATCCTCGCGCACGACGTAGACCTGCCCCCCGTGCTCCAGCATGAACTTCACGACGCGAGCCGGATTGGTGTCGAACTCTTGCACGTCCACGCCGAGAATCTTCGCCCCCTTCAGGTCCTGGCGCTCGACGGCATACGTCACGGCCGAGTCGCGCAGCAGGACGTTCACCTGGACCGGCGTCTCCACCACGCCGAAGGCCGTGGCGAACAGGTGCGGATCCACTGGCTCCATGCACAGGTAGATTGGC
>BEHK01000192.1 GCA_002898775.1 bacterium HR08 | reverse complement strand
TGCCAGCGCCGTCCAAGGTCCGGTTCAAGCTGTTCACGCTGGACCACCGACTGGTGCGCGGCCAGCTGGGCCGGCTCGGCGCCGCCGACGGGGCGCGGGCGCTGGAGACGCTGCAGAGGCTTCTCGGCTTGGCCTGCACGCCCCAAGGCAAGGGGTGACGGCCGCCCGAAGGGACTGTCATGAACAAGAAGCCCGGCGAGCTTACCCTCCCACCTGCGGAGATCAGGCACGCCCCGACTTGCGACAAGACGCCGGGGATCTGGGCCCGTCCGACAGGTGTTCATCACCGACGGGCGCCGCTGCCGGCGAGCCGCGCGGTCCTTCGTGACCCCCGCACAGGACGGCATCGGTTCACCGAGGGGAAAGGGAGGCTGCTCGGAGCAAGCACGACCCCGGTCAGCCGCAACGAGATCCTCACGTCCCTCAATAAGCCCGACGACTACATCCTGGCCGTCGTGGAGTTCCTGGACGGTGGCGACCACCGCGTCCACTACATCCGCCGCCCCTTCCGGCGCCAGCCGGACTTCGGGGTGACGAGCGTCAATTACAGTCTGGCCGAGTTGTTGGCCAGGGGGGAGGAGCCGCGATGAAGCTCTGCGAACTGACTATCCACAACTATCGGAGTATCAGCCACGTCACGTTGAAAGTTCCCGACATGCTGGTTCTTGTAGGGCCGAACAATAGCGGCAAGTCCAATATCCTACGCGCCATCGAGTTCGGCCTGTCCACGGCCGCAAAGCCAGATCCCGATGACTTCTTCTCATGTCGGCCAGAGGGTGACCGCGAGCTTTGGGTGGAGATGACCTTCGATCACTTGACTGAGCAGGAGAAGACAACGTTTCAGAGATACCTTCGCAACGATGGGACGATTCGCATCCGGAAGACAGCCAGACTTCAAGCCGATGGTAGTATTGAGATTTGTTACAATGGCTACGTTCAGGAGCCCGAGCAATGGTGGTTGAAGAGTTCCGCTTTCGAGCGCCTCTCGAGCCGCGAGCAGCTGGAGAGAGAATCACGCGACATTCCTGAGCTGCGCCCTCTTCTTGAGGCGGGCGGAAGGATAACTCGCCAGCGTCTTGAGCAGTTTCAGCAAGAATACATCCAGCAACACAGGGCTGAGCTGCGCTTCAGTGAGGTGTTAGAGAGTGGCCCGCTGCTCGGACAGAGGAACGTGGGCGGTGGGGTCCTGCCAGAGTTTTTCCTGATTCCAGCGGTCCGTGACCTGAGCGACGAGATCAAAGTCAAGGGAACGGCCGTCTTTGGGCGTCTTCTTCAACGCGCTGTAAAGGAAATGGCTGAGCGCGACCAGCGGTTCGTGGAGGTCGGTAACCGGCTTCGGGAGCTTGTAAATGAACTGAACGCACGCCCGGAGGAAGCTGAAACGGCGTCAGAGCTCGCGCGTCTTGAAGAATCGCTGGCTTCCGAGTTGGAGCCTTGGGGCGTGCGGGTCTCGATCGAGGTCACCCCGCCAGAACTCGACAAGATCTTCGAACTCGGCACACGGGTGCAACTGGATGATGGACTCAAGACGCCCGCGGAGAGGAAAGGCCACGGTCTTCAACGGGCTCTCCTGTTCGCGCTCGTACGCGCTTGGGCTAAGGCTCTGCGACCGAGGGGCGAATCCGAAGCTACCGTCCCACGTCGCTCCTCGGAGTCTGTATTTTTCGCCATTGAGGAACCAGAGCTATTTCTCCACCCGCACGCTCAACGCCAGTTCATGGCGTCGCTCGCTGAAATAGCAGCGGATCCGAGTCACCAGGTGTTCATTAGCACGCACTCCACTCACTTCGTTGATTTGGAGTACTACCAAAGGATCACGATCGTCACGAAGCCCGATCCTACCCAGGGAACTCAGGTCAGACAGTGTACGCAAGATCTCTTTGCAGGAGAGGAGGTGCAAGACAGAAAGAGACGGTTTCACATGGCCTACTGGATTAATCCCGACCGGGGCGAGCTCTTTTTTGCTCAGAAGGTCGTGCTCGTCGAGGGTGAAACTGAGAAGGCTGTTTTGCCCTTCTTAGCGGAGAAACTTGGGTGCTTCAATCCAAACGTGAGCGTCATTGACTGCGGAAGCAAGCACAACTTGCCGCTGTACATGGAGATCCTCAACGCTTTCCAGATCCCATACTGTGTAGTCCACGATGAGGATCCTCTCCCGGTTCCGATTCCCTCAGACTGGGACGAGGAGAAGCGGGCTGCCAAACGGCGCACGTTTGAACTGAATCGCATTATTGCTGAGTTGACGGATGCGAGCTTGGGGCACGTAGAGGTGATCTCTCCGGATTTTGAGACGGCCGCGGGGATCCCGAAAAGCCAAGCGGAGAAGAAGGGCAAGGCGCTGGCCGCCCTGGACCTTTTCGAGTCGATGGATGCGGCGGCGATCCCTCGTCGTATCGTCGAGATGATACAGAATGCCTATCGAGTGCGCGATTAGGAGCAGGATCTCATGAGCACGATTAGGAAGCTCATCGAAGTCGCCTTGCCCCTACCCGAGATCAACGATGCCTCGGCGTATGACAAGATGCCGGGGATCGGGACGCATCCGAAGGGGATTCACCACTGGTGGGCGCGGCTGCCGTTGCCGGTGAGCCGGGCCGTGCTCTTCGCCTCGGTAGTGGACGACCCGTCGAGCCACCCGGAGAAGTTCCCCACCGAGGAAGCCCAGGAGCGGGAACGGGAGCGGCTGTTCGGGATCGTCCGGGCCATGATGCAGCCGCAGCTGCAC
>BEHK01000191.1 GCA_002898775.1 bacterium HR08 | reverse complement strand
CCTCGCCCGGCTCCACGGGCACCGCGGCCCTTCGCTCGAAAGAGAAGCGCACAATGCGATCGGATCGCACCTGCTCGATGGCGCGCAAGCGGGCACCGCGCAGCCGCGCTCGCACAAGGAGCAGAAAGGGCGTAGACTCCGCGCCCTCCTCCGGCACGCGCTCGACAAGATGCACGCGAGGCCAACGCGGCGCCACCGAGAGCAAGAGCCACACGTTCCTTGACCCTCGATGGGGGCGATAGAGCTTCATCACCAGAGTCGAAGGATCCGCCAAGCGAACTCGCTCCACACGCGCGCCGAGGATCTCCTCCCTCAGCTCCGCGACGATCCGAGACAACGTGAGCCCGTCCATTTCCCTTCGGTTTTACCACACCGGAAACGGGCGCGCGAAACCCTCTCCGCCGCGCCCGGAGGCCCCTTCGCGACTTCACCGCTGGCCCTCAGACCGCTGTCCCGCGGCTCATCGTCGCCGCGCCGGGCGATAGAGCCAGGGCGCATGAATCTCCTGGCTCTCGTAAACGGACTCGGCGACCCGCTTCACGACGATCCCCGCCAGAAGGTCCGCGAAGGTCCGACGTTCGCGATTGAAGAGGGCCCAGAAGAATCCGAAGAAGAGGGGGAGTGCTCCCAGAACGGTTCCCAGAACGTGTCGCACGGCCTGACCGGCCGAGGGCACATCCATCGTCCGCGCGTTCAACGCCAGCAACCCCGCGATCGCCATCCCGACCGTTCGCCCGGCCACACTCAGCATGATCACCTCGTAGAGGACGCCGACCACCGCCGCCGTTCCCACCAGCGCGATCCGCACCAGGCGCTGAGAGAAATCGCCATATACGATCTCGACGGCGGCGACAAAGGGGATCGTGCTGAAGGCGATCACCCCCAGATCTATGAGCGCGGCGCCGAGCCGTCGCGCGAGCGAAGCCGGTGCGATTTGTTCAACGGCCTCTTCACGAGAGAATCCGAGGGCCGCTTCGCTCCGCGGGCGCGCGAATGCCGATCGCTCGCTTCCGAACCTTTCGGCGCCCTCCCCCACGTCGAGATCGAGGTTCTCGATCTCCTCGGGAAGCGGCGTCCCCTCATCGGCGACCGGCGGCTCCGTGGGGCGCGCGCGCTCCTGAGGCCCCGCGCTCTCGCGAGGCGAGGGATTCGGAAGGCCGCTGGCATTCTCCGAAGAGCGCGCGGGCTCCAGATTCGAATGCCGCGCGCGGGTCACAGTCGTCTCAGCGAGCGCGCGGCGCTCTTTCGCCGAAGCGGATGCCGGATGCGCTCCCGAAGGGGAGACCGATTCCGCTTCCATCGCCCTTCGCGCCGGCTCGGGAGGTCCTTCCCCACGCCGCTCGCGAATGGCGCGCACACGCTCCCGAAGCTGTTCCTTCCATGCCGGAGGCCCCTGAGGTTCTTCCGAAGATGGTCCGTCCGAAGGATCCGATGCGAACTGACCGGGAGCCGCATCGCGCGCTCGCGCTCCGGGGAAAGGGATCACCACCGACCCCGTGCTCCGCGCTTCCGCTCGATCGGTCGCTCGCTCCTGAGTCTGCGCCGAAGGAACCACCGCCTGTGGGAGCTTCATCCCGCAATACCGACACGTCGCATGAGCTGCCGATTGAACAAAGCCGCATCTTGGACATCTCATAGCGTCTCATCCCTGCCCGAGCCAGAGGTCGGACGTTACATGTGTCGGCTAGCATAGTAGCAGAAATTCCCCGCCGAGGCAATCACATTTTTCGAACCGCATCGGCATGCTCTCGAGTTCGACGTCCTCGTGCCGAAGCCTCGCGCGCGGTGGACCTGCGGCCCTCCAGCTCGTCGGCCAGCGGCGCGGCATCGTAGAGCTTGCGCAACGCTTCAATGATCGCCGCACTGTGGACGGCCACGGCGCGATTCGTCTCCTCGACGTAGAGGAAATTTCCGATCAGACTCTCGATGTTCCCGTCGAAGATGACACCGACCAGCTCTCCCTGACGATTGATCACCGGAGAGCCGGAATTCCCCCCGGTGATGTCGCACGTGCTCACGAAGTTGAGCGGCGTCGAGAGGTCGAGCCGATGCCGCCGTTGCCACACCCGAGGAGGAAGATGATACGGTGGCCTCCGATCGAAACCGTGCGCCCGATCGAAGAGCCCGTAGAAGGTCGTCTTCGGCGGGGCCTGAGTGCCGTTCATCGGATAGCCGCGGACCGTCCCGTAGGAGAGACGCAACGTGAAGGTCGCATCGGGATAGACCGATTTGCCGAAGACGGCGAATCGCGCCCGCCCGATCTTCGCTCCGGCCGCTTGGCGCACACTCGCGACGTTCTGCTCGAACCAGCGCTGCATCTGGCGGAGGATTGGGTCCACGCGCCGCGCCCATTGGATCAGTGGATCGGGAGATGCCGCAATGGCCTCCTCCCCCCCGTCCAGAAGCGCTTTCCGAACGGCGACATCGGTGAGGCGCGTCCCCTGCACCAGCTCGCGAGCGACGACCTCGGGCGACCGCCCTCCCAGGGCGGCTGCAATAAACGGATCATTCGGCCCCAGCTCTCCCAGGGACTCCTGCAAGCTGGCCGCGATCAGAACCTCCTCCAACCCTGGGGAGATCGGCGCGGGCGAGAGCACGCGGAATCGGACCGCCTCCAATTGCGCGTCGTGAAACCCGTCCAAGCGTTCGGCATCCGGTTTCTTCACCTCCGTGACGTAGCGCACAAGGGTCAGGGCGTGCTCGATCAGATCGGAGAAGCCGCGACGCACCGACCGATAGAGCAGC
>BEHK01000190.1 GCA_002898775.1 bacterium HR08 | reverse complement strand
GCCCCCGTCTTCGCGCGATGAATCGCCCTGAGCGCTGTCTCATCGAAGGATTTTCCTTCCGCCAGCAGGTCCAGGACCTGGCCGCCGATCATCCCCTCGGTCGTCCCCGCTGCCTGCGCGATCTCGGCGATCACGCGGACTTGGCGATCGCGATAAGCCTCCGGGATCGGGATCTCGGCCAGCGTCCGAAACGCGAGGGTGAGCAGCGCATCGCCCGCCAAAAGGGCGATCGCTTCACCGAAGACTTTGTGACAGGTCGGTCGTCCGCGCCGCCAGTCATCATTGTCGAGCGCCGGGAGGTCATCGTGAATGAGCGAGTAGGTGTGGATCATCTCGATGGCGCAGGCCGTCGGCAGCAGCCACGATTCGGGGACATCGAACATCTCTCCGGTCGCGATCGTGAGGATGGGGCGCAGTCGTTTCCCTCCGGCGAAGAGGCTGTAGCGCATGGCCCGGTGGATGATGTCGGGAGGAGTCGTTTCAGCAGGGACGAGCCGATCCAGCCACTGATGCAGGCGCTCCCGTTGCGCGTTCAGGTATTCCGCCAGCGCAGTCGCCATTGGCCTCATCACAGTGACTGTGGGCCTTCATCGAGAGGCTCCTCAAAGGGGACGGCCTCATACTCCCCGCTCGCATTCTTGAGCAAAATCTCGACCTTTCGCTCGGCCTCTTCGAGCCGCTTCTGGCATTCCCGCGAGAGCTTGACGCCGCGCTCGAAGAGTTCCAAGGCGCGCTCCAAGGGGAGTTCGCCGTTCTCCAACTGTTCGACAATGCCCTCCAACTCTTTGAGCGCCGTCTCGAAGTCGGTGGGTTTCGACGCCTTACTCATCGGGCCTCACCTCTTCGGTCCTGACGTTCACCTGACCCTTGAACAGGCGGACGCGTAAGCGATCCCCGACGCTCACGTCCGCGGCCTCTCGGACGATGCCCCCCCGTTCGTTCCAGACGATGGCATATCCCCGCGAGAGGACGGCCAGGGGGCTCAGGGCCTCGAGCTTTCCGACAGCCGAGCTGAGATGGCGTCGAGCCGTTTGGATCCGCTCGCGCATCGTCGCGCTCAGCCGATTCTGCAGCACGGCCAAACGGCCGCGCGTCTCTGCCAGGCGGCGGCTCGGTCGCTGCGCCGTGAGGCGCAGCGAGAGCGCGGCGAAGCGCTCTCGGGCCGCGCGCAGCCGCTTGGTCATGGCGATCTGCAGGCGGTAGTCGAGATCGTCCGCGCGCTGTAGCGCCTGGTGCACGAGATTTCGCGCGCGCATCAGTCCCGGTCGCGCTTGAAGCTGCGAGAGGCGCTCGCGCCGTCGGACGATGAGGTATCGCGTGGCCTTCACCAGGCGCAGCTCCAGCGCGGCGAACCGTTCGATCAGCTCATCCCGACGCGCGGCGACCATCTCCGCGGCCGCCGAAGGCGTCGGCGCGCGCACATCGGCCACGAAATCGGCGATGGTGAAATCCGTCTCATGCCCGACGGCCGAGATGATCGGGATGCGCGAGTGAAAGATCGCGCGCGCGACGACCTCTTCATTGAAGGCCCAGAGGTCTTCGATGGAGCCGCCGCCGCGCCCGACAATGAGCACATCCAGATCATCGCGCCGATTCAGAATGCGGATGGCTTCGGCGATCTCCTCGGCCGCCCCATCGCCTTGAACGCGCACGGGGAAGATGAGCACATCAATGCCGCGGTTGCGCCGTTTCAGGATGCGCAGGATGTCGCGGATGACCGCTCCCGTCGGCGATGTGATCACGCCGATCTTGCGCGGCATGAGGGGGAGCGAGCGCTTCCGTTCCGGATCGAAGAGCCCTTCGGCCGCCAGGCGCGCTTTCAGTTGCTCGAAGGCCAATTGCAGGGAGCCAACCCCGACCGGCTCCATGTAGTCCACCAGCAGCCGATACTCCCCGCGCTTCTCGTAGACGCTCAGCCGCCCGCGCGCGTACACCTCCAGTCCGTCTTCCGGCCGAAACCGAATCAGGCGATTCTGCAAGCGAAAGCAGACACAGGACAACTGCGCGTGCGCATCCTTCAGCGTGAAGTACCAGTGACCCGAACTGTGATGCTTGAAATTGGAGATCTCGCCGCGAACCCAGAGGTCGGGGAATTCCCCCTCCAGCAGGTCCTTGATGCGATAGGTCAGTTCGCTGATGGTGAGCGCGTGTCGTTCGGCCGCCACCTTGGCCAGGATCGTCGGCGCCATGCCTCACTCCCGCCTCGATTCGATGTGCGTCATCACGCCGAATCTTAGCGCGATGGTGAATGGGGTGTCAAATCGAGCGCGCGAAGTCCTTCCCGACGAGCCGTCTCTTCCAGAGGGCATATGCCGGCAGTCCCGAGAGCATGATCCCCACGCCGATGGCCGATTCGCGCGGCGCGCCCACGAACGTGCTCACCGTCAGCAGAAGCGCCAGGCTGCCGAAGAGCAGCGGGGAGATGGGATAGCCCGGCGTGCGAAACGGTCGCTCAACAGTGGGGAATCTCCGGCGCAGGAAGAGGCATCCGATGGTCGTCACCCCGTAGAAGACCCAGGCGGCGAAGATCACGTAGGTGAAGAGCTGCTCGTAAGTGCCACTGGCCGCCAGCAGCGACGCCCACACCGCCTGCGCCCAGATCGCCGCGTACGGGACGCGGAACCGATCGTGAACGAGGGCGATCTTCTTGAAGAACAGTCCATCGGCCGCCATGGCGTAGAAGATGCGCGCCCCCGAGAGGATCGAACCGTTCAACGCGCCGAGGATGGAGATGAGGATGGCCAGGGAGACGATCGCCGC
>BEHK01000189.1 GCA_002898775.1 bacterium HR08 | reverse complement strand
CACGTTGGCGCGCTTTCGTCAGATGGCGAAAGCCGACTCAATGGCAGCGCTCATTCACTTCCACACGACGCACAAGCTGCTTCTGATGGCCCAGAGCGAAAAGGCGTTGCGCGAGATGGGGCGTCTGGTCGCCAATGCCGCGCATCGCCCCTTCTCGGAGGTGATCGCCGAATATCGTCAGCTTTTGCAGAAGGCGCTTCAGCGATCGGCTCGGCGCACGGCGATCGCGAACGTCCTGCAGCATGGGTTCGGCTACGTTTCGAAGTATCTGGCGGCGCGAGAGAAGGCCTTCTTCCTTCAGGCCTTGGAGAAATACCGGCGCGGGCAACTCCCGGCCAGTGTCGTGATCGCTCTGCTGCGCTCCTGGGTTGTGCGGTTCGAGGTCGCTTATCTTCTCCAGCAAACATTCTTTGAGCCCTTCCCGGATGACTTGCGGGAACCCCTTGATCCGCGATCCGCGTGGGAGGCGGGCGTGCTCACCACGTCTGGACGGCGAAAGGCTCGATCTTGACAGTGCTCTCGACCGTATGGTAGCCTCTCATCCCTTTGAAATGACATCGGGCGTGCGGCCATGAGCATGATCCACGCACTGGCGCTACAGGAGAATGTTCTGAAGCCGGATGCGAGCGTCCTGGTCGTTCTCCTGACAGCATGGGTCTTGGTGTGGGTTCTCGACCGTATGCTCTTTCGCCCGGTCAATCAAATTCTGGACGAACGGGAGCGGCGCACGCGAGGGTATCGGGCGGAAGCGAAAGCGATGGAGGCGGACTGCGCGCGCGAGCGCGCGCAGTATGAGGAAGCGCTGAAGCGGGCGCGAGCTGAGGGGTATCAGCGGATCGAAGCGCGACGACGAGAGGCCCTGGAACAGCGAGAGCGACTGCTGGCCGCCGTGCGCGAGGAGGCGCGCGCGCGTGTCGAGCGAGCGCGCCGCGAATTGGCCGAGCAGGCTCATGAAGCGAAACGTCAGCTCGAGCGGGATGCCGAGGAACTGGCGCGCGAGATGGTGCGTCAGGTGCTCGGCCGTCGCGTCGAGGAGGTCACGCGCACCCTCCCCTGAGCGTATGGGCGATCTCCTTCTGCACATCGCAAGCGGTGGGTGGATGAATGGGCCTTTGGGTCTTGTGGGATCGGGGCTCCCGCGCGTGGTGAACTTCCTCATCTTTGTGGCGGCGCTCTACTACCTGTTGCGGAAGCCGGCGAGCGACTTCTTCCGCCAGCGCGCGCGGGCCATCGCGCGGGAGTTGGAGGAGGCGCGACGCGCGCGCGAGGCGGCGGCGCGGGAGTTGGAACAGGCGCGCGCCCGCGCGGCCCGAGTGGACGAGGAGGTGGCGGCCCTTCGCGCGCGCGCCGAGCAGGAGGCTGAGGCCGAGTACGAGCGCCTGTGGCGGGAGGCGCATGCCGAAGCCGAGAAGATTCGCGCCCTGGCCGAGCGCGAGATCGAGATGGCGCGGCGAGCGGCGGAGATGGAATTGAAGGCCTTTCTGGTCGAACGCGCCTTGGCGCGCGCCCGCGCCGTGCTCCGCCAGCAGTTGACGGAGGAGGATCATCGGCGTTTGATTGCGCAATTCATCGAAGAATTGGCGGAGGTGCCGCGATGATCCCCACCCGCGTCGCTCGCCGATATGCGCGCGCCTTGGCCGAATACACCTTCCCGCGGCAGGAACACGGCGTGGTGAACGACGAGCTGCGCGCGCTCGCGGAGGTGTTCCGGGAGACGCCGTTGCTCGGGGAGGTCTTCGCCAATCCCGTGATCCCGCGCGCGCAGAAGGAGCGCCTGCTGCAGACGCTGATCGAACGGACGGGGGTAGGGCGGACCACGGCGACCTTCCTCCACCTGCTCCTGAGGAACTACCGCGTCCAGCACCTGGAGGCGATCGCTCGCGCCTTCGCCGAAGAGGTGGATCGCCGGTTAGGGATCGTGAACGTCGAGGTGCGCACGGCTCGTCCGTTGCCGGATGACGAACGTCAGCAGCTGCATCGGCGATTGGAAGAACTGACGGGGAAGACCGTGCGCCTGCGCGAGATCGTGGACGAGCGACTGCTCGGCGGCGTGCAGGCGCGCGTGGATAGTGAGGTTTACGACGGATCGTTGGACGCTCGATTAGAAGCCTTGCGGCGTCAGCTCCTACGATGAACGCCGCTCTCGGGGAGGAAGCGATGGAGAAGTTGAGAGCCGACGAGATCGTGGACATCATCCGTCAGCAGATCGAAGGGTTCGAGACGCGCGTCTCGCTGGAAGAAGTCGGGACGGTCATCAAGGCGGGCGACGGCATCGCCGAGATCTACGGCGTGGAGAAGGTGATGGCCGGCGAGCTGCTGGCGCTCCCGCACGATGTCTACGGCCTCGCCCTGAACCTGGAGGAGGACAAAGTCGGGGCCGTGCTCTTCGGCGAATATCATCTGATCAAAGAGGGGGACGAGGTGCGGCGGACGCGCCGGATCATGTCGGTGCCCGTGGGCGAAGCGCTCATCGGACGCGTGGTGGATCCGTTGGGGCGTCCGCTTGATGGACGCGGGCCGATCATCACGGATACATACAATCCGATCGAGCGGCTGGCCCCGGGCGTCGTGGATCGGCAGCCGGTGAAAGAGCCGCTGCAGACGGGCATCAAGGCCATTGATGCGATGATCCCCATCGGGCGCGGCCAACGCGAGCTGATCATCGGCGATCGGCAGACGGGCAAGACGGCTATCGCCATTGATACGATCATCAACCAGAAGGGCAAGGACGTCGTCTGCATCTACGTCGCCATCGGGCAGAAGAAGTCCACGATCGCGCAAGTCGTCAAG
>BEHK01000188.1 GCA_002898775.1 bacterium HR08 | reverse complement strand
CTACTATCTGCCGCGCAACGAACAAGCGATGGTGCACATCGCCGTGGCCTTCGCCAAGATGCACAATCGGCTGCGGACCTTCGCCTGCACGTCCTCGATCGGTCCGGGAGCGACGAACATGGTCACGGGAGCGGCGACGGCCACGATCAACCGACTGCCCGTGTTGCTGCTGCCCGGGGACATCTTCGCTCGCCGGAACGTCGCGCCCGTGCTGCAGCAACTGGAATCCGAGCACACGCAGGACATCTCGGTGAACGACGCCTTCCGACCGGTCTCCCGCTATTGGGACCGCATCACCCGGCCGGATCAGCTTCCCTTCGCGCTGTTGGAAGCAATGCGCGTCCTGACCTCGCCGGCCGATACGGGCGCGGTGACGCTGGCGCTCCCGCAGGATGTACAAACGGAGGCGTGGGATTATCCGGAAGAGTTATTCGAGAAGCGCGTCTGGCACATCCCCCGTCCTCCGGCCGATCGGGAGCGGTTGCGCCGCGCCGTCGCGTGGATTCGCGCGGCACGACGGCCGCTGGTGATTGCCGGCGGCGGTGTCATCTACAGCGAAGCGACCGAAGCGTTGGCGCGTTTCGTCGAGCAAACGGGGATTCCCGTCGCCGAGACTCAGGCGGGGAAGGGTTCGCTCCCCTTCGACCATCCGCAGAACCTCGGCGCCATCGGCGTGACGGGCACGCGCGCGGCCAATGTGATCGCCCGCGAGGCGGACCTGGTTATCGCCATCGGCACACGCCTGGGCGATTTCCCCACGGCCTCGAAGACGGCGTTCCAACATCCCGATGTGCGCTTCCTCACGATCAACGTGGCCGAGATGGATGCCTACAAACAGGCCGCGTGGCCTCTGGTGGCCGATGCCCGCCTCACGCTCGAAGAATTGCGGGAAGCACTCGCGGACTATCGCGTCTCGGCGGAGTACGCGGAGGAGATCGCGCGCGTGAAGGCGGAATGGGAGGCCGAAGTCGAGCGCCTCTTCAACCTCCGTCATGGTCCGCCGATGGCGCAGAGCGAGGTCATCGGCGTCCTCAACCGGTTCGCGGGCCCGCGCGATGTCATCGTCTGCGCCGCCGGAAGCCTTCCGGGTGATCTGCACAAACTCTGGCGCACGCGCGATCCGAAGGGGTATCACCTCGAATACGGCTATTCCTGCATGGGCTATGAGATCGCCGGGGGACTGGGCGTGAAGATGGCCGATCCCTCGCGCGAGGTCTACGTCCTGGTGGGCGACGGTTCGTACTTGATGATGTCTTCGGAGATCGTGACCTCGCTGCAGGAGGGGTACAAGCTCATCATCCTCGTGCTCGATAATCACGGGTTCGGCAGCATCGGTGGCCTCTCGCAATCGCTCGGGCTCGGAACGTTCGGCACGGACTATCGCTTTCGGAATCCGGAGACCGGGGATCTGGACGGCGAGTGGCTGCCGGTGGATTTCGCGGCGAACGCGGCGAGCCTCGGCGCGCACGCGCTTCGCGCCCGAACGCGCGAAGAGTTGGAGCGCGCTCTCGAAGAAGCCCGACGGCAGGCGCGCACAACCGTCATCGTCGTCGAAGTGGACAAGGAAGCGCGCGTGCCGAACTACGAATCGTGGTGGGATGTGCCCGTAGCCGAGGTCTCCGAGATGGATTCCGTACGTCAGGCTCGCGCGCAGTATGAAGAGGCGAAGAAGCGCGAACGCTTCTTCCTTTCGACGCGTCCACCGGCGGACGTCCGACCGTGACGGAACGTCCGCCTGTTCCGCGCCAGACGGCGCGAGAGAACGCGGAGGAGGAGGGGTTATGACGAGAAACCGTACCGCATGGAGAGACGTCGGACGCGCGCTCGTCGTCCTGCTGCTCATGGGACTGTCGTGGGGGACGAGCGCGCAGATCAACACGGGGGTCATCCTCGGGACGGTCACCGATCCGACCGGGGCCGTGATCCCGAACGCGGAGGTGACGATCATCCATCTGGAACGGCGGACGAGCGTGAAGGTCACGACGGATGCGACCGGTACGTACATCGCTCCGGCCCTGCAACCCGGGCCATATGAGATTCGCGTCGCGGCGCCCGGCTTTCAAACGGCCGTCCGCAGCAATGTCGTCCTGCATGTCCAGGAGCGCTTGCGCGTGGACGTGACCCTGCAGCCGGGGATGATCACGGAGGAGCTGATCATCACCGAGACGGTCCCGATTCTGCAAACGCAGAGCGCCGATGTGGGGGCTGTTGTCGAGCAGCGACGGATCGTGGATCTGCCGCTCGATGGGCGGCGATACTCGGATTTGATCCTGCTCGCTCCGGGGGCTGTGCCGACGCCAAGCGGCGGCAATCCTCGCGAGGCGAAGATCAACGTGAACGGGAACTTCTCGCTCCAAAATTACTTCGCGTTGAACGGCGTGGACAACAACTCGTTCTCGACCAACGCGCAAGAGCGCAGCCCGCAGGTCGTGCAACCGCCGCCGGATGCCCTTCGGGAATTTCGCGTGCAGACGCGCACCTATAACGCCGAGTTCGGGTGGTTCCAAGGTGCTGTGATCAACGCCGAGATCCGCTCCGGCAGCAACGACGTGCATGGAACGGCCTGGTGGTTCCATCGCAACGATAATCTGGACGCGGCAGATTTCTTCTCCAACGCAGCGGGACGGCGCCCCGATGGCTCGCGCGTGATCCAGAAAGGGGAATTCCTCCGCAACCAGGCGGGATTCGCCGTCGGCGGGCCGATTCGCCGAGATCGGACGTTCTGGTTCTTCGACTATCAAGGCTTGCGCTCGCGACGAGAGACGACGCTGACGGGCACGGTGCCCACGGCGAAGATGCGCCAGGGGGATTTCAGCGAGCGCCCGGTTCTGACCGCTCCCCCGGATTTCCTCTCGGTCATCGCGCCCTGCGTCTCACCGCCCAATCGCCTCAACCTGAATGCCACGCG
>BEHK01000187.1 GCA_002898775.1 bacterium HR08 | reverse complement strand
ATCAGGACCTGGAGGCGGCCGTGCGGCGCGGGGAATTTCGCGAGGACCTCTACTATCGGCTCAACGTCGTCACGCTCTATCTGCCCGAGCTGCGGGAGCTGCGCGAGGACATCCCGCTGTTGGTCGAACATTTCCTGCAGCAGTACGCGCGGCAGAACAACCAACCGGTGCGCCGCTTCTCGACCGAGGCCATGCGGCTGCTCATGAGCTATTCCTGGCCGGGGAACGTGCGCGAATTGCAGAACGCCGTCGAGTATGCGCTCACCATGAGCGCGGAGCCGGTGCTCACGATTCGCGATCTCCCCCCGCACATCAGCGGGATCGCGCCGACGGAGCGATGGGCGCCTCCGGAGCGCGAGCCGCGCACGCTGCAGGAGGTGGAGAAGCGGCATATCCTGCGCATCCTCGAGGAGACGGGGGGGAATCACACGCGGGCGGCGGAGATTCTCGGCATTGATCGGCGCACGCTCTATCGCAAGTTGGAGAAGTACAAGATCCCGCTGGATTCCTCGCTGCGGCGAGATCGCGCGGGGGGCGTCTCCCATGAGGGGTGAATTCGAGTGGATTCAGAGGATTCGGGAGCGCGCGCGCCGTTTTGCTCCCGAGCTGGTCGTGGGGATCGGCGATGATGCGGCGATCCTGAAGCGTTCTCCGGGGAAGTGGTGGCTGGTGACGACGGACGCCTTGATCGAGGGCGTGCACTTTCGGCGCGAGTACGCGCCGGCGCAGCTGCTCGGGCAGAAGGCGCTGGCCGTGAATCTGAGCGACATCGCGGCCATGGGGGGGCAGCCCCGCTTCTTCGTGCTCTCGCTCGCCGTGCCGGGGGATTTGGAGGAGGCGTATTTGGAGGAATTCCTAGCGGGGATCATCGCCGCTGCCGACCGATATGCGACGGTCCTCATTGGGGGGAATCTCGCGGCCTCACCCTCCGGTCTCGCCATCACGGTGACGCTCATCGGCGAGTGCGCGGCGCATCGAGCCGTGCGCCGCGATGGGGCGATGCCGGGCGAAGTGATCTGCGTCACGGGGCGGCTCGGCCTCTCGGCGTTGGGACTGAAGCTCCTGAGCGAGGGGTATCGGCTGAGCGACGAGCTCTGCGAGCGCGCGCGGCGGCCGATCTTAGCGCATCTGGCGCCGGAGCCGCGCGTGTCCCTCGGTCGCTATCTGGCCGAAGCGGGCCTGGCCCGCGCTATGATTGATCTGAGCGACGGCCTCTCGCAAGACCTTCTTCACCTGTGCGAGGAGAGCCGTGTGGGTGCGGTGATCTCGGCCGAAGCCCTTCCGGTCGTCGCGGAGGCGATCGAATTCGGCGCCGATCCCCTGGAGTTGGCTCTGCATGGGGGGGAAGATTATGAGCTGCTCTTCACCCTGAAAGAGGAGGAGGCCGTTCGGTTGGAGGAGGCGAGGGCACGCTTCCCCGATCTCCCGGTGACGTGCATTGGACGCACGACGGGGGAGGCCGGTCACGTGTATCTGGAGCGCGCCGGGCATCGGGAGCGGCTTCTGCCGCACGGGTACGATCACTTCCGCGCGCGGACGCTCAAGGGGTAATCCCCTGGAAGGGGCAGGCGGGCGCGCGGAGAGCCGCCAGAATGCCTCTCTCCGGCGCGCGCTCGTTCGCGAAGCGGCCCGTCGTGGCCGCGCGCCCTTCAAGCGATCGAGACCAGCTCAATATCGAAGATGAGCGTTTGCCCGGCCAGGGGGTGATTCGCATCGAGCGTCACCGTCTCCTCGGTGAGCTTCGCCACGGTGATGGGGATCACTCTTCCGGACTCCGTATGCAGCTCGAGCGTCATACCCTCCACCAGCTCGAAGTCCACGTGTAGTTCCGAACGCGGGACCTCCTTGACGAACTCCTCGATGTAGGTCCCGTAGGCTTCCTCGGGAGGAATCTCGACGGTCTTCTTCTCGCCGACCTGCATGCCGATGACGGCTCGCTCGAAGCCGGGGATCACCATGCCCGCGCCGATGACGAACTCCAGGGGCTCGCCCCCTTCCGAGGAATCGAAGATGGATCCATCGCGCAAGCGCCCTGTGTAGTGGACGCGAACGATGCTGCCTCGCTCAGCTCGTTGACTCATCCTTTCACGTCTCCTTTGCTCTCGACGCTCTCGGAGCGTCAAAGAAAAATCGGCTCATAACCCGTCGAGGGTCATGAGCCGCGACCTCGGCCACTCAAAACCCGCAACGGTTATGACCGAGCGAGAGTATAGCACCATCCCCGGGGCGGCGCAATCGCGAGAGGCTGAAGGGCGCGTCTTGGCGAGTGGGGCGCCGATGTGTTAAGGTTTCTCGCCATGCGACGCATCACATATCGCGAAGCGGGTGTGGACTTGGAGGCAGCCCGCGCGGCGAAGGAAGCCATCAAGCGGCTCGCCCGGACGACATTCACCCCGGAGGTCTTGGCGGACATCGGGGGATTCGGCGCGCTCTTTCGTCCTGATCTCTCCAGGTATCGTGATCCCGTCTTGGTCTCCAGCGTGGACGGCGTGGGGACGAAGCTGAAGGTCGCGGCCGTGGCCGGACGGCATCAGACGGTCGGCTATGATGTGGTCGCTCACTGTGTGAACGATATCCTCGTGCATGGGGCGCGGCCGCTCTTCTTCCTCGATTACATCGCCATGGGAACGTTGGTGCCCGAGGTCGTCGCGGAGATCGTCCAAGGGCTCGCGCGCGGATGTCTCGAGTCCGGATGCGCGCTCGTGGGGGGAGAGACGGCGGAGATGCCCGGCGTCTACGCGCCGGGCGAATATGACCTGGTGGGCTTCATCGTCGGGGTGGTCGAACGCGCGCGCCTGCTTGATGGTCGGCGCATTGAGCCCGGGGATGTCGTCCTCGGCCTCGCCTCATCCGGCTTGCACACCAATGGCTATAGCTTGGCCCGGAAGCTCTTCTTCGAGGTCGCCGGGTGGACGCTCGATACCTATGTGGAGGAACTGGGGGGGACCGTCGGTGACGAATTG
>BEHK01000186.1 GCA_002898775.1 bacterium HR08 | reverse complement strand
GGCTCCCGGAGGAGGTGAGCGAATTCGTGCGCGCGCTTCTCCCGCCACCGGAGGAGAGGCCGCGCGTTGTGCTGCGCTTCGCCGAAGAGCGCGATCTCCTCATCGCCGGCATGCTCGCCGGAGGCCACGAGCTGGCGAATCGTCCGGCCGTCATTGATGTCCCCGTGGGCAAAGGTCACGTTCTCCTGTTCGCGAACAATCCGATGTGGCGTCAACAGACGCAGGGGAGCTTCTTCCTGCTCTTCAACGCCATGCTGCATTACGACCACCTCCATGTCGGACGACAACGAGCGCGCGCGGCAGTGGCGAGTGACGAGGATGACATGCACTGAGGGTTGCCCGCGGTTTGCCTCTCAGGGGGGCGACACGAGCCGTTGAAGCGTCGCCCCCCCCGCATCGGCGGACGCGGCAGAGTCGCACTCCCTTGTGCGGCGGGCGTTCCCTTGATGAACACCACGTCGGCTCCCACGGACGAACCGGCACGTTGCGGGTTTGATGAGCGCGAGTGAGCCCTGGGACGACGGCGTCACGAGCATTGCCCACGCCCTCGAAAGCACGGTCCCACGTCGTGTTCATCCCGACGACGTCACGACTCCGGCCCGCGCGCGCGGGCTCGCATGTGGAAGAGGGGCGGCCTCAGCGGGCTCGCTCGCGCCGGGCCACATTCGAGCGCCTGTTTCACATACCCGACTCGATCGCGCTTCGACACCGGAGCCTCTTCATCCGGAAGCACGGTCGCTCACCGTGCCGGACACCTCCTGCAAGGCGAAATACGTGCGACAGGCGCGAGCGATCGCCTCTTCGGAGAGCGCGGCCGGGCTCTGTGTGAACTTCGCATGGCCGAGCACGTGCTCGATGAGATCACGCGGATGGCAGCCGCGCGGCTCGATCCCATGCCTCTCGTAAATCTCGCGATAGAGGAATTCGACGAGGGTGGGATCGTAGGCGAGCCCTCGTTGCTCGCAACAGCGGCGAAAGATCTCCTCGTACATCGGGCGCGTCGGATTCGCCACGTGGATCTTGAAACGGATGCGTCGGAAGAAGGCGTCGTCCACCAACTCCCTCGGTTCCAGGTTCGTCGCGAAGATGACGAGCGTATCGAAGGGAAGCGGGAATTTCTCCCCCGTGTGAAGGGTGAAGTAATCCACGCGTTTCTCGAGCGGGACGATCCACCGGTTGAGCAAGTCGCGCGGGCGCACGAGCTGACGACCGAGGTCGTCGAGGATGAAGACGCCGCCGTTGGCCTTCACCTGCGGCGGCGCTTCGTAGTACTTCGAGACGGGATGAATTCGCAGATCGAGCATGTCGAGCGTCAGCTCGCCACCGACGAAGACCGTCGGGCGGCGACACCGAACCCATCGGCGATCGGAGGCCGGGGACGCATGCTCAACGGGAACATGATCCACCGGGTTGAAGATCTTGATGACGTGGTTCCCCACCTCGATCGCATAAGGGACGAAGATGTCGCCCGCGCTGGCGATGGCCCTCCCGATGGCTTCAGCGATGAGCGTCTTTCCGTTCCCCGATGGGCCGTAGAGGAAGATCGAGTGGCCGGAATTGATCGCCGGACCCAGTTGTTCGATGAGTTCCTCACTCACGACGACCGGCGCCAACGCGGCGCGCAGCGTCTCGCGATCCACTCGGACGTTGGCGAGGGAGTGTTGGCGCACGCGCTCCACATAGTGGTTCAACGAGACGGGAGCCGGTCCGACGTAGAAGCTCACCTCGAGGAATTCGCGCGCGCGCTCGCGTCCCAGGCTCGTCAGGCTGTACCGATAGGATCCCTTCTCGATCCCCTCGACGCCCCGCACTTCGATCAGCTTCTCCGTGCGCAGGAATTGGAAGAGGGGATCGAGCACGAAGTAAGGGAGTCGAAGATCCTCGGCGACCTCCGAGCCCGTCGCTTCGCCCGCGTAGTAAAGCGTCTTCACAATGAGCTGAACGAGGAGATGGGGATCGAGCCCCGTCTCTTCGAGCGTTTGCGGGACAGGAGGGGCTGCTCCCGTGGAGGCCGGTGGCGGGGGAGGCTTTCGGACCTCGGACTCGGACATCGCGTTCGCCTCCTCAAGAGCGCCTTCCGGCGGTCACCGTCCGGCGCACCACTTTCCGCGCCGTGGCATGCCGCCGCAGTTCGTCGCGACGAAGGAAGTAGGTCGGAGCGGCTCGACCTCGGCTGAAGAGCTTCTCGGCTTGGTCATCCCAATGCGGGCTGTTCGGATCATCGCTGTGACCGAGTGGGACGACCGAGTACGAGCGAGGGGGTCTGGTCAGGATCACGATGTGCGTCGCCGACTGTCCGGCACGCCCGAGCATCACGCCGCCGCTGGGGACGAACGTGATGGCGCGGGGAGTAGCCATCCCCACATTGTTCGGCTCGCGATTGAGCGAACCACCGCCGACGGGCCATGTCCGCGTTCCTCCTTCACGCCCGACGCGGAAATACCGTCCATACGGGACCCGCAGTGATCCGAAGGTCGCTTTCAACCAGGCCGCAGCGCGCTCCAAGGCTTCGAGAAGCTGCGCATCGGTCACCGCGGGCGGGGGATCCACGAGCGGTGCGAGCGCCGGGCCAAGCCCTTTCTTAAAGGCGTAGAAGGCGAGCGCGCCTTCCGAATCGGGATCGCTCCGCCGATTCCACCGTTGGATCAGCTCGTAGACCACAGCCGCATCGGCCGATTTCGCCATTTCGGGCGAGCGTTCCCAGGCCGTCTTCACACGCGCTTGCCACAGCTCGGCGTGCCAGACGCCAGTATCGAAGGCGAGGGCGAGCGCCTGATCTTCGGTGACGCGCGTGGCGGCTTCCAGCAACGCCGTCACGCGCTCACCTCGTTGATGGCGCGGCGCCGTGCGACTCGCGTTGTAGATGTAGGGGAGATAGCGTTCGGGCACGAGCGGACTGTCGCGCATCATGGCGAAGGGCGTCACGTTGCAATTGTGCATGTAGCCCGAAGGGGGATTGAGGAGCTGCACGAGATCGGAGAGTGGATGAATCCCGCGCCATTCGGTGGCCGCCGTATGTCCCGGAAGGGGACGG
>BEHK01000185.1 GCA_002898775.1 bacterium HR08 | reverse complement strand
GCGCGTTGAGCGGGATTGAGATCGTCCAGATACGTCATCCGGGCTTCTCCCCCAGGTGGAGGGCCGCGATCCCTCCGGTCAAATTGATATACCGAACGGCTTTGAATCCGGCGTCCTCCATCATCCGCGCCAATTGACGTTGATCCGGGAAGGCCTGGACGGAATCGCGCAGATAGTCGTAAGGGCCGGGCACGCCGGAGATCCATGTCCCGATGCGTGGGAGGAGATTTCGGAAGTAGAAGAGGAAGACATGGCGGAAGAGGGGCAGCCAAGGGCGCGAGAATTCGAGGACGGCGGCGATGCCCCCCGGGCGGAGCACGCGATGGATCTCTCGAAGCCCTCGGGCAGGCGACTCCAGATTCCGAAGGCCGAAGGCAACGGTCACGGCCGAGAAGAGGTCGTCGGGGAAGGGCAGACACAACGCGTCGCCCTCGACCAGGAGGACCCGCGCCCGACGTCGCGCGATCTTCGCCTGCCCGATTCGCAGCATGGGGCGGCAGAAGTCTACGCCGATGACGAGCGTCTGCCGGGCCAGCTCCAGGGCGAGATCGCCCGTGCCGCAACAGAGGTCAAGGACGGGCGCTTCCGGGGTGGCGAGATAAGGGCGAAGCTGGCGGACTGTGAAACGCCGCCAGCGACGGTCCACGTTGAGCGAGAGCACGTGATTGAGGAGATCGTATCGAGGAGCGATGGCCGCGAACATGCGGCGGATACGCTCCCGATGGCCGCTCGGAGCGCTCGCTTCTTCCCCCCATCGCGCGCGTCCTTCGCCTTGCGCTCTCTCTCTCACGGGAAGTAAAATACCGGGTCGTAGCGGTCTTGGGCAATGGGAGAATCGAGTGAGGGCGATCTCTCCCGCGCGAGGGCGATCGGATGTGGGTGACTGAGATCTTCCATTCCATTCAAGGGGAATCCTCGTATGCCGGGCTTCCCTGCACATTCGTGCGCCTGACGGGATGCCACCTCCGATGCGTCTATTGCGACACGACATATGCCTTCTTCGGAGGGGAGCGCATGAGTGTGGAGGAAGTCCTGGCGCGCGTCGGCGCGTTCTGGGAAGAGGTCGAGGGAATGCGGCTCGTGGAGGTGACCGGCGGAGAGCCCTTATTGCAGAAAGACGTCTATCCCCTCACGGAACGGCTGTGTGATCTCGGCTATACGGTTCTGATCGAGACCAGTGGAAGTTTGCCCATCTGGCACCTGGATCCGCGCGTCATCCGCATCATGGACCTCAAGACGCCCGGGAGCGGTCACGCTCATGCGAATCTCTGGGAGAACATCGAGCACCTGCGTCCTCGCGACGAGGTGAAGTTCGTCCTCATGGACCGGCGCGATTTCGAATGGGCGTGTGACATCATCCACCGGTATGATCTCACGCGGCGGGCGCATGTGCTTCTGTCGCCCGCGCATGGCGTCCTCGATCCGAAGACGCTCGCCGAGTGGATCTTGCACAGCCGCCTTCCCGTTCGATTGCAGATTCAACTCCACAAGTACATCTGGGGGGCGAACGCCCGCGGGGTGTGAACGCCTCTGGCCTCTGCAGACGGAGGAGTGGTACACTTAGTGAGCCCGATCCCGAGTGGGAGCGGATCGGGTGCTGAGGACCATGAACAGAGGAGCAGGGGCCATGAAACGAATCTTCTCGCTTCTGGTTCTCCTCATCGCGGCCGGCCTTCTGGGAGGCTCGCGCGATCTCCGGGCGCAGACGGCAGGGATCGAGGGGGAGATCGTCGTCGTTCAGCCGGATGGATCGCGCGTCCCGGCCGTGAATGCGCTCGTGGAGTTGTATCGGTTGGACGTCAAGGGGAAGTATCAGACGAAGACGGATAAGCGGGGGCATTTCGCGCACATCGGTCTCCCTTACGGGCGATATGCCATCGTTGTGTCGGGCGAGGGGCTGACGCCGTACTATGAGTACAACGTGCGCATCCCCCCTCCGGGGGAGGCGACGCTGCGGCGCACGATCGAGATGGTTCCGGGAGACGGACGGCGCCCCACGCTGGAGGAGATTCAACAGGCCGTCGCACGTTCCGGACAAGCGGGAGCGGCTGTCCCTCAGATGACCGAAGCGGAGCGGAAGCGATTGGAGGAGCAGGCGCGACAGATCGAGGAGCAGCGCAAGCGCGCGGCCAAGGACGAGGAGATGATCCGGCAGTTCAACGCGGCCAATGAATTGGCGCGCGCGGGGAAGTATGAGGAGGCGATCCCACTCTACAAATCGGCCTTGGAGACGAGCCCGGATCATCCCCAGCTCTATGTGGTGATGATCCGCATGGCCGAAGCCTATCATAACCTCGGCGTGGAGCGCTTCAATAATCGGGAGCGGGAAGCGGCCAAGGAGGCGTTCAACCTCGCCATTGAGACGGCGCGCAAGGCGATCTCGATGATCCCGCCCGATAAACCGGAGCAGAAGCCCGAGTATCAGGGCTTGCTCTGCCGCTCGCTGGCGGTCGTCGCGACGTATCTGGATGCCTCGAAGCTGCCCGAGGCGATCGCGGCGCATGAGGAGCTGATGGCCATGCAGGCGACGCCGGCCGATCGCGCGCGCACGCAGGCGCAGATCGCCAAGATCTATCTCGATACGGCGCGCTCGGAGGAGGCGGTCGCCGCGTACCGAAAGGCTTTGGAGATTGATCCGAACAGCCTCGATGCGCTCTTCGGTCTGGGGAATGCGCTCGCGCAGTCGCCCGATCCCGCGAAATATCCGGAGGCGTTAGCCATCCTCAAGGACTTCGTCGAGAAGGCGAAGCGAGACCCGCAGCGCGCCAATCAGGTGCAGCAGGCTCAGGAAATGATCGCGGCCTTCTCGCAGTTCCTGGAGGAGCAAAAGCAAGGGAAGGGCCAGCCGCGGAGGCGGCCCTGAAGCGCGCCGATGATGCCCCCGGTGGGAACCTTCTCTTCTGCGGAGCGTGTCAGAATGAGGAGGACGGGATGAATCGCCAACAGGGATTCTCGCTCATCGAATTGTTGATTGTCATCGCGATCATCGGCATCATCCTGGCCATTGCGATCCCGCGGTTCACGCGCGTGCGCATCCCGGCGAATGAGACGGCGGCTATCGCCAATCTCCGG
>BEHK01000184.1 GCA_002898775.1 bacterium HR08 | reverse complement strand
GAGTTCGGGCGCGCGCCCGCGCGTGAAAGGGAGGGCTGTGATGCGTTTCAAAGCGCGCCGGGCGGGCGTCGAGTGTTCGCGCATCGCCTGCGACTGAGGCCGATCGGTGTGATCGGTCTGTGAGGAGAGAGGCGCTATGGCCACATCGAAGATTCAACCGCGCCAGCGCGTGGATTTCTCGCGGATCAAGACCGCGATTGCTATTCCGAACCTCATTGAGTTGCAGCGCCAGTCGTACGATCGGTTCATGCAGATGGACCGATTGCCCGAGGAGCGTGATCCCACGACGGGGTTGCAGTCGGTCTTCCTCTCGGTCTTTCCGATCACCGACTACCGAGGGACGGCGCAACTGGACTTCGTGGAGTACTCCATCGGGACCTGGCGTTGCAAGTGTGGTCAACTGGAAGGGCTGCGCCATTTGCGCTCGACCTGTCGCCAGTGCGGCGCCCTCATTCGGCTGAATCCGTTCTCGACCGAGGACATCCTCTGCCACCGGTGCGGGACGCTCAATCCGAACGTCCTCAATCTCTGTCCGCATTGCGGGGAGCCGGTGGGGCTGAAGTTGAAGTACGACGTGGAGGAATGCCGCGAGCGGGGCATGACCTACGCCGTGCCGATGAAGGTGAAGTTTCGGCTGACGATCTTCGACGTGGACGAGGCGACCGGCCGCCGACAGGTGCGCGACATCAAAGAGGAGGAGGTCTATTTCGGCGAGATCCCGCTCATGACGGAGAACGGGACGTTCATCATCAACGGGACGGAGCGGGTCATCGTCTCGCAATTGCACCGGAGTCCGGGGGTCTACTTCGAGAAGCCGACGATTCACTCCTACTTGGGCAAGATCATCCCCAATCGCGGGGCGTGGGTCGAGTTCGAGTACGATGCCAAGAGCATCCTCTACGTGCGGATTGATAAGAAGCGGAAGATCGTGGGGACGACATTCCTGCGGGCGCTCGGGCTGCCGCTCAAGCACGACATGGCGGCCCTGCGCGATGACGACGAGTTGCTCAAGAGCACGATCGTGAACGCGCGGTTCACGGACGAGGAGCTGCTGCGTCAGTTCTACCAGTGGGAGAGCTTCATCGTGCGCGATGGGAAGCTCTATTGGCGGCTTCGGGACGAGGCGCATCCGGAGCAGGCGGTCTTGAAGCTCTTCGAGCCGCGCCCGGCGCAGGACATCCTCCATCCGCGCACGGGGGAGGTGCTTGTGCGCGCGGGCCGGAAGATCACGACGGCCTCGTATCGGCAATTGCTGGCGGCGAAGGTCCGCGAAGTCGAGATCTCGATCGCGGATCTGGAGGGAGCCTACTTCATCTCCGATCTCGTGGACGCGGCTGGCGAGGTGCGCGCCGAGGCGAATACGCCGGTCACGCCGCCGGCGATCTCCGGCGTCATCAGCAGCGGCATCACCGAATTCGATCTCTTCTTCCCGGAGCGCGATGACATCGGGAGCACGCTGAGCCAGACCTTGAAGAAGGATCCGGCGCGCACGCCCGCCGAGGCGCTCTTGGAGATCTATCGGAAGATGCGGCCTGGGGACCCGCCGACGGTCCTCTCCTCCTGGCGCTTGTTCGAGGGCATGTTCTTCGACCCGCGCAAGTTCGATTTCTCGCGCGTCGGGCGCTTGAAGTTCAACATCAAGATGGGGTATCCCGAGCGTCATCGGCTGGATGATCTGACGCTCTCGCCGCAGGATTTCTTCGACGTCGTCCGCTATCTCTTCAAGCTGCGCAGGGACATCGGGGAGGTGGATGATCGCGATCATCTGGGGAACCGGCGCGTGCGTCCCGTCGGCGAGCTTCTGGAGAATCAGTTTCGCGTCGGCCTGGTGCGGATGGAGCGGGCGATCAAAGAGAAGATGTCCGTGCACGGGGAGCTGCAGACGGCCATGCCGCGCGATCTCGTCAATGCGAAGCCCGTCATGGCGGCGCTCAAGGAGTTCTTCGGCTCCAGTCAGCTCTCGCAGTTCATGGATCAGACCAATCCACTGGCCGAGATCACGCACAAGCGGCGGCTCTCGGCCCTGGGGCCGGGCGGTCTCTCGCGCGAGCGCGCGGGATTCGAGGTGCGCGATGTGCATCCGACGCACTACGGGCGCATCTGTCCGATTGAGACGCCCGAAGGACCGAACATCGGACTGATCTCCAGCCTGGCCTGCTACGCCCGGGTCAATGAGTTCGGCTTCATCGAGGCGCCCTATCGCAAGGTCGAGAACGGGCGCGTCGTGGACTACGTGCGCATCCTCAATCCGGGACAGAGTTCGTTCCGCCTCGGTGAGCATCTGCCCAAGGAGAAGGTGGATCGCGAGAATCGGCGGCTCCAGGCCGAGGGCAAGACGCCGGCCGAGTACGAGCCCTATCCGTTCTATCTGACGGCCTGGGAGGAAGCGCGCTATGTGATCGCGCAAGCGAACGTCGAGGTGGATGAGCGGGGGTACATTATTCCCGAGCGGGTGATCGCGCGACGAGGTGGAGAGTTCGTGACCGTGAGTCGCGAGGAGGTGCAGTTCATTGACATCTCGCCGAAGCAAGTGGTCTCGGTGGCCGCCTCGCTCATTCCCTTCCTGGAGCACGACGATGCCAACCGGGCGCTCATGGGGTCGAACATGCAACGACAGGCGGTGCCCTTGCTGCGTCCGGAGGCGCCGATTGTGGGGACCGGCATGGAAGCCGTCGTGGCGAAGGATTCGGGCGCGGTGGTCGTCGCCAAGCGCGATGGCATCGTGGACTACGTGGATTCCGAGCGCATCATCATTCGCGCCGACACCAGCGCCGAGGGAGGAGTCCTCTCGCGCGAGGTGACGGCGGATATCTATCCGTTGGTCAAGTTCCAGCGGTCGAATCAGAATACGTGCATCAATCAGCGGCCCATTGTGCGCGTCGGCCAGCGCGTGCGCCGGGGGGAGGTCATCGCCGATGGGCCGTGCACGGATCAGGGGGAGCTGGCGCTCGGGCGCAACGTCCTGGTCGCCTTCATGCCCTGGCGCGGGTATAACTTCGAGGACGCCATTGTGATCTCGGAGAAGCTCGTCAAGGACGACGCCTACACGTCGGTCCATATTGAGGAGCTGGAGATCGAGGCGCGCGAGACGAAGCTCGGTCC
>BEHK01000183.1 GCA_002898775.1 bacterium HR08 | reverse complement strand
GTCTTTGATATGCGCCTGTTCGAAGAAGCGCAATCCGGAGCGAACGACGTAGGGGATGCGCCGCCGCATGAGTTCGATCTGCAGCTCCATCGAATGGTAGTGCGACCGATAGAGCACGGCGATCTCCGAGAGCGGCACCCCGTCTTCGTAGAGCTCCAGAACGCGCGTGGCGACGAAGGCCGCTTGCTCGTAAACATCCTGCGCAGGCACAAGAGCGGGCTTCGGTCCATTGGGACGCCGCGCGCGCAACTCCTTCGGGAACTGCCGTTCGTTGTGGCGGATGGAGGCATTGGCCAGGGCCAGGATCTGCGGCGTGCTGCGATAGTTCGTCTCCAGGCGGTAGATGCGCGCGTCCGGATAGCGCTCGGGGAACTCGTAGATGTTGCGGAAATCGGTCCCGCGCCAACTGTAGATCGTCTGGCAATCGTCGCCGACGACCATGATGTTGCGGTGCCGCCCGGCCAGCCGATCCACGATCTCCGCCTGAAGACGGTTCGTGTCCTGATATTCGTCCACGAGGATGTGCTGGAACTGCTCGGCGTAGAGGGCTCCGATCTCTCGGTGCTCGCAGAGCAATCGCCACCAATTCACGAGCAGGTCATCGTAATCCATCACGTTCTCGCGCCGCTTGCGCTCGGCGTACTCCCGCGCGACGCGCTCGATCTCCGGCAGCAGCGGCTCGAAGTAGGGAAACCGCGTGAGGACGATCTCCTCCAGCGATCGCCCCGTATTGAGGGAGAGGCTGAGGATGTCCTGCAGGACTTCCCCGCGGGGGAACCGCCGCGCGCGGGGATCGAGGCCACAGGCGCGCACACAGGCCTCGAGCAGTTCGCGCGCATCCTCGCTGTCGAGGATCGTGAAGTTCGGGTGATAGCCGAGCGCCTCCGCGTGCCGGCGCAAGAGGCGATTGGCGATATGATGGAATGTCCCACCCCAAATTCGGCGGCATTCCATCTGCAGAAGCGCCTCGACGCGCTGGAGCATGCTGCGCGCGGCCTTGTTGGTGAAGGTCACCAGCAGCAGGCGCGATTGGTCCACACCCTGCTCCACGAGCCAAGCGACGCGATACGTGATCACGCGCGTCTTGCCCGAGCCAGCGCCCGCGATCACCAGCGCCGGCCCTTCACCCGAGGTGACCGCGGCGTATTGCTCCTCGTTGAGCTCAGCTCGGTAATTGATCAGCGTACGCCGGATCGCCGCGCGCTTGATGACGTATCGTCTCATCTCCGCGCCCTCGACCTCCAGGGGGTCGCTCCCGCGCCTGCCGTGGGTCGCGCGCGGTCGGGTCATCATCCGGGGCGTCGGGCATCACCCCGAACGAGCGAGGGCGACGGCCAGCTCCGCCGCCTCGCTCATGCTGTGGGCGACGGTGATCTTCAATCCCGATTGCGCCAGCAGCTCGCGCGCGCGCTCGACATTGGTTCCTTCCAACCTCACGACAATGGGGACGGCGACGCCGACTTTCCGAGCCGCTTGGATGACACCTTCGGCGACGATGTCGCACCGGACGATGCCGCCGAAGATGTTGATCAACACCGCCCGCACATTGGGGTCCGAGAGCAGAATGCGAAAGCCGTTCTCCACGCGCTCGGTCGTCGCACTGCCGCCGACGTCGAGGAAATTGGCGGGTTCTCCCCCCGCGAGTTTGATGATGTCCATCGTGGCCATGGCCAGGCCGGCGCCATTGACCATACAGCCGATGGTCCCGTTGAGCTTGATGTAGTTCAGGTCATAGCGGGAGGCTTCGACTTCGAGCGGCTCCTCCTCGTTCACATCGCGCAGCTCGGCGTGATCCGGATGTCGGAAGAGGGCGTTGTCATCGAAAGTGATCTTCGCATCGAGTGCGTACAGCCGTCCATCTTCGGTCACCCCGAAGGGATTCACTTCGACCAGCGATGCGTCCAGCTCGACGAAAGCTCGATACAGACCCAAGATGAAGCGCACGGCCGGGGCGAGCTGTTCGCCCGTGAAGCCGAGTGCGAAGGCGAGCTTGCGCGCCTGATAGGGTTGCAGGCCGAGCGTCGGATGCGCGTGCTCTTTGACGATGAGGTCAGGCGAGCGCCGGGCGATCTCCTCGACGTCCATGCCCCCGGCCGGGCTCGCCATAAAGACCGGGCGCTGCGCCGCGCGATCCAGGAGGATGCCCAGGTACAACTCTCGATGAATGGGCAGGGCTTCCTCGATCAGGAGGGTGCGAACCTCGCGCCCCTGCGGTCCCGTTTGCGGCGTCACCAGCTTCATTCCCAGCATCTCGCGAGCCAGCTCCTGCGCGCGCTGCGGAGAATCGGCCAGGCGAATGCCTCCGGCCTTGCCACGTCCTCCGGCGTGAATCTGCGCTTTCACGACGACGCGCCCGCCGAGCTTCTCGGCCACAGCGCGCGCGGCCTCCGGCGTCGCGACAGCTTCCCCTTGGGGGACCGCCACCCCGTAGCGTTTGAGTAGCGCCTTCGCTTGATACTCGTGTATCCTCATGAGGTTCTCTCCATCGGAAGCCCTCGGCGATCCACCCAATCGCCCGAAGGCCTCCGGCCACCCGTGACTCGCGGTTGGAGTTTAGGGAGAGCCCTCCGGTGAAGTCAAGGCGGCGGCCTCCTCTCGTGAGCAGCCGCCTCGCCCGAGCGTGAGCCCGCTCAAGTAGGCACACGCTCTTCCGGGCGTTGGCGATGCGGCCCACTCGGTGCTAAGATTAGGCCCTCAGTTGAGGGGGAAAGGGAGGCATCAGCATGAGCGTCGCGCGTTCGGGGCGGGTGGGGATTTTGGTCGGGGGCGGTCCGGCGCCCGGGATCAACGGCGTCATCAGCGCGGTGACCCTCGAGGCGCGCAACCGCGGATATGAAGTCGTGGGAATCTATGACGGCTTCGCATGGTTGATGAAAGGAGAGACCGGCCGCGTGCGGCTTTTGGATCACGACGAGGTCTCGCGCATTCATTTTCAAGGCGGTTCGATCCTGAACACGTCGCGGGCGAATCCGACGCGTCGCCCGGAGGATCTGGAGCGCGTCGTCGCGGCGCTCGACGCTCTGGGCGTGCGACATCTGGTGACGATCGGAGGCGACGATACGATGTACGCCGCTCATTGCGTGGCGCGGCAGGCCGCCGGACGCATCCGCGTCTGTCAT
>BEHK01000182.1 GCA_002898775.1 bacterium HR08 | reverse complement strand
AGCGCCTCCAAGCCGAAGTCGAAGGGGCCGCTGGTCTGCGCCAGCAAGGAGGCCAGCACGTCTCGCTTGAAGAGATAAACCCCTGTGGCGATCAGGAACGCCCCCGGATCATGCGCCAGCCGGCATTCGCGTAAGGTCTCCTCGCGCGGTTCCTCCTCGTAGCGGAGGACGCGCCAATCGGAGAGATGGGGAGAATGCACGTCTGAGCCTGCGATCTTCACGACGCCTCGCGTGCGCGCCAGCGCCTCATCCGCGAGGACGACGAGCAGCGTGAGGTCGGCGTCCGCCTCCAGATGAAAGGCGACGACCTCCTGAAGCGCGAAAGCGCTCACGTGATCGCCGGGCAGAATCAACAGGTGTTGTGCGGGCCACGGCTCGAAGTGTCGCCAAGCGCGTCGGATCGCATCCGTCGAACTGCGATACCACTGGTGACTCTCCCAGGTCTGCTCGGCTGCGATGATCTCGACGAATTCAGCGGATTCGGCGAACCGTCCGAGCCGATACGTCTGCATCACGTGCCGATTGAGTGAGACCGAATTGAATTGCGTGAGCACGTAGATGCGGCGCAGCCCGGCATGTAGGCACTGGCTGAGCGCCAGATCAATAAGCCGATAGTGCCCCAGGAACGGCAGAGCCGCTTTGGCGCGCTCCGCGGTCAGGGGGAAGAGACGAGCCCCTTGCCCGAGCCCTAATACGAGAGTCAGCACGTGCTGCCCGAACGCGCGTGTGGTCGCCGCCCCGTTCATGCCGCTTTCATTTTAGCCCATGAGCGCGTTCGGGCGCTATGACCCTTCCTCGATCTCCGGTGCCTCGGGAATAAGTCCCCCCCATTCGGTGTGTATCTTGTTATGGGAGCTTTCCGAAGAGGGTCCAGGTCGTGAGGAGGACAGGCGTCATGAACGGAGGAGAAATGCGACGTGCGAAGTTGCTCGCCCTGGGCCTGATCATCGTGGGCTTCGGCCTGGGGCTTGGGGGGACGAGGGCCACGTCCTCCGTCCCGCAGAAGTTTCAGATTCGCATCCCCTTAGGAATCCCGGCCGACCTCTGGGAGATGATGATCCCGGCCGATAATCCGATGACCGAGGCCAAGGTGGCCCTCGGTCGCGATCTCTATTTCGATAAACGGCTCTCGGTGGACAATACCGTCAGTTGCGCGACCTGCCACGATCCGCGGTTCGCGTTCACCGATGGCAAGCCGGTCTCCGAAGGGGTGGGCGGGAAAAAAGGCGCCCGCAACGCGCCGACGGTCTTGAACGCCATGTTCAACGAGGAACAGTTCTGGGATGGGCGGGTGAAGACCCTCGAGGAGCAAGTCTTGCAGCCGCTCATCAATCCCGTCGAGATGGCGATGCCTTCGCATGAGGCCGTCGTGGCGAAGATCCGCGGGATTCCGGAATACGTCCGACGGTTTCAGGAGGTCTTCGGTGGGCCGAATCCCGTGACCATCCAGAACATCGCCAAGGCGATCGCGGCCTTCGAACGCACGCTCCTTTCGGGCGATTCGCCCTTCGATCGCTTCATGGCGGGCGATCCGAACGCCATCAGCGAAGCCGCCCGTCGCGGCTGGGAGTTGTTCAAAGGGAAAGCGCGCTGCATCACCTGCCACGAGTTCAATCCGTCCTCCCCGTTCTTCACCGACTTCAAGTACCACAACATCGGCATCGGCATGAAAGCCACGCGGAATTTCGAAGCGCTCGCGCGGCAGATTCAACAGATGGCTCAGGAGAATCGCCTGACCCAGGAAGCCTTAGATCGGCTCGCCCTCACTGAGGGCTTCTCCGAATTGGGCCGATTTCTCGTGACGCGTCAGCCCAAGGATGTGGGCGCGTTCAAGACCTCGCCCCTGCGCGACATCGAGCTGACGGCTCCGTACATGCACGATGGGAGTTTGAAGACGCTCCGCGAAGTGATCGATTTCTACGACAAAGGCGGGGAGCCCAATCCGAATCTCGATGGCGGGATTGTGAAACTCAATCTCACCGAGCAGGAGAAGGCAGACTTGGAGGAATTCCTGAAG
Organism: bacterium HR08; assembly: GCA_002898775.1. GTDB lineage: Bacteria > Acidobacteriota > Blastocatellia > HR10 > HR10 > HR10. Next base: position 1,186 of record BEHK01000182.1, on the reverse strand, counting down.
AGTTTGACCAGTGATTGGGTGCGGCGGGTCGCTCGCGGAGAGATCAAACTGGCCGCCGACCCCACTTCCGAGAGGGCGACGCCGACGGTGGCGCGCACTTCTCGGTCCTGGAGGAGGTGATCGTTATGTGGCCCTTGAAATGGAAGAAGCGAGAGCAGGAATATCGTCGGCAACGCGAGGAGTTCTTCGAGGCCGTGAAGCGGCTCAATCGCCGAGACTTCTTGAAGGTCGCCGGCCTCTCGGCCGCCGTCTTCACGGCGAAGCAGGTCGTTCCCCCGCATTCGTTCCAAGTCGTGGACGTTGTGCGGGCCGACCCGCAAGAGAAGCCGCTCTTCCGCTTCGCCTACATCTCCGACACGCACCTCTACGAACGGCAGCTGAACGAGCGATTCGTCAATGCGGCGCTTCGAGCCGTGCGCGATGTGAATGCGCTGGATCCGCCGCCGGATTTCGTCCTCTTCGGCGGCGACCTGGCGCAGCTCGGACAGCCGAAGGAGCTGGAGTTGGGGAAGCAAATCCTGAGCGAGCTGAAGGTGCCCGTGAAGATGATGGTCGGCGAGCACGATTGGTTCCTCGATATGGGGGAGAAGTGGCGCGAGCTGTTCGGGCCCGAGAATTACTCGTTCGACCACAAGGGGGTGCACTTCATCGTCCTGATGAGCGTGAACGAGAAAGACTTCTGGACCGAGCGAAAGATGACGCCGATGGAGCGGATGCTCACGGTCGCGCAGCTCGACAATCCCATCCAGAGCCGATTCGAGGTGGGCGAAGAGGGGCGCGAGTGGCTGCGGCGCGATCTGGCGAAAGTCTCCAAGGACACGCCCATTATCATCTTCTCCCACTCGCCGCTCTACAAGTATTATCGCCCCTGGAACTTCTGGACCGAAGACGCCGAGGCGATCCACGAGATGCTCTTCCCCTTCAAGTCGGTGACGGTCATTCACGGGCACACGCATCAACTGCTGACCCATCGGATTCAGAACATTCACTTCCACGGGATGCTCTCGACGGCGTGGCCGTGGCCTTACGCTCCGGAGGGCTTGCCCAAGTTGACCGTGCCGATGGAGCGGCCCGATCCCTTCGATGAGGCCGACGGGACGGGATGGGGCACGGTGGACGTGCATCGCGATGGCTATGTGGACAAGCACTACAACCTCTGGAGCCGAAATCCGATCACGGTCGCCAA
>BEHK01000181.1 GCA_002898775.1 bacterium HR08 | reverse complement strand
CACTGGCCGTGACGACGCCGGCGACGATCGCCAGGAGCTGAATGAAGTTCAGTCCACCTCCACCCAGGTTCAGCAATTGCAGGATGATGCTGATGACGCTCGGCACCAGGGCGACTGCGCTCTGCCCGAGAAGCGGCAGGCCCAGCAGCAGAACGAACGCACGTTTCTTCGTCATACGTCTCACTCCCTTCTTGAAGAACTCACCCGCTGCCACAAGCGGCGGTCTCCAGTATATAAGTGACTCTGACTCAAGTCAAGGGAATTCTCTCCCCGGTCAGCGCCGGGCAGTGCGGAGAACGCTCCCTCACTGCGCGCCAGACCGACGCTGAGAACCCGCGGTCGAGGGCGCAGAATCGGTGAGGTCGGGCTGGCCTCAGAAGGAGACTCTGGAGCCCTCGCCATAGGCGCCGGGCGTCGTCGCGGACGGCTCGGCCGGCCGATCAATACTCGGCCAGATCGAGGATAGCCTGCACCAGGTCTTCAACTTGTGGCAGGATGGCGTTCTCCAGGTCAGGGCAATAGGCCACGAACGTATCCAGAGCGCCGACGCGACGCACGGGGCCGTCCAGGTCCTCGAACAACTCATCCGCGATGCGGGCGGCGATCTCCGCTCCGAATCCCCAGGAGAGGCTATCCTCATGCGCGACGATCACCTTGCTCGTCTTCCGCACCGAGCGGGCGATCGTCTCCCAGTCGTAAGGGTTCAAGCTCCGCAGGTCAATGACCTCCACATCGAGGCCATAGTGCTCTTTGACCTGTTCAGCCGCCAGAAGGCTGCGATGGACGAGCGCCCCGTAGGTGATGAGGGTGAGATCGCGTCCCGGGCGAACGATCTTTGCCTTCCCGAAGGGGATCATGTAGTTCGGCCCCGGATAGGGGCCTCGGTTGTACGGTTGACGATAGAGGTGCTTGTGCTCGAGGAAGAGTACGGGGTCCTCGCATCGGATCGCGGTGCGCAAAAGGCCGTTGGCATCCACGGCCGTCGAGGGCATGACGACGCGCAGTCCGGGGATATGCGTGAAGATGCTCTCGCCGGATTGGCTATGATAGATGGCGCCGCCTTGGAGGTACCCGCCGATCGGGACGCGGATGACCAACGGGCATGACCAGGCATTGTTCGAGCGCCATCGCATCACGGCCAGCTCGTTGCGGATTTGCATCATGGCCGGCCAGATGTAGTCGAAGAATTGGATCTCGATGACGGGCTTCAATCCGCGCGTGGCCATGCCGATGGCGCGTCCGACGATATTGGCTTCCGCCAGGGGGGTATTGAAGACTCGGTGCGAGCCGAAGCGGCGCTGCAGATTATGTGTGACCTTGAAGACGCCCCCCTTGCCTTTGACCTTGTCCAGGTATTGCTCGCGGCTGCAATCGGCGACGTCCTCGCCGAAGACGACGATTCGGGGATCGCGCGCCATCTCGTCATGAAGGCAGGCGTTCAGAAGGTCCACCATTGTCTTGGGCTCGCCCGAATATTGCGGCTCGGTCTCGAAGTCCGAGGACGTGGGGTCCACGGTGGGGGAGTAGACGTAGAGCGTGGCCGTCGAGGGGGCGGGGCGAGCAGCCGCCAGAGCTTCGTCAGCCGCGCGCGCGACCTCTTCATCCACGTCCGCGCGAATGGCGGCCAGGTGTTCGGCATCGGCCAATCCCTCGCGGAGGAGAAAATCCGCCAGGCGAGAGAGGGGATCGCGCCGAGCCTCCTCCTCTCGCTCCTCCTCGGGCTTGTAGAGGGTCTCGTCATCGGAGAGAGAATGCGAATAGGGGCGAATGACATGAGCGTGAACGAGAGCGGGCCCGCGTCGTTGCCGCACGTAGGTGACGGCCTCGCGCAGCGTCGCGTAGCTCTCCAGCACATCCGTCCCGTCGCACTCGCGGACCAAGAGGGAGGGGAAGCTGCGCACCAGGCGCGAGATGCTCCCGCCGGCCGTCTGCACTTCGATGGGCACGGAGATGGCATACCCGTTGTCCTCGATGAGGTAGAGGATGGGGAGCTTCAAGTTGCACGCCGTATTGAGCGATTCCCAGAACTCGCCCTCACTCGTCGCTCCGTCGCCGCTGGAGACATAGACGACTTCATCGGCATGGAACCGGCTCGCGCGATCGGCGATCTCCTCGACCAGCTCATAATACCGTCCGGCTTCGGCGCATCCGATGGCTTGCAAAAACTGCGTCCCCGTGGGACTGGAACTGGAGACGACGTTCAAGCGCCGGAATCCCCAGTGCGAAGGCATCTGACGCCCGCCGGAACTGGGATCAGCAGCCGCGCCCACCGCCTGCAGGAACATCTCCTTGGGCGTCACGCCCAGCATGAGCATCAGCGCCCGATCGCGATAGTAGGGGTAGAACCAATCGTAAGCCGGCTTCAAGACCAAGCCCGCGGCGACGAGCACCGCTTCATGCCCGGCGCCGCTGATTTGAAAGAAGATGCGATTCTGCCGCTTGAGCTGAATCTCCTTATCGTCAATGCGGCGAGATAAAAGCATAGTGCGATACAAGCCGAGCAGCACCTCTCGGCTGAGCCCCTGGTATTTCTCAACCGCAATATGGGTGACCGGATTCATCCCCTCCCTCCCCGGTGGCGGTCAGTGTCGCGGGGGGATCTTCGGAAGCCATTCCACAGCACCCCCTCCTCCAGGAGAGTCAGAATAAGCGCCCCCACTTGGAAGTGCTCACCACGATGATGCCAGCACAGGAGATCCGCTTCCATACTTCACACGATGCGGACGGCTCGATTCCCCCTCCGAACTTGCTTGAAGCAATAGTTTAGAACCGTTGGGGGGACCAGGTCAACAGGTCTTCGCACTGCGGGGATGCTGGGGCCAGTCGCCCGTCCTCTCACCGGAGGACGAAGTCATCCCAGCGTGGGGCTTGAACGAAAACAAGGGGGAGTGGTACATTGCTCAGTGTCGTCGGATGAAGAAGAGCGCGCATGTGAGGTCAAGACGGAGGAGGGAGCTTCTGAGAGGAGAACGAGGATGGCTTTCGAAGCGCAAGATTATTTGGACTTTCTTCGGCTCCTTCAAGAACATCCGGAGTGGTGGCAGGAGCTTCGCCGCCTTTTGCTCACGGATGAGTTGCTCGCTCTGCCGCAACTTTTCCGAGAATGGATCGAAGCGCAGCAGCGGGCTGAAAGGAGAACGACCCGTGCTCTTTTAGTTCTGGCGCAGGCGCAACGAAGATCAGAAGAGCGAATAGGGCGCGTGGAGGAGCAATTGGCGGCTCTGGCCGAGGCGCAACGCAAGACGGAGGAGCGGGTGACCCGTGTGGAGGAGCAATTGGCGGCTCTGGCCGAGGC
>BEHK01000180.1 GCA_002898775.1 bacterium HR08 | reverse complement strand
GGATCTGAGGAGCCTGTGCCTCCAGGTTAAAGGCGAGGGCGGCGGCCAGCTGGCGCTGATAGGCATAAAGCGGCTGCGGATGAGCAACCCGCCAGGCCACATATTCCTCGAGGGCTTCGGGGTGTTCGCGGAGGAACCGCTCCGTCACAGAGATCGCCCACAGGCGTCGCACATCGGTCTCCGGATCCCCGGTTCGAGCCGTGAGGATGGCCAGGCTTTCAGGGGGTATAGGGACCACGTTGGGGCCACCGAAGGAGGTGCCGCAAAGGATGAGGCGGCCGAGCCGCCAGGGATGGCGCAGGGCGAACATCTGGGCGATGAAGCCGCCCATCGAGGCCCCCACCAGGTGAGCCCGCCCGAGTCCCAGGGCGTCCATCAAACCGGCCACATCGTCGGCCATCTGCTCAATCGTGTAAGGGACATCCGGCTTATCCGACTGGCCAGCGCCCCGGTTATCGATCGCGATGGCTCGAAAATGCGCGGCGAAGGCGGGCAACTGGCGATGCCATAGATAATGGTCGCCACCGAGGCCCGAGAGGAAGATGACAGCGTCCCCCTGTCCGCGCTCGACGTAGAAGAGATTCAGACCGCCGATCTCGACTGAAGGCATCGAAAGTTCTCCTCTGCTGATTCCTGCCGTAACATGATGTCTGAATCGCCTTTCATTCTAAAGGCCGTACTCTCGCTTGTCAAGGGATGCAGTCTCTGACTGCGGCTCGCCCTCGCGCGTTGACGAAGCGCGCGTTCGCGGCCAAAATGTCATCATTTCGCATGTTCTTGGATCTCGGCAGAAGAGGGAATGAGCGATGCGAACGCTGGAGGATCTCCGACGCTTGCTTCATCGGTTGGATGGGCGCGGATACAAAGCGTACGAAGAGATCGAGGGGGCGTATGAGGGGCCCGGATGGGTGCTCTATGTGGATCATGTTCAGGGCGATCCTTTTGCTCCCCCGTCGAAGATGCGCGTGCGCGTGGATGGACGGCGGGCGGGATTCCCGCCGGACCTTTATCGAACGCCTGTTCGGCGCCTGGCGCTTGAGGACTTCCTGGCGCGACGCGTGCGTCAGAGCATTGAGGCGGTGAGTCGAGGGCATCGCGGATCGGGCAAGAGCGGATTGATCTGGGTGGATGCTGGCGGGCAAGAGGTCCTGGAACGAACGGCCGTTCGTGTGCGGCCGGAGTGGGTCGAGTGCCGGTTGCAACTGGGATTGCCGGCCGCCGGGCGCACGGTGCTGGGGCGACAGGCCGAGGAGATGCTCTGTCGCGAAGTCCCGGAGATCGTGCGTCGGAGTCTCTTCTGGGCGGAGGTGCCCGAGTCGGAATGTCGGCGCTTCGTCGAGTGCGTGGAGAATCAGGAGGCCATTCGCGCGCAGCTTCAAGCGCGGCGGTTGGTGGCTTTCGTGGCGGATGGAGCCGTCTTGCCGCGGCGCAGTGGCGTGAGCGAGCTGCCGCTGGAGGGAGCGATCCCCTTCCGTTCGCCCGAATCCCTGCGGGTGACGTTGACCGTACCCAATCCCATTGTTCGGGATGAGCGCGTGCAGGAGGCGCTCACGGGCATGGGCATTCCCGAAGGGGTGACGTTGATCGTCGGCGGGGGATATCATGGGAAATCCACGCTGCTGCGCGCCTTGGAGCGCGGGGTGTATCCGCACATCCCCGGCGATGGGCGCGAATACGTCGTCACGCGCGCGGACGCGGTCACGATTCGCGCCGAGGACGGGCGTCGCATCGAGCGCGTGGACCTGACGCCCTTCATCGGCGAGCTGCCCTACGGGCAACGCACCGATGCCTTCTCGACGGAGAATGCGAGCGGGAGCACGAGTCAAGCGGCCAATATCCTGGAGGCGTTGGAGGCCGGATCGCGCCTGCTGCTCATTGATGAGGACACGTCGGCGACGAACTTCATGGTGCGGGACGCGCGGATGCAGGCGTTGGTCGCGAAGGCATTGGAGCCGATCACGCCGTTTGTGGATCGCGTGCGCGAGTTGTACGAGCGCTTCGGCGTCTCGACGATCCTCGTCATGGGGGGATCGGGCGATTATCTGGATGTCGCGGATACGGTCATCCTGATGCGGGAGTATATACCTGAGGACGTGACCGAGCAGGCCCGGCGCATCGCGCGCGCGTTCCCCACGGAGCGGCGTCGCGAGGTGTCCCAGCCCCTGGAGCATCTGGTCGAGCGCATTCCGCTCGCCGAGAGTCTCGATCCCTCGCGGGGGCGTCGTGAGGTGAAGATTGAAGCGAAGGCGGTGGACCTCATCCTCTTCGGTGAGACGGCCATTGATCTTCGCGCCGTGGAGCAGATCGTGGATTTGAGCCAAACGCGCGCCATCGGATATGCGCTGCATTGCGCGGCGGAGCGGTTCATGGACGGCCGCCGCACAGTGCGCGAGGTCCTGGATGAGCTGGAGCGACTCTTTGAGCGCGAGGGGTTGGAGGTGCTGGATCCGTTTCGACGCGGCGAGGAACATCCGGGGAATTTCGCCCGTCCGCGCCGGTATGAGATCGCAGCGGCGCTCAATCGCCTGCGCACTGTCCGCATGCGGCAACGTCGCCAGTAGGGGGACGCCTCAAGAGGAGAATCTTCGCCTCACCGGAGAGGCGACAAGCTCCCGCGGGAGCGATCCCCCTATCGGCGAAAGATCATCCACAGACCGGCGGCGATGAGCAGCCCGCCGAACAGTCGTTCCAAGGTCGTGCCTCGAAGGGAGATCGAGATGCGCGCGCCCCAATAGGCGCCCAGAAACAAACCGGCGGCCAAAAGCGCAGCGTACCCGATGCGGATGTACCCATCGCGATAGTATTGGAGAGCCCCCAGGAGTCCGACCGGCAACAGCAGTGCGGCGAGGCTCGTCCCCACGGCCTCATGGGGGGAGAGCTTCAGGCCATAGATCAAAAGAGGAACGATGAGGATGCCTCCACCGATGCCGAACATTCCAGACAACAGGCCGGCGCTGATGCCGAGGACCAAGATCAGCACGTGTTTCATCATCGTCGCGCCTCCCCACGTGAGTTTGGGCCTATAGCATAGCAGGCGGGGTAGGGAGAGACAATTCGCCCACGGGGATGCCTCACCGGAGGTCGGTGAGGCGAACGGTCGTCCGCCGCGCTGATCGAGCTTGCGGAGAATCGGCCAGGAGGGCATAGCCTCAAGGCATCTTCAGGATCACGTCGCCTTCGGCGAGACCCTCGCGAACCTCCACGTGCATCTCATCGTACTGGCCGAGGCGCACCGGGCGTTCGATCCAGCGATCGCCCTGTCGCACCTTCACGAACGTCCGGCCCTGGCTCGCGAGGACGGCGCTTCG
>BEHK01000179.1 GCA_002898775.1 bacterium HR08 | reverse complement strand
GGGACGGACCGGCACCCGCCCGATGCGCACGTAGTAGAGGTCGCCCGAGGTGCATCCGATCAGGACATTCTGCGCCATGAGCTGAAGGCGCGCGAGCGCGCGCTTCATCTCCTCGACGTCGCGAGCCATCAGCATCTCGAGGATCTGATCCATCAACCCGATCTCTTCGGCATACGGAAGGGCCAGCGCGTACGCCTTATTCCCTCGACGCGCGACGATCGGCCCGTGATGCGTCTCCTCGATCTCGACGCTCACCCACGCCACGCGATCGCCGCTTCGAACGCCGATCTTCTCCACGCGCACGCGCATCGGGCGCCACTCGCCCTCATAGCGATAGAGGCGCCGATTGTCGGGATGGACCTCCTCTTCGTACACGTCGGCCGTATCTGGTCCTCCCGTCGTCATCGCGATGGAGCAGTGGGCGCTGTGCCCGAGGGCGGGAAGCGGTGTGCCGAGAATGGCGACGCCGGCGGCGGCGAACTCGCCCGCGTAGATTCGGAGCTGATAGAAGCGGAATTCGCCGTACCACCCCAGATGCGGATCAATGATGGCGATCGGAGCGCGCATCGCCGTGCGCTCGGGCGCGATGAGCATGGCGTTGGAGCCGCGCTCCTCGCGTTCGAGCTCGCTCCGGAGCCGTCCCCACAAGCGCCGCAGCTCAGGCGAGAGGCCCCGAGGCGGATCAGGCACGATCCCCACGCGACGCAGATCGGCCAGAGCTTCGCCCATCGGCCAGTTGAAGAGGATGAACCGCCCCAGAGCGACGACGTGCCACGGCTGAATCTCCGGCGCCCAAGCCGGTACCTTCTCCGGATGTTCCCTCATGTACGCCTTCACGCCTTCGATGAAGGCCTCGATCACGGCGCGCGCCTTCGGGCTGAGGCGATGATAATTCTGCCGGCTCATCTCGGCGTGTCGCCAGAGGCGCTGCACGTAATCCTGAGGGAAGAATTCGGGACCGAACACTTCGGCCATCGTTCCCGTGGCGCGGCGATAGTTCTTGAGCAGCTCCTCGAGCCGATCCTCCGCCTGCGCATAGCCGACGGCGTAAGCCGCTGTCTCCAGGTCCGCGGCAAAGACGTGAGGGACGCCGAACTCGTCTCGATAGATGGTGGCCGTCGCCGACCCGATGCGGCCGGCGCTCTGCGGGATCACGGGGCTGCCTATAAGCAGAATGAGACCGATCCCGAGGAGGGCACCTCGCTTCCGTCGCGCGCTCGCCATACGGTCAATATCCCACCGGTCGCCCGTCCATGCGCGGGTCGGAAGCGCCCAGGCGCATGCCCGTCTCCGGCTCGATCATGATCGCCTGCACATCGCCCATAGAACGCGGCCGCTCGACGAAGACGTGCCCGCGCGCTCGCAGCGCTTCCATCGTGTCTCGGGAGAGGCCAAACGGTTCATAGACGATCTGATCCGGCATCCATTGATGATGAACGCGTGGCATCGCGACGGCTTGCTGAAGGTTCATCCCGAAATCAATGACGTTGAGGATGACCTGCAAGACCGTGTTGATGATCGTCGGCCCCCCCGGGCTGCCGAGGGCGAAATAGGGCTTCCCATCCTTGAGCACGATGGTCGGCGTCATGGCCGAGAGCGGGCGCTTGCGCGGCTCGATCTGATTGGCCTCGCTCTGCATGAGTCCGAACATGTTCGGCACGCCCGGCTTACTCGTGAAGTCGTCCATCTCATTGTTGAGCAGGAAGCCGGCGCCGCGAACGGTCACGCCACTGCCATAGCTGCCGTTGAGCGTGTAGGTGTTGGCGACGATATTGCCCATCGCGTCCACCACGGTGAAGTGCGTCGTGTGCTCGGACTCGTAGGCGAAGGCATCGCCCGGCGCCAGCGCCGCGCTCGGCGTCGCCCGTTTCATGTCAATCGTTCGGCGCAACGCTTCGGCATATCGGCGCGACGTGAGCCCCTTCACGGGGATGCGCGCGAAATCGGGATCGCCGAGGAAGCGCGCGCGATCGGCGAAGGCGCGGCGCATCGCTTCGACGAGCAGATGCACATAATCGGCCGAATTGTGACCGAGAGCGCGCAGATCGAAGCCTTCCAGAATGTGAAGCATCTCGATCAGAGCGACGCCCCCGGAGCTTGGCGGCGGGACCGTCAGGATCTCATAACCGCGATACGTCGTGCGAAGCGGCTCGCGTTCGATGGCGCGATAGGTCCGCAGATCATCGAGCGTGATCAGTCCCCCCCCGGCCTCCATCTCAGCGACGAGGCGACGCGCCGTCTCGCCCTCATAGAATTCACGCGGACCGTGCTCGATGAGTCGCCGCAAGGTCTCGGCCAGCTCCGGCTGGCGGAAGAGCTCTCCCTCCTGGTAATAGCGCCCATCGCGGAGGAAGATCCGCCGGCTTTCGGGGAAACGCTCGAGAAGTCGCGCCGCGCGCTTCAAGCTCTCCGCCTCGAAATGCGTGAGCACCACGCCCTCGCGCGCCAGCCGCTCAGCGGGTCGGCAGACGTCGGCCCAAGACATCGTGCCGTATTTCTCCAGGGCCAGGGCCAGTCCCGCGACGGTTCCCGGAACAGCGACAGCTCGATGACCGACCGTCGAGGCTTCGGGGATGACGTCGCCCTTCTCGTCCACGTACAGATCGCGATGCGCGCGTGCCGGAGCCATCTCGCGATAGTCAATCACGGAGGCGCGCCCATCGGCCATGCGGATGAGCATGAATCCCCCACCGCCCAAATTCCCCGCCGCCGGATGGACGACGGCCAACGCGAGCGCGACGGCGACGGCCGCATCCACGGCATTCCCCCCGCGCTGCAGGATCTCCACGCCCACGCGCGAAGCGATCTCATGCGTGGAGGCCACCATCCCCTGCCGCGCGCGAACCGGCCGTCCCCCCCAAGTTGCGGCCGACGGCTTGTAAGGGAGCGCCGCCAGAATCATGACCAGCATCACGGAGAACCCCCTCCGCCTCATCGCCACTTCTCCAAAGAGGATTTCGTCAGACCGCGCGTTCGCATATCGGGGTCATTATAGCCGAAGGCCGCGCCGCCAAGCACGCCAGATGGAGGCGAGCGCCTGGACGTCGCTCGCGACGAGTCGCAGGCGAGCCCCTTTGAGATGCCCCCTTCCGCAGAGCGCCGGCGAAGCCGATGATCGAGTCCCGCCCAGGGCGAGCTGAAGGCAGGCTTCAGGATACGAAGGGGGCAGCCCATCCGGTCGCACTCGGACGCTCGCTCACGCGGGCTCACGTCACGTACGGTTCGCCCGCCCGAGACCGATCGCCCGCTCCCTTTGTACGGATCGCGGGCAGACGGCGTACGCCCGATCTCGAATTCCGACGCGAATTCGTGGTATGATGAAACGCCACCGCGAATGATACCGGCGAGGAGCGAATGCCCATGATTCAGAGCTTATTACA
>BEHK01000178.1 GCA_002898775.1 bacterium HR08 | reverse complement strand
CTGGCGAACCTCGTCTTCAATGGGCTGGTGCTCGTCCTCACGGGCGTGACGATACTCGGCATCGTGTTCGCCCCACAGATCGTCGGGCTCATCGCGCGAGGCTTCGAGGCGATCCCGGGGAAGATGGCCCTCACCATCGAGATGACGCGCCTCATGTTCCCCTTCATCATCCTCGTGGCGATGGCCGCCGTGGCCATGGGCATTCTCAACAGCCGGGATCGCTTCGGCATCCCGGCCTCTGCCTCGACCTTCTTCAATATCGGTTCGATCCTCGGCGGGCTCGGATTCGCTCACGCCCTGGACCCCAGCTTCGGGCCTCGGGCTATCGTGGGATGGGCCATCGGGACGCTCATCGGCGGAGCGTTGCAATTCCTGATTCAAGTCCCCTCGCTCTATCGCGTGGGTTTTCGCTATGAGCCCATGGTGAGCTTCCGCGATCCCGGCGTGCGGCAGATCATCCGGCTCATGGGCCCGGCCATCATCGGGGCGGCCGCCGTTCAGATCAATGTCTTCGTGAACACGAACTTCGCCTCGTATTTGGGCGATGGGCCCGTCTCCTGGCTGAACTACGCTTTTCGCCTCATGCAATTCCCCATCGGCGTCTTCGGCGTCGCCATCGGCATGGCGACGCTGCCGGCCGTCTCGCGCGCAGCGGCGCGCGGAGATCTCGCGGAATTCCGGCGAACGCTCGCGGCCTCAATGGGCTTGGTCTTCTTCCTGTGCCTCCCGTCGGCCTGCGGACTCGCCGTCCTGGGCGAGCCGATCATCCGCCTCATCTACGAACGCGGCCGATTCACGAGCTTCGATACCGAGCAGACGGCCGCCGCTCTGGCATTCTACGCCATCGGATTAGCCGGGTACGCAGCGATCAAAGTGCTCGCACCCGCCTTCTACGCCCTGAATGATGCGCGCACGCCGATGCGCATCAGCCTCATCTCGATCGCGACCAACTACACCTTCAACTATCTGCTCGTCCGCCAACTGGGATTCGGTCACCGCGGGCTCGCGCTCTCGACATCACTGGTGGCGCTCTTCAATTTCCTCGCGCTCTTCGGGCTCATGCGCCGGAAGATCGGTCACTTGGAGGAACGGCGTCTGCTTCACTCGCTGGGCAAGATCGCGCTCGCCTCGGGCGTGATGTCCGCGATCTGCTACGCGAGCTTCAGGGAACTGGAGGCGCACATGGGGTCGCGCGGTCTTCTTGGGCACGCGCTCACGGCGCTCGGGCCCGTGGGATTGGGCCTGGCCACCTTTCTGCTCGTCGGCCGAATCCTTCGCGTGAGGGAACTCGAGATGGCGCAGGCGGCCTTCCGCCGCTTCCTCACCCGCTCCTGAGGCTCACCCCTCTTCCGCTTCCGCGAGAATACGCCAGATGGCCTCGCTCCATCCGATCGGACCGATCCCTCGGGTGACGCGCGCCTGAGGAACAAGACGCCGCGCGACGGGATCCGGTTCTCCCGAAGGCCGACGCACGAGGATCGGAAGGGCCACCTCCCGCAGCATGGGGACATCGTTCTCGCTATCGCCGATCCCGACGGTGAAGATCGAGCCGAATCGGCGTCGCAAGATGTCTGTGAGCACACGCACAGCTCGCCCTTTGTCGGTCTGCCCCATGAGATGAACATATCGCCCACCGCGCGTGAGGCGAAGGCCGTGCTCGGCGACGATCGCCTCCATGCGGGAGAAGACCGTCGGATCGTCGCTCATCACGCGAAACGGCTCATCATATTCTCGCTGCTTCGCCCGCTCGGCCTCTTCACGACTCAAGCCGCATTCTGCGGCGATCTCCTGGGGCGTCAGCTCGCTCCAGGCGACAAGGGGCACAGCCAAGCGTCGCCTGAGCTCCTCCAGACAGGAGCGCAGCCGCGCGCGCGGGACGCCGAGCACGAGGCGCCCCCACGCGCCACAGGGTTCAGCCTCCGGCGCGAACGCCGCGAACTCCTCGCGCGGGAGATAGATCGCCCCCCCATTCTCGACGATGAACGGAGCGTGAATCTCCAGCTCGCGGAGCAACGGCTCCATCTCCGCGCGCGTCTTGCTGGAGCAGAGGATCACAAGCGCGCGATGGCGACGGAGCGCCTCAAGCGCCGGGCGCGCCGCTTCATAAGCGTAGGTCTGGGCATCGAGCAGCGTCCCGTCCAGATCCGTGTAGAGGACGAGCCGTTGGCCCGTGGGCTTCGCCTTCATGAATTATCCTCCCGAACGACCTCCAGCAGCTCCTCGAAGAAATCGGGCAAGGCCGCCGTCACCCGATTCCAATTGGGGATGAGCGGCACACCGAGCGGATCCTCCATGAACGCCTCCGCCGCCAGGGAGAGCGCGCGCGCGAATGCCTCCACCGCCACCTCCTCCTCATGCCGATCGAAGAAGAGTCCGTTGATGAGCGCATCGGCATGATAGCGGGAGATCATATCCTCAGCCGTGCGAATGTAGGTGGAGCGCAAGGTGCGAAAGACTCCCGACGTGAACACCACCCCTTCGGCCGAGAGCGTGCGAAAGAGCGTCTTCGCGATGTCCACGGCCATCTTCATCAACCCGCGCGTCGGGTCATCGGGAGAGAGCGCCTGGTGCTTGTGCTCGTAGGTGTCGCACAACTCCACCTGGCAGATGCGCCGGACGGCGCGATTGCGATAGATCTCGGCGAGGACGCCAACCTCCAGACCCCAATCGCCGGGGATGCGATTGATGCGCGCCAAATCGGCCATCATCGCGAATTCCCCAGCGAGGGGATAGCGAAAGCTGTCCAGGAATTCGAGAAAGGACAGAGGGCCGAAGATCCTGCGCAGCGAGCGAACGAGCGGCGTCAGGAACAGTCGCGTCACGCGCCCGTGCAGCCGATCGGTGACGCGCGCATAATAGCCCTTGCAGAACTCGAAATCAATGTTGGCGTTGACGACCGGATAGCACAAGCGGGCCAGCATCTCGCGCGTGTACGTGAGGATGTCGCAGTCGTGCAAAGCGATGACGTCGCTCTTGCCGCTGGCGAGCACATAGCCATAGGCCATCCAACAGGAGCGTCCCTTGCCATCTTCGCCGACGGGCAAACCGTTCTCCCGAAGCTTCTCGTAGAGCCGCTGCACGCGCGGCCCGTTGTTCCAGATGAAGGTCACCTCTTGCGGCAAGCCGGCCATCATCTGGCGCGCGCGCGCATACTGCTCGGGCGTCGCGCGGCTCAAGGTGACGACGATCTGCCGCACATAGAGGACGTGTCGCAACTCCTCGATGATGCGCGGCATCGCATCTCCCTCGAATTCACTGTAGAGGGCCGGCAGGACGAGCGCGATCGGTCGCTGCTCGGCATATAGCGCCAGTTCGCGCTCCAAGCGCTCCAATCCTCCCGGCACCAATCGGTGTAACGTCGCGACCACTCCCGTCTGATG
>BEHK01000177.1 GCA_002898775.1 bacterium HR08 | reverse complement strand
CGACATGGAAGGGATTGCTCACCGCCGTCGCTCGATGGGCGTTCCCACGCTTGAAGGAGCGGGGCCGGCTCCCTTTGGGACGGTTAATCGTACGTGATCCGCGGAGCCTGCATAAACCCTTTGAGCTTATGGATGGTTACCATCTGGAGACCTCGTTTGATGCCAAGGACTGCCTTCGCAACGCCGTTCGCATCCTTCGAGCGGCAGGTATAGACCCTCGTCCGGTGCAGGTGGGGTTTCCCCGTGAGCTATAGACCCCAGGCTGACCGGGCCAGGGACGCGGGCGTGCGTAGGTGGAGTGACAATGCCGGTTTACCGACAAGAAGTGCTCAACGTCTTGCTCGCCCAGTTGCTACAAGACCGTGGCGTGGTCGCTCTCCCCGAACTCATCATGGACACTCATAGTGCTCACCGGGCGATGCCCGATGTACTGGTAAGCTACCGGGGCTTGCGTCTCGCTATCGAGGGCGAGGTCGGCGATCAGACCCGGGCTCGGGATCGGGCCTGGGGAAAGGCCCGACAACGTGTGGAACAGAACATCGCCCACGTCGCCATCGCCGTCGTCTATCCTCCGGACTTACGGCGCATGACCGAAATTTCCCATCTTAAGGCGGCCCTGGCCCAAACTACGTTGGCCTTCAGTATCTGTAATTACCTGACCGCAGACCGTCCTGACTGGCAGGACGGCGATGTCCAGCACTTGGTGGCCGCCCTGGAAACGAATCTGCAACAACTCCTGCCGGAGGATGCGGTCCGTCAGGCCGCCCGAACCCTTCGGGAGGGCATCGAGGCCCTGGCCCGGGTTATCCTCGACGTCCCGGCCAACGTTCAGCGTATCGCCGAACCCCTCGGCATTGAAGCCCGCTCGGCGGACAGCGACTCCGTCGCCCGTATCGCCGCCCTGGTCCTGGCCAATGCCCTCCTGTTCCAGGAAGAGCTGGCCCGCCATAATCCCGATATCCCGACTCTCCGCCAGTGCATGGCGGCTCGCGACATCCATGGGGAGCTGAGCCGACTCTGGAAGCATATCTACGAGGACATTAACTACCAGGCCATCTTCCGGATCGGTCATGAGATCTTACTCCGGCTTTCTCCGGACGCACGATTGGACCGAGCCTTCCAGATTTGTGCCGACCGGGTCGCCGAGGTCGCCCGTTCCCGCGTGGCCCTCCAGCACGACCTGGTCGGACGACTATACCATCTCCTGCTCGGCGAAATCGCTAAACCTCTTGGCACCTATTACACATCCGTGTCGGCCGCCACGATGTTGCTTCGACTGGCCCTGAACCCTGCTCGATGGCCCTCGGTCCGATGGAAGCAACCCTCCGCCGTCGCCGGTCTGCGTATTGCCGACCTCGCCTGCGGGACAGGGACTTTACTCATGGCTGCCGTAGAAGCTATAAAGGACAATTTTTTGCGGGCCACTGCTGGAAGAGGCTCCCAACAAGCATTGCGTCGTCTTTTGAAGGAGACTCTAACGGACGCTCTATGGGGCCTGGATGTGCTCCCATCGGCTGTCCACCTGACGGCGGCCACGCTGATGCTACCCGTCCCGGAAGTCGTCATCCCTAATATGCATATCTATGCCGCTCCCTTCGGAGTCCGCGGTAGAGCCGTCTACCTGGGCAGTCTGGATTTCCTGCGTCAGAGGCGCCGGTCCGGCTTCGTCCCCTTGACTCCAGAGGTAACTGGCCAGACCGTCACCGACACAAGGCCTATGACCGTAGAGATCGATCTGCCGCAGATGGATCTCATCTGCATGAACCCGCCCTTCACCCGTAGCGTCGGCGGCAACCTCCTCTTTGGGTCTTTGCCGCCGACCCAACGCAAGCGCTGTCAAAGAGAGCTCCAGGGAATCCTCCGGGAGGCGGGGGCCTCGGCCTCGGCGACGGCGGGCCTGGGCTCCGTCTTTCTGGCCCTGGCCGACCGCTACTTGAAGCCGGGCGGACGCCTGGCCTTCGTTCTTCCCAAGGCCCTCCTGTCCGGTGTCGAGTGGAAAGCTTCCCGGCGCTTGCTGGCGGACGGTTACGTCGTCGAGACCCTTGTCGTCAGTCACGACCCGGAGCGATGGAATTTCTCGGAAAACACCGACCTCAGTGAATGCCTGATCGTCGCTTGCAAGCAACAGCCCTCCCAGGAATCGGCCGTCACCGTCGTCAACCTCTGGCGTAATCCGGACGCACCTCTGACGGCCCTGGCGATCGCCGACAAACTTCGAGAATTTCCCATCCAACCTCTGGGCGCCGGCGACCCCACCGTCTGGGTCGTCGGCAAGAAAATGGCTGAGGCCTTCACCATCCCTTGGGCAACATTCCGCTCCCTTCCCCACTGGCTTCTCCCCTGCGCCTTTGCCCAATGGCAACTGATATGTATTTTATTTAATTTGGTAACTAAAAACCAGCTTATTTTACCCAATCTAAAGCCTGTCACCTTGAAACTGATACCCCTGATACCCCTTCAGGAACTGGGGGAGTTGGGACCGGATATAAGGGATGTTTTCGACGGTTTCTATGTGGTCCAGCAATCGACGAACTATCCGGCTTTTTGGGACCACGATGCGGACCGAGTCCAAAGCATGGCTCAATCTCCGAACGCCTATCTATTGCCGCTTGGGAGGTCTCGTCCCGGCAGACCTCTGCGGAATGCCCAGGTCCTCTGGAATCGGGCAGGGTCTTTGCTTATCGCCGAGCGGCTACGGTTAAACACCCAGCGGTTAACAGCCGTCCTTCTGGAGGAGAATGTGCTCTCGAATGTCTGGTGGCCTGTGGCACTAAAATCCGGCCTGGATGGAGCGGCAGCGAAAGCCCTCGTCCTGTGGCTGAACAGCACATTAGGTCTGCTGATCCTCATCGGGCACCGCTTGGAAACGCAGGGAGCGTGGGTCAAATTCAAAAAGCCGACGCTCCGGGAACTCCCTGTCCTGGACGTGCGTAGCTTGAACCCGACCCAGCTTAGCGACTTAGCGGCCGCTTATGACCGTCTGGCCCATGAGGCCCTTCAGCCGTTCCCCCAACTGGCCGAAGACCCTATTCGGCGGGCCATCGACGAGGCCCTGGCTCAGGTCCTGGGCCTGCCCGACCTGACGTGGCTCCGGAAGTGCTTGGCCGCTGAGCCTATCCTGAGCTTACGACCCCTCCGTCAGGAGCTGGCCCCCGCCTTCCGCCTTGATGGAGCAAATTGCTTGATGGAGCAAATTGACCCGTAAAATTCAGGACACGCAGGATAGAGATTCGTGAAAAATCAAGGTAACTTTGTCATCCGTCTTTCTCCTGCAAGAATGGCGGCGAGAAGTCAGCCTGGGCGACCTCCTGGCCAGCGGGGCCGGCTCACGGGGGGAGGACGTGCAGGTGGGCCCGGTCGGCGCGGCCCGTCGAGTCGACGGCGACGACGGTGACCGGTCCCGGCGGAAGCCGGATGACC
>BEHK01000176.1 GCA_002898775.1 bacterium HR08 | reverse complement strand
CACCCAGGGGATGGACTATACTTACGACCGGGAGGACCGGCTCATCACCGCCCAGGCCTACCAGACCAACCCCCGGGGCCACCGCGTGGACCGGGAGGTTACCCGCCTCTATTATGATGGCCTGGGCCGCCGGCTGGCGAAGGAATACGACCCGAAGGATGGCGGGGGTGGGGTGAGGCGGACGGAATACGTGCTGGACGGCCTGGACCCGGTGGCCGAATACGAGATGTGGAACGGGCAATGGCGGGACTACTACCGGGGCGGGGTGGAGGCCTTCAGCCCCACCCCGATGCTGCTGGCGATGCGCCACTTCCCGGAGGGCACCGAGGGCCAGACCTACTGGTATCACCTGGACGGGCAGGGGAGCGTGGCGGGCCTCACCAAGCACCTGGGCCAGTCCACCCACAACTACCGCTACGACGCCTATGGCCAGGTGCTCCCAGCCCAGAGCAACTTCACCGACCCGCACAACCACTCCACCTTCCTGGGCAAGGAGTAGGATGAGCACCTGGGGTTGTATGAATTCGGCGCGCGCCTCTACGACCCCTGGGCGGGGGTGTGGCTCACCCGGGAGCCACTGCCCGGCGATGCCGGGCGGCCCAGGACCTGGCACCGGTATGCGTATGCGTTCGCTAACCCTATCAGCTACTATGACCCGTATGGACAGCAAGCGGGAGGCGTGGGAGGGTGTGCCACTTTTGCAATCCCTGGGTTGGGCGGAACAGGATGTCTTTATCTTGTTGCGGATCTGCAAGGCCAAATCGGTGTAGCTATGGCCAAAGAAGTAGGGGGATATGTTCCTTATGGAGCTGGTGTTGGGGTCTCGATTTTAGGCAGCAATATTCAGGATCTTCAAGAACTAACCGGATGGTCTGTTACATTCGGTGGAAGTCGAACTTTCCTCACCCCAATTGGAACGATGCCGATTCCCGTCTATGTAGGGCCCGATCTTGCACTGTGGAGCACTGCTACGCGTGAAACCCGGTGGGCTGTGGACATCAACCTGGGAGTAGGATTTAAAATTTCCAGGGAGCTTCCATCTTTGTCTGGCGAGATTCATGCCTACCCCATGCACACGAATGTGATTCGGCTGTTTTCTCTCGCAGATCTGAAGGCCTTCTGGCAAAGGATTTTGCACCCTGCCTGCTGGCAAGGGGAACAGAAGTATGAACAACCTGAATACTGGCCTTATCCCCTGGCGCCCTGATGAGACACCCAGATCCGATCACGCTGGTTATTCCACTTCCTCCACTTCCGAATTCGAAGGATGGCTTTGCTATGGGATGCGACCATTTCACTTTTGCTGACTGGTTGCTTGGGTTTTTACTGGCGGTGATGATGACCTTCGTGGGAGGGATGGGTTTATGGCAGCCGGTGCGGCTGTGGTATTGGCTGGAATGGCTGGCCTGCAAACAAGACCAGTGGTGGCTGGGGTATCGGGCGGATCAACTGGAAGATCCCGGGGAACGGGTTCACAGGGCGCTGGCCACGTATCCTCAGGCAATTCGGATCATTCAATTTGTGAGCGGATGCATGCTGCTGGTAAGTATCCCGGCGCTTGCTGTATTTCTTTATCTGTTGATACAACTAAGGGCTTGTTTGTAAGAGGTGGAGGAAAAGATGGGGGAGATCGTTCTGTGGATAATCCGGGCATGGCTTTTAACCATATTGGGATTGCTTTATGGCTGGGGATTGGGGTTCCTCTGTTGCCCGCGTCGTATGTTGGCCTTGCTGTTCCGGCTTCAAGGAGGATCGAAGCTTGAGAATCAGAAGACGTGGAAGGAGATGGAGGAACATTTTTCGAAGCGCGGGTTTCTTCGGCTTCGAATAATGGGCTTGATAACACTTCTCAGCACGTCATTTGTGGTTCTAATGTGGGCGCGAATGGGGATATTTGACGCTCTTTTCTGAATATCCGGGCTTGATCGGGCCGTATTCCTGTCGTAAGGCAGCCTATGAGAGTCGTCTCCCATGCCAGTGAGTCTTCTCTGAGCCCCACAATCATTACACGTTGGCGGGCAAGGAGGGGGATGAACACCTGGGGTTGTATGAATTCGGCGTGCGCCTCTACGACCCCTGGGCGGGGGTGTGGCTCACCCGGGAGCCCTTGCCCGGCGATGCCGGGCGGCCAAAGACGTGGCACCGGTATGCGTATGCCTTCGCTAACCCCATCAGCTACTATGACCCGTATGGACAGCAGACCTGCAGCGTCGACATCCTCACCGGCGAAGTGCAGTGCTTCGGCGAAGTCACCGGGATGGGTCGGACGCTGACCCTGGAGGGGCCTCCGATGCCTCCGCAAGCCCCCACCCCCACCGGCGCTTTCATCTGCCCCCTTAGCCCTGCCGACCTTTACACCCTGGGCTATGGTGGCTACCAGACCTGGCGGGCCGGACAAATGCTCAGAGGGGGGCTGCGGTTTGTTCCAGGGAGCACCTATCCGGGCCAGATCCTCGTATACGGCTCCCGGGAAGCCCGGCAGGCGGCCGGCCTTTCCCCCTTCCTCACCCACGCCCGCTGGACCCATCCGGGCCTGGTTCGCTATCTCTCCCCGGGGGCGGCTTTCCGCCACGAGCTGTTCTCCGCCTCCACCGGGATCGGGATCGCCCTTGCCGTTGGCGGGGACGTCTACGAGTATGGATGGGGGAGCAAACGGGAGGTGGGGCTCCGGAGCACTGAGTTTGCTGCAGCCGTAACGGTGGATGTCGGAGTAACTGTGTTGCTCCCGGCATTGGGAGCGGCGGCGGGGGCACTCATATGCAGGCCAGAAGCTCCCGCATTTGTGATAATAGGCGCGGCTGGAGGAAACCTCTTAATCGTAGGGTTCAGCGCATCAGGGCTTCGAGAACGGAGCATAGAGGCGGTGAGCGGTTTCTACGAAACCATCCTTCAGCCATCCCCATCGGCTCCGGAATCCTGGGAGGAAATCTGGCCGGACTGGCCGAACATCCCCGCCCCCTGAGGGAGGTCCGGATGCGCCAGCGGGCGAAGCGGCGGCACAGCCCCCTGACGGATCAGGAAGTCCTCCAGCGCGTCACCCAGAAGGCGGGCTGGTATTTCTATAACAACCTCCCGGAGGCCCGAAGGGATTTCTGGAAGAGGGCGGCATTGGGCGCCTTCTTCGCTGGCCCCTTCGCCAGCCTGGGCGGGGTGATGGGGCTCATCCTTCTGGATCAGGCGCGCTTCATCCCCCTGCTCCTGGGGTTGAACGCCGGAATCTGCTTCCTGTTCCCCACCGGCTTCACCCTCCATTCCGCACGGTATGCGCAATTCCCCCCGGAGCGCCAGGCGCGATGGAAGGATTATGTGAGCTTTTGGAACTACCTGCTGATTGGATGGATCGGTTTGTTAGGCTCAGTGACGGCGTTGTTTGCTAACCTGTGCTGTTAATTCAAATAGCCAGAGCATATTGACGCCACAGGACGAAAGCAACAACGGTGGCCAAAACTCTCAAAGCCAACCCTCTGAAGGTTTTAGCACGA
>BEHK01000175.1 GCA_002898775.1 bacterium HR08 | reverse complement strand
ATATCGTCCGGGGTAGAGGTCCGCCGCATAGCGCGTGAACCGTTCGTAGAATGTCCGACCATCGAAGCGCTTCGTCTTCATCTCGTTGACTCCTCAGAGGCGAAAATTTTACCAGACCTGCTTCGCGCTCGCGAGCCGCGGAAGGCGACCGACTCGGAGGGAACGAAAAGCGTGCGGCGCCCATGAAGGGCCGTTGCCGCCGCACGGGCTCGGGCGAAACGTTCGCGCTCGTTGCGACGATACGATCAGCTCTGCGGGATCCGGACGCCGAGCTGCCAGAGGAGGAAGCTCAACTCATCGGTCAGATCCTCGATCTGTTTGCTGAGCGGCAATCCTCCCGAGTGACCGGCTTTCGTGTCATATCGAAGGAGGATGGGGCGATCCGACGCCGTCGCCGCTTGGAGTCGCGCCGCCATCTTCCGCGCATGTAGCGGATCCACGCGCGTATCGGCGTCGCCGGTGATGAAGAGGACGGCCGGATAGCGCGTGCCGGGCGTCACGCGGTGATATGGGGAGTAGGCGAGCAGGTACCGGAACTGTTCCGGATCGTCCGAAGCTCCATACTCCGGGATCCAGAAGCGCGCGACCAGGAACCGATGGTATCGGATCATATCGAGCAGGGGGTACGAGCAGACGACGGCGGCGAACAGATCCGGGCGCTGCGTGAGCGCCGCCCCGACGAGCAATCCGCCATTACTGCCTCCGGAGATGGCCAGGCGCGAGGGGTTCGTATACCCGTTCTTGATGAGCCACTCGGCAGCGGCCAGGAAGTCGTCGAAGACGTTCTGCTTTTTCTCCCGCATCCCTGCGCGGTGCCACTCCTCGCCGAATTCGCCGCCGCCGCGCAAGTTCGGCAGGGCGTACACGCCTCCCAATTCCATCCACAGGACGGCGCGCGCGGAGAAGCCGGGCAGCATGCTCACGTTGAACCCGCCATATCCGGTGAGGAGCGTCGGATTCGAGCCGTCGAGCTTCAGTCCGCGCGCGTGGGCGATGAACATCGGGATGCGCGTTCGGTCGCGCGACTCATACCAGACCTGTTTGACTTCGAACGCTTCGCTGCGGATCGGCACCTTCAACGCGGCCCACACTTCTGACGTCCTCGTGTTCACGTCGTAGCGGTAAATCGTCGTCGGGATGTGGAAGGAGGAGAACGCGTAGAAGACCTCGGGGCTCTCCCAGCGCCCCCTCACGCCGCTGACGGAGCCGATCGCCGGCAGCGGGATCTCCGCGAGGAATTTTCCCTGAGGATCGAACATTCGCACGCGCGCTTGAACGTTCTCCAGGAAGTTCACCGCGACTCGCCCGCCGACCAGAGCGAAATTGGTGATCACGGCCGAAGAGTGCGGGATGACCTCGCGCCACTGGTCTTGTGCCGTCGCCTTGCGCACATCCACGGCGAGGAGGCGACCTCGCGGGGCATTCCAGTCCGTCAGCAGATAGAGCGTGTCTCCGGCGATTTGTCCGCTGAATCGCGCCTCGATATCCTTGACGACCGGAAGGATGGGGCCATCGCGCGCTACGTCGTAGAGATAGATCTCCGTCCGTCGGGCTCCGGCACCGTGCGAGACCGTGAAGAGCGCGTATCGTCCGTCCTCCGAGAGCGTGACCGTGATGATCTTATCCACGCCATAGCCGCGACCGAAGATCTCCCGATCGCGCGCCGGGTCATCGCCTCGCCGATGGAAATAGACGCGCGGGCCTTCGGGCGTGTGACGCGCGTAGTAGAGGCCGCTTTTGTTCGGCACGAGCGAGAGGTCGAAGTATCGGCCTTTGGGAAGGACATCGGGGAGATCGCGACGAGCCTCGACGTCGAAGAGTCGGATGGTGAGTTCATCCTCGCCTCCCTGGCGCACGCCGTATGCGAGCAGGGTTCCGTCATCGGAGACATCCAGCAGCGTCACGCTCGTCGTATGATCGGGACTCCAGGGATGCGGATCAATCAACGCTTCATCCGGCCCTTGGCGCCCCCGCCGCATGTAGATCACGGCTTGCTCTTGCTCTGCGCGTCGCTTGGTGAAGAAATATCGGCCGCCGCGCTCGATGGGCAGTCCGACGACATCCACTTTCATCAGCTCGGCGAGGCGCCGCCGGATCCACTCGCGTCCGGCGACGGCATCCAGCAGCGCGCGCGTGTACGCGTTCTGCTGCTCGATCCACGCGCGGGTCTTCGGGCTCCATTGGTCTTCGAGCCAGCGATACGGATCCACGAGCTCGACCCCGTGCAAGACCTCCTTGACCTCCTCCACTGGGGTCTGGGGAGGCTTTCGAGAGAGCTGCGTGGCTGCTCCTCTTCCGATCGGGGGAAAGCCGCCAAGGAGCACAAGCAGAGCGAGTTCGAGACCTCGAACCTTCAAGCCTCGCATCGCGATTCCTCCTGCGTGGAGAGGCCCACGTGGGGCCCCCGCGTGAGATTCATCGTTCCGTTCGAGCGCGTCCGGTCTCCTGTCCGGTGCCCTCGATCGGAACAGCTTTGTCCTGGCGCTTGTGTTTCTCGAACCACGCCAGCAGGTAGAGCTGCTGCGCCAGCTGGTGCGATGGGCGGCGCCAGCCGTGATACTCCTCGGGCATGCGGATGAAGAGCGTCTCCTTCTTGAGCATCTTCAGTGCGCGGTAGAACTCTTCGCTCTGCCCGATGGGCGTGCGCAGGTCCGCTTCACCGGTCATGATCATCGTCGGCGTCTTCACGTTGGCGACATAGTGCAGCGGGGATCGGAGGGCGTACTCCATCGGATCCTCCCACGGGAGCTTTCGGAACTGGTAGTACCAATTGGGGCCGTCGGTCGTCCCCACGAACGAATGCCAGTTGATGACCGGGCGCATGGAGACGGCCGCTGCGAAGCGATCCGTGTGGCCGACGATCCAAGCCGTGAGGACGCCACCACCGCTGCCGCCGCAGACGAAGAGGTTGCGTTCGTCAATCCAGCCCTTGGCGAGCGCCGCATCCACGCCCGCCATCAAGTCATCGTAATCCTTGCCCGGATATGCGTATTGGATGCCATTGACGAAGTCTTGACCGTAGCCCGTGCTTCCTCGCGGATTCGTGTAGAGCACGGCATAGCCGTTGGCCGCGAAGTTCTGGAAGGCCCAGTTGAATCCGACAGTGTACATCGCCCACGGCCCCCCGTGAATCCAGAGCACCATGGGGTATTTCTTCGTCGGGTCGAACTCGGCGGGTTTGATCAGCCAGCCTTGAATCTTCCAGCCGTCCGTCGAGGTGAACCACAACTCCTCGACATCGCCGAGCTTCACGCCCGCCAGCACGTCTTCGTTGACGTCCACGAGCTTTTTGATGTTCGTCGGGTCGCGGAGATTGAAGGTGACGAGCACCCCCGGCTCCTTGAACGTCGAGCGCACGGTGGCCACTTGTCCGTTCTTGGCCAGGGAGAAGCCCGAGAGGACATGCGTGCCCTCCAGGACCTTGCGCACTTTTCCATCGAGCGAGGCGAAGTACACGCTCGTCGTCCCTTTCTCTCCCACGAGGAAGTAGACGCCGGAGCCATCGGGCGGCCAGGTCACCTTGGTCGGTG
>BEHK01000174.1 GCA_002898775.1 bacterium HR08 | reverse complement strand
AGTTATAGAGGCGTTCGGAGGTGACCTCGAAGCGATTGCGCGTCATACGTGCACGCGCGCTCGATTTCTCCTCGCCGCCCACCGGGAGGCGAGGGAGGCGGAGGAGGGAGGGCGTATGAGGAGAAAGGCGATCATGGACGCCGCCTTGTGGATCGTCACCGCGGTGTGCCTGATCCTTTCGATGGTGTACTTCTTCAAATGGAAGGCTGCGCCGAACCCCACCGATGAGGGGCATGTGAGCCAGTGGGTGTGGATCACGTTGGTCATCATCGCCATGGTCTGCATCCTCATCTGGTTCTTCACCCGCGGCAAAGAGGAGGAGATCAGCATCACGCGGGGATGAGTTGTCGTTCCTGACGAGAGTCCTGGGCGATCGCGCAGCGGATCCAGAGAGGTCTGTCCCCGGACCATCGCGGTAGGAGAGGTACGGGGGATCGTGAACGGCACGGCATTTCGGGGAAGCGTTCTCCAAAGGATCGGGATTGCGGCGATCACCGGTCATGGGCAGGCAGCGGAGCATTCGCTCGGAGAGCATGGCCCTCCATGCGCATGTCGTGGGGGAAGGAGCATCCGGTATGAGCAACTCATGGGTGAGCGCGGTGCTGTGGGGAGGTTCCATGGGGCTGGCCGTTCAAGCATCGCGGATCGCGGAGAAGTTGAACATCTGGGATTTGATCTCGACGGCGACGTATGGGCTCTTGGGGATCGCCCTCTCGGTCGTCGGATATTTGATCTTCGACCTGATCACACCGTTCTCCCTGGGGAAGGAGTTGGTCGAGGATAAGAATATCGCCGTAGGGGTCGTCGTCGCTGGGATCATCATCGGGATCTCGATCATCATCGCGGCCGCCATCTCGTGAGCCATGGCGCGATTTTGCTCCGAGTGCGGTATCCCGCTTCCCGACCGGGCGTCGTTCTGCCCCAGTTGTGGGGCTTCCGCGCTCGATCAGTGGTTGGCCTCGCGGGAGGTCATTCCGGTGGTAGAACCTCCGCCGGAGGCGGCGGAACCGATCCCGGAGCTGCGGGACGAAGGGGAAGCACCGCGCGAGGAACCTCCGCCAGAAGCAGGGATGGCGGAGCCTGTGCTCGGTGAGGCGGAGGCAGCAGAAGATCAAACGGCTCAAGCCGTGCGAGCGGAGTCGGCTCCGGCGATGGCGCTCACGGAGATGATCTTCGCTTTGCGCTTCCTCTTCGATCGTCAGCGGATGCTCTGGTACGGATCGGGCGTGGTGATCGGGTGGATGCTCCTGGCCGTCTTTCATCTGTTGGCTTATGTGGCGGGTGAGGAGTCTCCGAAACTGGCCCTGGGGTGGCGCCTCGGCGGATGGGGAGCCTTCCTTGCGACGCTCGCCGTGACGTCGGCGATCCTAGCGGCGTCGTTGATCACCGACGTTGGGACACGGTGGCAACTCTCTTGGAGACCTCCCTCGCGCGTCTTGCAGCGAATGCCCGCGATTGTCGGGCCCGTGTTTCTCTTCCTCGGGATCGCCGGGGCGAGCGCCCTGATCCTCATGGCCCTCGGAATGCTCGCGCGTTATGGCGCGATCGGGCGCATCCTGTGGGCGCTTCTCTTGATCCCGCAGTTCCTCGCCGCGCTTGTGATCATGGTGGCGGGGGTCGGATTGCTTGCGGCGCTCGTCTATGGACCGGCTTTGGCGGTGACCGATGGGGGGACGTTCTCGCAAACGCTCTATCGGCTCTCTCTCCTCTTCACGCGCGAGAGCGCGCGCGCCTTGGGTTATCTCCTCTTGGGGTTCAGTGGAAGCAGCATGCTGTGGGTCCTGAGCGAGGGAGGAATCGGACTGATGATCTCCGGGATCGCGCGGATCGCCGTGTGGGCGAGTCAAGGGCAAGCCGCGCCAATTCTGGTCGTCGGGAGAGAACTGGTCTCGGCGTGCGTGCCCGGAAGCTCCTGGTTTCTTATCGGCGCATCTGCTCCGATCCCCTCGATGCTCGATCCCGAAGTTCGTCTGGCGGGCTTTCTCTGGGCGATCTCCGTCATCGCCCTCACCGGAGTGGGAGCGACGGTCCCGCTCTTTCTCCTGAGCGGCTTTGGGGCGATCGCGGCATGGACGCTGCTTGGGCGTTTGGCTCAGCGCCATCCTGAATAGAAGCGGCACGCGTCACCGCCGCTCGCCGCAGGGAAGATGGCCGGCAAGAAGCGTCCCGACCGAGCGGATGCTGAGCTGGCCGGCGTCAGGGATTTCGCCGCCTCAGCGTGGGCCTCTCCGACGAAGGTGGAGGGTTTTCGGAGGACTCCGTCTTCGTCTTCTCCTCCCCCGAAGATTCCGCCGGCGGTTGATCCTGTCCCTGCGGGCGACGCTTCAGCGTAGGCCGGCCGCGCTCCTCCGGAGCGCTCGTGGGCGCTCGCTTCTCGTCCAATCGCCGGTGTAGGCCTTGGAGTCGGATGAGTCGCTCCTTGACCTTGTTGAACTCGGACGTGGTGATGATGTACTCCTCTCGCTCGGGGAAGCGCGCGATCAACTCCTTCACGACTTCGATGCGATCCGGCGTGGGCGGATGCGACATGAAGAGCTTCGAGATACCCCCGGGGCGCGTCTTCTGCATCGCGTTGATCTTCTCGAAGAAGGTCAACAGGCCGTTCGGATCGTAGCCGGCGGCCCAGAGGTATTGGGCGCCGAGGATATCGGCCTCGCGCTCCGCTCCACGGCTGAACTTGAAGAAAGCCGCGTAGATGCCCAGATCCGATCCCATCAGGATGAGCTGACCCAGGCCATAGTACCCCCCGCCGGTGAAGATGATCAGCGGAATCTGGAGGAAGCTCAGCAACTGCGTCTTCGTGAAGTTCTCCAAGGCATGTCGCGCCGCGACGTGCGCGATCTCATGCGCCATCACGCCGGCCAATTCCGATTCGTTCTCGGCGGCCGCGATCAAACCCGTGTTCACGTAGAAGAACCCGCCGGGCAGCGCGAACGCGTTCACCTCGTCCGAGACGATGACTTTGATCGTGAAGGGGACCTTCGCATCCGAATGAAGGACGAGATTCTGGCCGACGCGATTGATGTACTCGCTGATGATCGGATCATCCAGGACCTGCATATAGCGATCGACCTCGGCGGCCAACTGCCGGCCCAGCTGCACCTCGCGCTCGAGGCTATAGAAGTTCCACTGTCGCTTGTTGATGTCGCGCTTGCCGATAAGGCGCGGATCCTCCTTCGGACTGAGGGGCTTGGTCGCCTTCTGGGAGGATTGGCTCCATGCCGAGGAGCCGACCAGAAGCCCCAGGGCGAGCGCCGCGAGGATGGCCTTTTTCCATCGCCTGATGCTCATACTCGCGCTCCTTGCTTCAGATCATGCTGCGAGAGAATTATACACCGAGTGGGAGAGCGCGCGGTATCTCCGGAATGATTAATTTTTCTTCATCTGCGCGAGGCGGCTCGAGATCGGTTTCGTTCTCGTGAGCAGGGGGATATAATTCTCTCGGGTTCGGGGCGAATCGGGCGGTCGCCGATGGTCGGCGCAGCCGGCCGTCGGAGGAAAGTCCGAACACCGCAGGGCAGCGGGCTGGGTAACGCCCAGGCAGGCCGCCCGCAAGGGCGTCCTGACGACAAGTGCAACAGAGAGCAGAC
>BEHK01000173.1 GCA_002898775.1 bacterium HR08 | reverse complement strand
TCCGGAAACGTGGCGCTTTGAGCTGACGCGATTCCCGTGGGTCCGGCGGCTCCTCAAGAGTCGCTGGATGCCGCTCGCGCTCATCCTCTTCAACGTCTTTCTGTTCACGGTCATCCTCATGGCCGGATTCTTCGGAGGCTTGACCTCGCCGGGCAATTACAACTTCGGCATCATGATCGTGTGGATCCTCTGGTGGGTGCTCCTGATGACGGTGCTCGTGCCCGTGCTCTCGCGCTTCTGGTGCACGATGTGCCCGCTGCCGTTTCTGGGCGAGTGGCTGCAGCGGCTGCGGTTGTTCAGTGTCCGATACGAGCGGGGGCGGAATCTCTATTTCGGCTTGAACAAGCGATGGCCGAAATCGCTCTCGAACATGTGGCTCATGAACATCCTCTTTCTGGCGACGACCTTCGCTTCGGGATTCTTCACCGTGCGACCGGCGGCGACGTTCGTGCTCCTGGCGGCGATCATCGCCCTGTCGGTCGTGCTCTCGCTCATCTATCGCGCGCGGACATTCTGCCTCTACGTGTGTCCGGTGAGCGGATTCCAGGGGCTCTATTCGAATTTCGCGCTCACGGAGGTGCGGGTGAAGGATCCCGAGATCTGCGCCAGACACAAGCAGAAGGGGTGCGTCGTGGGCAATGAGCGGGGATATGGCTGTCCGTGGTTGCTGCTGCCCTATGCTTTTCGCCGGAACACTTATTGCGGCATGTGCTTCGAGTGCTTGAAGACGTGCGAATACGACAACATGGCGGTGAATCTGCGCCCTCCGGGCGTGGACCTGCTCGTGGATGAGAAGCGCGGGTTGGATGAGGCGTACAAGGCGCTCATCATGTTGGGGATCGCCATCGTCTTCTTCGTGACATTCCAGGGGCCATGGGGGACGCTCAAAGACTGGGCGAACGCGGCGACGCTCTCCGGGTATCTGACCTTCATCGGTCTGCACGCGAGTTGGAATCTGGTCGTTCTGCCCGCGATCTTCCTCCTCTTCGTGTGGGGGGCGCGGCGCGCAGCTCATCAGCCCGTGCCGCTGAAGAAGGTCTATGTGAACTTCTCCTACGCCACGGTGCCTCTGGGATTGGCCGCGTGGATCGCCTTCAGCCTCGGCATCATCCTGCCCAATGGGAGTTACCTCCTGCATGTCCTCTCTGATCCGTTCGCGTGGGGGTGGGACCTGTTCGGGACGGCGCATTTCCCTTGGACGCCGGTGCTCACCGGGCTCATGCCGTATCTGATGATCCTGACGCTTCTGATCGGCCTGCTCTTCTCCATTGACATCACCCTCAAGATCGCGCGGCAGACGTTCGGGGAACCGGAGGCGGCCGTGCGCGGGGCGTTTCCGATCCTCGGCTTCTTGGGAGCCATGACCTTGGGACTGCTGTGGCTCTTCGTCGGATGAGGAGGGGAGAGCGATGAGACGGCAAGAAGCGTTCGCCGTCGTATTGGCCGTGCTGGCGACGGTCGGAACGGTCGTCGCCGCGCTCTGGTACGATCGCCATCGCGACGCCGGACGCGAGGTCATCGAGATTTTGGCCATTCAACCGAAGAACGGAAATTGGCAGCCGAGTGAGATCCGATTGGAGCGGGGCCGACCCGTGCGCTTGAAGATCCGCAATGTGGAGACGGTCTCGCATGGCTTCGCGCTGCCGGATTTCGGGATCGGCGTCGCGGAGATCAAGCCCGGCGAGGTCCACGTGGTGGACTTCACGCCAGATCGCGCGGGCGTCTTCCCGTTCTACTGCACCGTGTGGTGTTCGCCCGAACACATGGCGATGGCCGGGCGCGTGATCGTCACCGAGAGCGTCGCGCGCGCATCCTCGGGTCGGTGAGTGCGCGGGCGATCCCCCCTTGCTCGCCTCTCCGAAGGCGCGCTACAATCCCCGGCGACGGCGCGAGGGGAGGCGAGAGCGGTGGAGGTCGTCATCGGGTCATTGGAGAAGATCTTCCGCGATGCCGAGATCGCCGCGCGCAGCTCTGAGGCCGTGCTCATTCTGGGCGAGACGGGGGTGGGGAAGGAGGTGCTCGCCCGGTACATTCACGAGCGATCGCGTCGAAGTGCCCGTCCGTTTCTCCCCATTAATTGCGCGGCCATTCCGACGCATCTGCTCGAGAGCGAGCTGTTCGGCTACGAGCGCGGAGCCTTCACCGGCGCGACGCGGAGTCGCAAGGGGCTTTTGGAGGAGGCCGAGGGGGGAACCGTCTTCCTCGACGAGGTCGTGGAGATCCCCCCGGACGCGCAAGCGAAACTGCTGCGCGCGATTGAGACGAAGCGGGTGCGCCCCTTGGGCAGCGCGCGCGATCGTCCGATTGATGTGCGCTTCATTGCGGCCACGAACGCGGACATCAAGCAGAAGGTCGAGCGCGGGGAATTCCGTCGCGATCTCTACTATCGCCTCTCCATCTTCGTCTACGTGATCCCTCCGATCCGCGAGCGCCCGCAAGACATCCCGGCGCTCGTCCATCAGTTCCTGACCGAAGCGGGCATCTCCGTGCGACTCTCTCCGGCCACGTGGGAGCTGTTGCTCTGCTATCCCTGGCCGGGGAATGTGCGGGAACTGAAGAACGCCCTCACGTATGCCCTGGCACGAGTGGATGGCGAGGAGGTGCGACCCGAGCATCTGCCGGACCATATCCTCGCGCGATGTCCGAGGCCGGAGGTTTTGCGGGAGGCGACCTTGCGCCGAAAGCTCGCCTGTTTCGAGGCGCAGCTTCTGGCTGAGGCGCTCAAGCGCCATTCCGATCTTTCCGCCGTTGCGCGGGAGTTGGGGATTGGCGTGCGCACGCTCTATCGGAAGCTGCGGCGCTACGGTTTGAGCAAGCCCGAGTGACGGTCTCTTCCGGGGAGGCGATCGTTCGGCGACGTTCAGCGGCTCGGTGCTGAGGACGGCTCCCGCCGTGTCACTTGTGGCACCGGGTGAGCGGAGGGATATGCCTCTATGGTCACGCGAGAAGTCACGGGAGTGCCACGCCTTCCTCGTCTGACGGCGATCATCGGCCTCGCGCTTGGTGACCGAAGTGACCGAGAGCGTTCAGTGCGTTCTCCATCCGCGCCTCGTGCGAAGACGCGAAGTGTTTGCTGCTCCTGGAGTTCGTTCTTCTCTCGCCTCGCCGGAGGTCTCACCCGGGGGCTAGGCACGCGGATTGCTGAAAGAAATCCCGGCTATGGTGGAGCGAGCGAGCGTGCGAAAACTGGCGCGAGCGTCTGGACGAAGGAGGCCGGCGGGGGTGCTCACCCGATCGCCGTGCGCCGAGGATGTGGAGGCGATCATCGCCTTGGATGCGCGCGTGACGGGCGAAGCGAAACCCGAGTTTTGGCGGCGCAAGCTGGGCTTGGGGAGCGCCATTGGGGATCCGCCTTTGGCTCG
The DNA here is from genome assembly GCA_002898775.1 of bacterium HR08. Lineage (GTDB taxonomy): Bacteria > Acidobacteriota > Blastocatellia > HR10 > HR10 > HR10. The sequence continues at coordinate 259 of BEHK01000173.1, read as the reverse complement.
CGTGGCCGAGGTCAACGGTCGGATCGTTGGCGTCCTGGTCGGCGAGGTGCGGAGCTGGGAATTCCATCTCCCGCCGACGGGATGGATCACGGTCCTCATGGTGGATCCGGACTATCGCCGTCGTGGGATCGGCCGGCGGCTCTTGGCCGAGGCGCTCGAGCATTTTCGCGAGCGCGGTCTGCGCAGCGTGCGCACCATGGTCGGATGGGCCGACGGCGATGTGCTCTCGTTCTTCACCGCCATGGGGTTCGATCGCGGC
>BEHK01000172.1 GCA_002898775.1 bacterium HR08 | reverse complement strand
CAGTTCTATTTTCGGACGACGGATGTGACGGGGACGATTCGGCTGCCCGAGGGGGTGGAGATGGTGATGCCGGGGGACAATGTGAATTTGGAGGTGGAGCTGATCACGCCCATCGCCCTGGAGCGGGGGTTGCGCTTCGCCATCCGGGAGGGCGGCCGCACCGTCGGCGCCGGCACCATCACCGAAATCCTCGAGTGAGGCGCACGCATGCCGCGCGAGATCGTCATCTTGCAGTGTTCCGAGTGCAAGGCGAGAAATTATTCGACGACGAAGAACAAGAAGAAGACGACCAAGCGGTTGGAGTTTCGCAAGTTCTGCCGCGTGTGTCGGCGACACACGCTGCATCGGGAGACGAAATGAGGCGATTTCGGCAGGGGCATGGTGTCAGCGGATAGCACGGCGGTCTCCAAAACCGCAAGGGCAGGTTCGAATCCTGCTGCCCCTGCCATCCCGATTCTTCGACCGATACGAACATGGCGAAAGTCGCTGCCGGGGTAGAGAAGAAGCCGATCGTCACCGAGCCGAGCTGGATCACGCGGGGGCTGCAGTGGATCGTCGGGCTCCCGGTCCGAGCCGGCTCATGGACTGTGGCCAAGGCGCGCGCGGCGCGGCAGTTCTACGAGGATGTGAAGTTGGAATTGCAGAAAGTCTCCTGGCCGACGTGGAAGGAGGTCTATACGCAGACGGTCGTCGTGCTGATCGTCGTCTTCTTCTTCGGATTCTTCCTCTACGGCACCAATTGGGTGCTCGGGTATCTGGTCAGCAAACTCTTCGAATACGCGGCGCGGTAGGCGATGCCGAAGCGGTGGTTCATCGTCCATACCTATTCCGGGCATGAGCACAAGGTGTGCGAGAGCTTGAAGAATCGCATTCGAGCCTTCGGCATGGAGCGGGAGATCACCGATGTGCTCGTGCCCACGGAGAAGGTGGTGGAGCTGCGCGGGGGGCGCCGCGTCGAATCGGAGAAGATGATCTTCCCCGGGTATGTGCTCGTGCAGATCGAGACCAATGAGCGGGGGGAGATCTCCGAGAAAGCGTGGCAGGTGGTGCGCTACACACCTAAGGTCACGGGGTTCGTCGGCGGACAGCATCCGACGCCGCTGACGGATGAGGAGGTCGAGGAGATCATTCATCACGTCTCGCTCACGGCGGACAAGCCGAAGCCCAAGCATATGTTCGTGCCGGGCGAGATGGTCAAGATCATGGATGGCCCCTTCACGGGCTTCATGGGGAAAGTGGACGAGGTGAATCCGGATAAGAACACGCTCAAAGTGATGGTGACCATCTTCGGGCGCTCGACGCCGGTCGAGCTGAATTTTCTTCAGGTCGAGAAGGTGACCTTCGCGGAAGAAGAGTGATATGGCGAAAAAGGTCGTCGCGCAGGTGAAGTTGCAGATTCCGGCGGGGCGGGCGACGCCAGCGCCTCCGGTGGGGACGTCGCTGGGACCGCACGGGATCAATCTCATGGAGTTCTGCAAGCAGTTCAACGCCCGGACGGCGAACATGGGGGATGTGAACATCCCGGTGGTCGTGACGGTCTACTCGGATCGGTCGTTCACCTTTGTGACCAAGACGCCGCCGGCGGCCGATCTCTTGAAGAAGGCGGCGGGGATCGAGAAGGGGTCGCCGCAACCGAATCGGCAGAAGGTCGGCCGCGTGACGATGAAGCAGATCGAGGAGATCGCGCGGACGAAGCTGCCGGATTTGAACACGACGTCGCTGGAGGCGGCGATGCGCATCATCATGGGGACGGCGCGAAACATGGGGTTGGAGATCGTGGAGTCATAGGAGGAGGCGGATGGGGGGGAAGAAATACGCGGCGGCTCTGGCGCAGGTGGATCGCGCGCGGGCGTATCCGTTGGAGGAGGCGGTGGAGCTGATCAAGCGGATCGCCTTCGCGCGCTTTGATGAGACGGTGGAGTTGGCCATTCAGCTCAATGTGGACCCGCGGAAGGCCGATCAGATGGTCCGCGGGACGGTCGTGCTGCCGCACGGCTTGGGCAAGAGCAAACGCGTGGCCGTGATCGCCGCTGGGGAGAAGATGAAAGAGGCTGAGGAAGCGGGAGCGGACGTCGTCGGCGGTGAGGATTTGGTGGCGCGGATCCGGGAGGGATGGTTGGAGTTCGATGCGTTGATCGCGACGCCGGACATGATGCGGTTGGTGGGCCCACTGGGCAAGATCCTGGGGCCGCGCGGCCTGATGCCGAATCCGAAGACGGGGACGGTCACCTTCGACGTCCGGACGGCCGTGCGCGAAGTGAAGGCTGGGCGGATCGAGTTCCGCGTGGACAAGACGGGGGTCGTGCACGCGGCTATCGGCAAGCTCTCGTTTGAGACGCCCAAGCTCGTGGAGAATGCGCGCGCGCTGATCGAGGCCGTCGTCGCGGCCCGCCCGGCATCGGCCAAGGGGAAGTACATCAAGGGGATCACGATCTCTTCGACGATGAGTCCCGGCGTGAAACTGGATGTGAGCGGGTGGCCGTGAGAGGAGGAAGGCGATGAAGACCAGGCAGCAGCGACAAGCGGAGATGGAGTGGCTGGCGCAAGCTTTCCGTGAGACGCCGACGGTCGTCCTGCTGAGCACGCAGGGACTGACGGTGGCCAAGGATTGGGAGTTGCGGCGGAAATTGGAGAAGGCGAATGCGCGCTTTCGCGTGGTGAAGAACACCCTGGCGCGCCTGGCCGCGCGAGGGACGCCCGTGGAGCGGCTGAGCGAGCATTTTCGGGGGATGACGGCCATCGCGCTGAGCAAGGATGATCCGGTGGCGCTCATGCGCGCGTTGACCGAGTTCGCCCGGGAGAACGCGCAGGTTCAGTTCAAAGCGGCCCTGGTGGAGGGGACGGTGGTCGAGGCGCCGCAGATCCCGGCGATCGCCACCTTGCCCTCGCGCGCGGAGCTGATGAGCCAGATCATGTTCCTCGTGCAGGCGCCCACGCGCGCGCTGATGTCGGCGATCACCGGCGTGGCGCGGAATCTCGTGGTCGTGCTCGGCCAGATTCGGGATCAGAAGCAGCGGGAGGCCGGGTCGTGACCGGCCGGGCGAAATCCTTCAGGAGGGAAGACGGACGTGAGTGAGAAATTGCAAGCGATCGTCGAGCAGATCGCAGGATTGACGCTGCTGGAGGCGTCGGAGCTGGTGAAGCTCATGGAGGAGAAGTTCGGGGTCTCGGCCGCCGCGGCGGCCGTCGTCGCCGGACCGGCTGTGGCGGGAGCCCCGGCGGCGGCTGCACCCGCCGTCGAGGAGAAGACGGAATTCGACGTCATCCTGGCGGCTGTCGATCCGGCGAAGAAGATCAACGTCATCAAGGTCGTTCGCGAATTGACCAGTCTCGGATTGAAGGAAGCCAAAGATCTTGTCGAAGGGGCGCCCAAGCCCATCAAGGAAGGCGTCTCGAAAGAGGAAGCGGAGGCGGTCAAGAAGAAGCTCGAAGAGGCTGGGGCCAAGGTCGAGATCAAATGAGGTCGTCGAGGGCTTTCCGGAGCCTTCCGGGAGGAGGGTTTCCGAAGCTCAGAATCCCTTGATCAGAACCTATCGCCGATTCGCCGAGAATAATGTGGAAGAAGAGTTCGGGCGCGCGCCCGCGCGTGAAAGGGAGGGCTGTGATGCGTTTCAAAGCGCGCCGGGCGGGCGTCGAGTGTTCGCGCATCGCCTGCGACTGAGG
>BEHK01000171.1 GCA_002898775.1 bacterium HR08 | reverse complement strand
CACGGCGGGACACGATTTCGAGCTGGCTGTGGGTTTTCTCTTCACCGAAGGGGTGATTGCGAGCCGCCGAGACATCCTCGACATTCACTACTGCGCCGAACACGAAGGGGGAGCCCCTCGAAATATCGTCAACGTCGTGCTGGCCGAAGACGTGCCGGTGGATCCGGCACGACTGAGCCGGAACTTCTACACGACCTCCAGTTGCGGCATCTGCGGGAAGGCCTCGCTCGAACTCGTGCGCGCGCTCGTTCGGCGACCGCTCGCGGATGCGGCCCGCATCGCGCGCGACACGCTCTTGGCGCTCTCGGATCTCGCGCAAAGCGCGCAATCGCTGTTTGCGCGCACCGGTGGCGTTCACGCCGCAGCGCTCTTTGACGGACACGGGCGCTTGCTCCTGGTGCGCGAGGATGTCGGCCGCCACAACGCGATGGATAAGGTGATCGGGCACCTGGTGCTCACCGAAAGCGTCCCGGCCTCCGGCACGATCGCGTTGCTCAGCGGGCGGGCCAGCTTCGAATTGGTGCAGAAGGCGCTCGTCGCCGGAATCCCCGTTGTCGCGGCCATCGGCGCGCCGAGCAGCTTGGCCGTCACCGTAGCGCGCGATTTCGGACTCACGCTGATCGGCTTCCTCCGGAATGGGCGGTTCAACGTCTACGCGGGGGCCGAGCGCCTCGATCTGGCGCCCGGAGCATGATGGGCGCCCGCTGGACGCGCGCGTCCGTCTCGAAGTAAACTTGCGCACGGGTGAAGCCTCTTTGGGAGAGATGGGTATGAGCGAACTGGAGAAGAAAGCCAAGGCCATCGAGATCGCCCTCGCCCAGATCGAGAAACAATTCGGCAAGGGGGCGATCATGCGGCTCGGGGATCGGAAGGTCGAGGAGATCCCGGTCATCTCGACGACGAGCCTCAGTCTGGATGCCGCGTTGGGCGTCGGCGGCATCCCGCGCGGGCGCATCACGGAGATCTTCGGCCAAGAAGCGAGCGGCAAGACGACGCTCGCTCTGCACGTGGCGGCTGAGGCGCAACGGCTCGGCGGCGTGGCCGCGTACATTGATGCTGAGCACGCCCTGGACGCCGCATATGCCGAGAAGATCGGCGTGCGCATTGACGATCTGCTCGTCTCCCAGCCCGACAGCGGTGAGCAAGCCCTGGAGATCGCTGAAGCGCTGGTCCGCTCCGGGGGGGTGGACGTGCTCGTCATTGATTCGGTCGCAGCACTGGTGCCGCGCGCAGAGTTGGAGGGGGAGATGGGCGATGCCCTGCCCGGCTTGCAAGCGCGCCTCATGTCGCAAGCCCTTCGGAAGCTGGCCGGAGCCGTCTATCGCTCCAACACGGCGCTCATCTTCATCAACCAGATGCGGCAGAAGATCGGCGTCATGTTCGGGTCGCCGGAGACGACGACCGGCGGCCAGGCCCTGAAGTTCTACGCGAGTGTGCGCCTGGACATGCGGCGGACGAACGCCATCAAAGATGGTGAGACCATCGTCGGCAACCGCGTGAAGGTCCGCGTGGTGAAGAACAAGGTCGCGCCCCCCTTCAAAGAGGCCGAATTCGATATGCTCTACAGCGAAGGCATCTCGCGCGAGGGGGAGCTCCTGGATTTGGGCGTCGAACACCGCCTCATCGAGAAGAGCGGCGCGTGGTATGCCTACAAAGGCGAACGGCTCGGTCAAGGGCGCGAGAACGCGCGCCTCTTCCTGAAATCGAATCCCGATCTGGCGCTCACCATCGAGAACGAGATCCGACAGGCGCTCGGCCTGCCGCGACGCGAGGCCGCGCGAGCGCCGGAGTCGGAAGCGGCGCCTGCGGCGAAGGCGAAGAAAGCGGAGTGACGCTGCGCGATCATGCGCGAGGTGGATTTCATCGTCATCGGCAGCGGGATCGCCGGCTTGCGCGCGGCGGTGGAGTTGGGGCGAGCGGGATCGGTCCTCATCCTGACCAAAGACGAACTCACCGCGTCGAGCACGCGATATGCCCAAGGGGGCGTCGCCGTCGCCCTGAGCGATGATGATGAGATCGCCTTGCATTTCGAAGACACGGTGCGCGCCGGGGCCGGATTGTGCGATCTCGAAGCCGTTCGCGTGCTCGTCGAGGAAGGACCGCAGTACGTGCAGGAGCTGATCGCCTGGGGCTGCCGCTTCGATCGCGTGGGAGACCAGCTGGCGTTCGGACAGGAGGCGGCGCACTCGCGGCGCCGTATCGTCCACGCTCGGGGCGATGCGACCGGCCGTGAGATCGTGCGCACGCTGCTCGAACGCGTGCGCGAGCTCCCTCGTGTCGAGATTCGCCCACATGCCTTCGCCGTGCGCTTGCTCGTTCACGACGGTCGCTGTCTCGGCGTCCAATATGTGGAGACACGGGCGCGCACGTCGCACACGGTGCGGGCGCACGCGGTCGTTCTGGCGACCGGCGGAGCCGGGCATATCTACCTCCACACGACCAATCCCGACGTCGTCACCGGCGAGGGGATGGCGATGGCGTATGAGGCGGGAGCGCTTCTGGCGGACATGGAGTTCGTGCAGTTCCATCCGACCGCCCTGCATCGGGAGGGCGCCCCGCGCTTCCTCCTGAGCGAGGCCCTGCGGGGGGAAGGCGGCGTTTTGCGCAACCGTTTTGGCGAACGGTTCATGCCGCGATACCATGACGCGGCCGAATTGGCTCCCCGCGATGTCGTCGCGCGCGCCATCGTGACCGAACTGCAGCGCACGGATGCCGACTGTGTGTACCTGGATCTCACGCATCTGCCGGCACACTTTGTACGGGAGCGCTTCCCGCGCATCTACCAGACGTGTCGGCACTACGGTCTGGATCTCACGCGCGAATGGATCCCCGTCAGTCCGGCCGCGCACTATTTCATGGGGGGGGTGCGCACGGATCTCGATGGGTGGACGGGGATCGCAGGGTTATTCGCCGCGGGCGAAGTGAGTTGTACGGGCGTGCATGGCGCCAATCGCCTGGCCAGCAACTCGTTGCTCGAAGGCCTGGTCTTCGGCGCGCGGGCGGCGCGGCGCGCGCTGGCCTTCGCCTCCTCGGCTCCCGCGCCGCCGTCGCTCCAGGAGTCGAACGTCAGTCCCGAGGAAGCGGAGATGGACGGCGCGATCGTCCGGCGCCTTCGGACGATCATGTGGGAGGCTGTGGGCCTCATTCGCCATGGCGATCAGTTGCGCTCAGCCCTCGACGACCTGGAGGCGCTGCGGAGGGCAGCTCCAACATTGGCCACACGTCACCTCGTGATGGTCGCGTGGCTCGTCGCGCGCGCCGCCCTCTTTCGCGAGGAGAGCCGCGGCGCCCACTTCCGCACCGATTTCCCCGCGCCGAATGAGGCGCAGTGGCGCTGCCACTCGATCCAGCATCGCGAACGCGGTATCTTCACGCACCCCATTGGGACGGAGGTCTTCGCGCGATGATGGGACATGCGCTCTGGCTCTGGATCGCCTTCGCCCTGTTCGTCCTCGCCATGCTCGCCTTGGACCTCGGCGTCTTTCACCGCCGCACGCATGTCATCGAGCTCAGGGAGGCGCTCGGCTGGAGCGCCTTCTGGATCGCCCTGGCCGTCCTCTTCAACGTCGGCGTCTACGTCTGGTTCGGCCCGACCGCCGCCCTGGAGTTCCTCACCGGGTACCTCATTGAGAAATCGCTCAGCATGGACAATATCTTCGTCTTCGTGCTCATCTTCTCCTACTTCCGCGTCCCCCCGCTCTATCAGCATAAGGTCCTCTTCTGGGGCATCCTC
>BEHK01000170.1 GCA_002898775.1 bacterium HR08 | reverse complement strand
ACGCAAGACGGAGGAGCAGGTGCGGATGCTGGCCGAAGCGCAGCGGCATCTGGAGGAGCGGGTGGCGCGCGTGGAGGAGCAATTGGCGGCTCTGGCCGAAGCGCAACGCAAGACGGAGGAACACCTGGCGACCCTGGTCGAGGTTCAGCGGAGCATGTCGAACGAACTCTCAGAGCTATCTTCGCGGGTGAGCTCTTTGAGCGATGCCGTCAGCGGGCTCAGAGGCCGGGTGCTGGAGCTGACATATCAGAACAAAGCCGTGGCGTATTTCGGACCTCTTCTGCGACGGGTTCGCGTCCTGTCCATGGAGACGCTGCTCGAAGCGCTGAGGGCCAAGCTCTCTCCCGAAGAATTCCGGGATGTCCTCTTGCTCGACCTTTTAGTGCAGGGGAAGCTGGAGACCTGGCCGGGGAAGCCCGAAATATGGCTCGCCATTGAGGTCTCCGCGGTGGTGGATGAGAGAGATGTCGAGCGGGCGCGGCGGAGAGCGACGCTACTGCGCCGCGCCGGGTACCGTGCGATCCCCGTGGCAGCAGGAGAACGGGCCACCTTGGGAGCGGAAGAGAATGCTCGACAACAAGGCGTAGTCATGCTTCAGGACGGGCGGGTCTTCCTTTGGGAGGAAGCGCTGAAAACGTGGTTAGCGTCTTCCGAATAACGGATCAGGCCCGTTTGACGACGGCGGAGGCTCTCTGCTATATTGTCCTTCGCTGTGGGCACTTAGCTCAGCGGTAGAGCGTTCGCCTCACACGCGAGAGGTCGGAGGTTCGAATCCTCCAGTGCCCACCATCCTTTTCTGCCGGTCCATTGCCTCCTTTGGGGTCCGCCTCGTACAATCTCTCTCGAGATGTGGAAAAGCGGTCCTGGAGAGACGGTCAAGAAATTCGGCGTGGCGGCTTCTCTGGGGACGGTCTTTGTCTCTTACGTGGCGGCTGGCTCGCTGATCGGGTATTTCCTGGACAAATGGTTGGGGACATCGCCCTGGCTGTTCCTGCTGTTTTTCGCCATCGGCATCGGTGGGGGGATTTACAACGTCTTCAAGTTGGCGGCCCGACTGTGAGCGGAAATTGACAGATTCGATGGGCGTTCCTACAATGTATCCTTTTCGGTGAGACTGAGAGACCGGAGGGAGAAGGGGTGACCTACGCGATCATCACCACAGGGGGGAAACAATATCGCGTCACGCCGGGTGACATGCTGCGCGTTCCGGCGCTTCGCGCCGAAGTGGGAGCAACCGTGGAGTTGCCGGTGCTCGCCCTCGGCGATGGGGAACAGGTTCGGATCGGTCGTCCGGTGGTGGAGGGGGCACGCGCTGTGTGTCGCGTCCTGGAGCATGGAAAGGAGCGGAAGATCATCGTGTTCAAGTTCAAGCGGCGCAAGCAATATCGGCGCAAGAAGGGGCATCGGCAGAAGTACACGGCCATTCGCGTGGAAGCCATTCACGCGGCGTGACGCGCTGGAGGGAGGCTATGGCTCACAAAAAGGGCATGGGAAGCTCGCGCAATGGGCGCGATTCGGTCGGGAAGCGATTAGGGATCAAGTGCTTCGGCGGACAATTTGTGACCGGAGGCTCGATCCTCGTCCGACAGCGCGGCACGCGCTTCAAGCCCGGGGTCAACGTAGGTATCGGCAGCGATGACACGCTGTATGCCAAGATCTCGGGCATCGTCCGGTTCGAGGACAAGGGGCGGATGGGCAAGTTCGTGAGCGTCTATCCGATCTCGACGACGGCGAGCGAGTGAGCGGGCGTCGAGCTCCCTTCGGGCCTTCTCCGCAGGGGTGCCATGTTCATTGATCGCGCGGAGATCGTGGTGAAAGCCGGAGATGGGGGGGACGGATGCACGGCCTTTCGCCGCGAGAAGTACGTCCCCTTTGGGGGACCGGCGGGCGGCGACGGCGGCCGAGGGGGACACGTATACATGGAGGCCGCGCTCGGAATGAACTCGCTCATTCACTTCAAGTACAACCCGGAGTATCGGGCCGGGCGCGGCGGGCATGGGGAGGGGAACAATCGGCATGGGCGAGACGGCGAGGACCTCGTGATCCGAGTGCCGGTGGGGACGCTCGTTTATGACCAGGAGACTGGGGAATTAATCCACGACTTCTCCACGCCGGGCGAGCGGGTGCTGATCGCGCGCGGAGGGCGCGGCGGGCGTGGCAACGCGCGCTTTGCGACGCCGACGCGGCGCGCGCCGCGATTTCACGAGCGCGGGCAGCCGGGTCAAGTCCGCCGCCTGCGATTGGAGCTGAAGCTTCTGGCCGATGTGGGGCTGGTCGGTTTCCCCAACGCGGGCAAGTCCACGTTGCTGGCGCGCATCTCCGCCGCGCGGACGAAGATCGCCGAGTATCCTTTCACGACGCTGGAACCCGTCCTCGGCGTCGTGCAACTGGATGACGATCGTAGTTTCGTCGTCGCCGACATCCCCGGATTGATCGAAGGGGCGCATCGGGGGGCGGGCTTGGGACATGAGTTCCTGCGCCACATCGAGCGGACGCGCGTCCTGCTTCATCTGGTGGATGTCTCGCCTCTGGCCGAGCGCGGACCGGTGGAGCGATACATGATCATCAACCGTGAGCTGGAGGCCTATAATCCGCAGCTCTTGGAGAAACCGCAGATCGTCGTGGCGACGAAGATGGACATCGCGTCTGACGAACGGGTCCGCGAGCTGGAGGCCTTTTGTCGCGCGCGCGATCTGGAATTGGTCGGCATCTCGGCCGTGACCGGGCAGGGAGTGGCCGAGCTTCTGGAGCGCGTCGCCCGACGCGTGGAGAGTGCGGCCATGGCCGTCGCGGCCCTTCCGTCCCGCTGACCGATATGCGCATCGGAATCTTCGGGGGCACCTTCGATCCCGTCCACAACGGGCACCTGGAGATCGCCGAGAAAGTCTGGCAATGGTTCTCCCTGGACCGCCTCTATTTCATGCCCGCGGCTCAATCTCCGCATAAGCGCCGGCAGCCGGAAGCCCCGGCGTGGGACCGATTCGCGATGCTCGTGTTGGCGACGCAGCCCTATGCGGCCTTCTACGTCTCGACGCTCGAGCTGGCGCGCGGGGGGGTGAGCTATACGATCGACACGATTCGAGAACTCCGCCATCGGATGGGGGAGAAGACGGCGCTCTACTTCATCATGGGCGCCGATGCCTTTCAAGGCATCACGCAGTGGAAGGAATACGATCAATTGCTGCGGTTGATGAATCTGGTGGTCATCCCACGCCCGGGATACAGCTTGAGGGCCGAGGGGCTGCCGGAGGAGATGCGCGCTCGGGTGCGCGCCTTCGTTCCCGAGCGCGATCGTGTTGAAGAACAGGGCTTGCACATCTATTTCTGTTCGGGGATTCACAATGCGACGTCGGCGACGGCGATTCGGGCCGCGCTGCGGCGCGGGGAGGCCATTGCTCATCTAGTCCCGTCCGAAGCGGCGGCCTACATCGAGAAGTACCGTCTGTACCGTGAAGGGAGCACGACCTGAAATGGCGCGCGTGTCTTCGGCGCGAGACGCTCGAAGGGCCCTGGCGTTGGCCGTGGAAGCGGCCAGCGATAAGAAGGCCGAGAATATCGTCGCGCTCGATCTGCGAGGGGTGGCCACGTTCACCGACTACTTCCTGATCTGTAGCGGGACCTCCACGCGCCAGGTTCAAACCATCGCCGAAGCGATCCTGGAGAAGCTGGAGGAGCACGGCACGCGTCCGCTTCATGTGGAGGGGGAGACGGTGGCGCAGTGGATCCTGATCGACTACGGGGAC
>BEHK01000169.1 GCA_002898775.1 bacterium HR08 | reverse complement strand
GCGCCGAGCGCCAGGCGCCCCCAGATGGGCATCGCGCGGAAGAACTGCCGCGCGGCGTGCCGGACGCTCACGCGCTCCGGCCTCTCCCGGAACGCCCACTCGGGGCGCGATCCCGGCGCCACCTGCCAATGGCCGAGCATCCGACGCACGCGCTCAAAATCGCGCACATCCTGCGCGCATCGCGCGCACGTCGCCATATGCCCTTCGAACGCCGAGGCTTCTTCGGCACTCAGCTCCCCGTAGAGATAGCCGATGAGCCGTTCGCTCATTTCGCACATCTGGGACGGCGTCTTCTCCCCATTCATCGTGTCCGTCCTCCCATCAGCGAATTCATAACGCATCTTTCCATCGCTCCAGCCGCTTCCGCAACTGATCTAATCCGGCGTACAGGCGCGTCTTGGCCGTGCTCACCGGAATGTCGAGGATCTCGGCGATCTCCTCGAACGTCAGCCCCTCGTATTCCTTCAGGATGATGACCTGTCGCATCTCCAGAGGCAACGCGCGCACGGCTCGACGCACGCGTTCGGCGATCTGCTTGTGTTGGATGCGATCGAGCACCTGCTCCTCTGCGGTCAAACCGTCGGCTTCCTCCAGAGCGACGGGTTCCGCGCGACGCTCCCGAAGCCGATCGTAGCAGCAGTTGAGCGCGATGCGATAGAGCCAGGAGGAGAACCGCGCGCGGCCGCGAAACTGATGCAACTTTCGGAACGCCGCCAGAAATGTCTCCTGCGTCACCTCGCGCGCGTCCTCGGGATGGTCGAGCAGGCGCAGGGCCAAGCTGTAGATGCGCCTCTCCCATCGCGTCACGAGTATCCCGAAGGCTTCGGTCTCCCCATTGCGCGCCCGCTCGACGATGTGCTCATCGCTCAACTCCATGCCGTCGCCCTCTATTATCCCCGCGCCCTCCCGCCCGGGAAAAGCCATCGCCGACGCCATCCGCGACGGATGCGCTCGTTCCCTCGTCCGCCTCACCCCTGTTAGACGGGACGCCAGGAGAAAAAGACGTGGAAAAAATGCGGGTGCGCGCTCTCGACCTCGCGGAGCTTCCGGCTATAATATCGCTTTCGCGATGGCGGTGACACCCGGCCAAAGGAGCGAGGCTATGCGACACAAGAGGCACTATCTGGCGCTCATCCTCCTGCTCTTGACCGTGGGGGCGGGAGCTCGATCCTGGGCGACGCTCCCATTGCCTCCGGCAGCAGCGATGGAGAGCATCACCCCGGCGGCATTGCGCAGCCATGTGGAATTCCTCGCCTCGGACGAACTCGGCGGACGATATGCGGCCAGCGATTCGATTCAGATCGCGGCTCGCTATCTGGCTTCACGGCTGCGGAGCTACGGCTTTCGCGGGGGCGCGGCCGATGGGTCGTTCTTCCAAACGTTCGAGATCGTCGTCCGGCGGTTGCTCCCAGACCAATCTTTCCTGGAGATCGTCACGCCTGCGGAGAAGCGGCGGTACACCTACGGAGTGGACTTCATCGCCTTCGGGGGAACGGGGCCGGTGCACCTGCACACAGAGGCGGTCTTCGTGCGCTTCGGCGTGGCGCTCCCCGAATGGGGCTATGACGACTACGCGAAGGTGGATGTGAAGGGGAAGCTCGCCGTCGCCCTGCTGCAGGGGCTGCCCGCGCTGGAGCGAGAAGGCCGCGCGCTCAGCGCGTCGGAGTATCCCGTCCAGCGCAAGATCGAAGCGGCGCGAGCTCACGGTGCGGCAGGCTTGCTGCTGCTGCGCGATGCCTCCGGCGCGGGAGGGATGCGCGGGTTCCGAGGCGCGGGGCTCGCCTCCCGCATCACCCTCGCGGAAGAGGACGCGCGCTTGGCCTCCGCCTTCCCCGTCCTTCTGGCTGAAACCCGCCTGACACAGGATCTGCTCCAAGCGCTCGATCTCTCGCCGGAACGCCTCCTCACGCCCGCCGAGATGCCGGAGTCGAAGCCGCTCGGCCTCACCGCCACGGTCGCGCTGGCGTTCGAGACGCAGCGCCAGCAGGCGGCCAACGTCATCGGCATTTTGGACGGCGCCGACCCCGAACGGCGAAACGAATATGTCCTGCTCAGCGCCCACTACGATCACCTGCCGACGCGCGATGGGCAGATCTATAACGGCGCCGACGACGATGCCTCCGGCACAGCGACCGTGCTCGAGATCGCCAAGGCGTTCACCATCGGCGAACGGCCGAAGCGCTCGATCCTCGTCATCTTCCATACGGCCGAGGAGGTGGGCCTGCTCGGATCGAAATATTTCGTCGCGCATCCCACGGTCCCTCTGAGCGCGATCGTCGCGAATCTCAACGTGGACATGGTGGGGCGGACGCGCGCGCCGAACGACACCAATCCCGCCAATCGCGAACTCTCCGACGCGAACACGCTCTATCTGATCGGTTCGGACAAGCTCAGCCGGGAGCTGCACGAGTTGAGCGAGCAGACGAACCGCGATACCGAGCGGTTCAATCTCGATTATCGGTACAATCGCGAGGACCATCCGCAGCGCCTCTACTACCGCAGTGATCACTACAACTACGCGCAGAAGGGCATTCCGGTGATCTTCTACTTCACTGGTCTGCACGAGGATTATCATCGGCCGACCGATGATACGGAGAAGCTCGACTTCGAGAAGATGGCGCGCATCGGGCGATTGATCTTCGCGACCGCCTGGCGCATCGCCAATCTGGAGCATCGGCTTCGGGTGGATCCCTCTCCAGATGGGACGCGAACGCATTGATCGTCTGCTCGTCCGTCGAGGGCTCGCCGAGACGCGCGAGCGCGCGCAGGCGCTCGTCCTCGCCGGACGGGTCTTCGTCGAGGGCCACCGTGTGGATAAGCCGGGGAAATTCGTCGCCGAAGAGGCGCGCATCGAGATCCACGGCCCTCCACTGCGCTACGTCAGCCGTGGCGGCCTGAAACTCGAAGCCGCTTTGCGCGCCTTCGATGTCGCGGTCGCCGGATCGGTCTGTTTGGACATCGGCGCTTCGACCGGGGGGTTCACCGATTGCCTCCTGCAGCACGGCGCGCGCCTTGTCTACGCCGTAGACGTTGGCCACGGTCAGCTCGATTGGCGCCTGCGCCAAGACCCTCGCGTCGTCGTCCGCGAAGGCGTCAACGCCCGCTATCTGAAGCCCGAGGACTTCCCCACGCGCTTCGACCTCATCACGATTGACGTCTCCTTCATCTCGCTCACCAAGATCCTCCCCGCGGCCATTCCCCTCCTGAAGCCCTCGGGCGCGATCCTCGCCTTGATCAAACCGCAGTTCGAAGTGGGGCGTGGGGAAGTGGACAAAGGAGGGATCGTGCGCGATCCCGAGAAACACCGGCGCGCCGTTGAGAAGATCCGCGCCTTCGCCGAAGGCGAACTCTCGCTCGTCTGCGCGGGCATCATGGAGTCACCTATCCTTGGGAGCGAGGGGAACAAGGAATTTTTCATTTGCCTGCGATGGGCTGCCGGCGTGCGCTCGGAGGCGAGGTGAAGCTGACGACGGCGCGCGCCGAGCCCCCCTCCGCCCGCTAGCCCACGCGCGCGAGCTCGTGAAGGCCCGCGCTGTCGCCATGCGCTCACCGACAACGTGCCGGAATATCGGCTCACCCATTAGGGCCTCCCTTTCGCCGGGATCAAGTGCCCTTCGCGATCAACGAGCACAAGGCGACGCACGCGCACAAATGCTCTCTCAAGATCCCCCCCTTGAACTCCCGGCACGGGAGCGAACCGCAGATGCGCGAGCGCGCGCATCTCGCCCGGCAGCATCGGAAGCGGCGCATGCAACGGCGGC
>BEHK01000168.1 GCA_002898775.1 bacterium HR08 | reverse complement strand
TTGCCCGGAATGCGATGGTGAGGTGCATGTCTCATCGGACGTCGAGATCGGGGATTTCGTGACGTGTCCGGAGTGCGAGGCCGAGTTGGAGGTGATCGAAGTGGACCCGTTGGAATTCGAAGTGGCCTCGGAGCCGGAGGAGGATTTCTTGGAGGAGGACGACGAGGAGTGGTGACCCTTCACCCTGGAGGGGCGAGATAACCCCGCCGACTCTGCCGCACCATGAGGCCCGGACGACGGACCGTCACCGTGATCTGGTGGAATCGCCCATCCTGTCGGTGCTCCAAGGGGGGGTAGTACGCGAGCGTGTAGCTGGCGCGAATCTCCTCGGCGATGGCTCGAAAGATGGGCATGAAGTCGCGCTCCTCGGCCGAGAAATCCCGCCCGCCCGTTTGCCGCACGATTCCTGAGGCATCAAGCAAAGTGGGGACGCGCCTGCGCCCGGTGACCGAGAGGACATACGAGGGCAATGTGATCGAGTAGATCGTCACGTCGGCGGCGTTCGCCCGGTGGATCACCTCGGTGTGAGAGATCGTGCTCGTGTAGTCGAATCCATCGGTGATGACGATGATGACGCGGCGGACGGTCCGCCCATCGCGCCGTCGCGGGGCGTCGCGGCTCAGCAGGGTGATGGCGCGATCCAGAGCATCATAGAGGCGCGTTCGTCCGCCGACCTCACGAGCCCTCTCGAATGCGCGCGCGATGCGGACGGGATCGCTCGTGAACTTCTGAAAGATACGGATGCGATCGTTGAAGCCGATGACGGCGAAGACGGATCCCGGGTGAATCAGGCTGATGAACTGGCGCGCCGCGTGCTGCTGCTCAGCGATTTGCGGGCCGACGCTGCCCGAGGTATCCAGAGCGAAGACGACGGCCAGGGGACGGGAGAGTTCGGATCGAATCTGCGCCTCGAAGAACGCGATCGGTTGTGGGGTCCCGTCATGCCGCAACTCGAAGTCCTCTTTTTGGAGATCGGTCACGTAGTTCCCCTCGGCGTCCAGGACGGTGACCTCTACCGTCACGAGATCGCTCCGCAGGGCGATTTGCGCCGGTGTCCCCCTCACCCCCACAGTGAGGAGCAGCAGCAGCGCGCTCACCATACGCGGCACTCCGCTGGCCATGCGAATATCTTAGCACATCTCGTGGGGGGTGGCAGGACCGGGGATTGGCAGGACGCGACGCGCCGTTTCAGCGCTCGCTCTGGGCCGAGACGCTTTGCGCTCGCGACGAGCTATGCTATGCTTTTCCCCCGCATGGGGATGGAGCGATGAGGCGAGCGGCCTGGGGGCTCACTCTTGTTCTCAGTCTCTCGCTCTCCACGGCAGGAGCGATCCCGCAGACCTCTCGGCGTGGGGGGATCATTGGATGGGTGAAGGATGAGCAGGGGCAGCCGGTGGCGCGCGCGAAGGCGCGCGCCATTGAGCCCCGGGCGAATCGAACTGTTGCCGAAGCGGTGACCGATGAGGCGGGGAAGTTCGTCCTCTCGGATCTCACTCCGGGTCGCTATGTACTTCTTGTCTCATCTCCCGATCATGAACCGGCTCTGGTTCGATCGGTTGAGGTCACGTCTGGGCGGGAGACGGTGCTCAAATCCCCCGTTCGACTCCGTCGGGCCGAGGCCTATGCGGTGATCAGCGGAGCGACGTTTGATCCGAACGGGTTCCTTCTGCCGGGGGTTCGCGTCGTGCTCGAGCGCCTCCCGCTGGAGGGGGAGAAGGAGCCATCGCTTCGGCTGGAGCAAGTCTCCAACTCCAGCGGGGAATTCGCGTTCCGCGTCCCGGGCGAGCGCGGTCGCTATCGTCTCACGGCGACGGCGCGCGGCTATGAGCCGGACGTCCAGATCGTGGAGGTGGGGGGATTAGAGCGCCGTCGCGTCGCCCTGCGGTTGAAGGCACGCCCTCGCGAGAAGTGAAGCGATGGAGAAGCGAACGGAGTTTCTGACGGCGAAGCAGTTGGCCGAGCTGCTTCAGGTCAGCGAGGCGACGATTCACCGCTTGCGGCGCCGTGGGCGAATCCCGGCCATTGTGCTCACCAAGCGCCTGATTCGATTCCATCTGCGCGATGTCAAGGCGGCTCTCGGCTGCGGGCGCGGCCGCGCGGCGGAGGAGGAGGAACCGCCCTCGGCCGAGCAGCTCTCGTTCGACGACGTCTTCGCGGGGTTTCGGAATTAAGCAACATTTTCGTTGACAAACTCTCCGATGGCCTCTATCATCTCTCGGCGTGAGGCCCACCATGTTCGCGAGGCCGGTGAAACGAGGCTGGGGTGGCGTCCAAGCCCTGTGGGGGTGCGCCGGCCGAGGTCGGCCCGAGCCGAGCGGATTCCGAGGCCGATTCGGATAGGAAGGAGGCGATATGGCGACACTGGGGCTCGTCGCAGGGGTGGTGCTACTGATGTGGATCGTCGGACCGGAGCCCGGAAGCTCGACGTTTCACGCTCCGGATGCCACGGCGACGTTCAAGATCGTCCTTCGATGGGCGCACTTCGTAGCGGGGATCACCTGGATCGGGCTCCTCTATTTCTTCAACTTGGTGAACGTCCCCTTCATGCAGCGGCTCGATCCGCAGACGCGGGGGAAGGTCGTCCCGATCCTCATGCCGCGAGCTCTGTGGTTCTTTCGCTGGGGCGCGGTCGTGACGGTCTTGGTCGGGTTGACCTACTATGCGATGTACATCCTCCATGCGGAGGCTCAGAATGCGGGGATGGGCACCTGGGGCCTGCTCTTCAAGTGGCTGGCCATTGTGGTGGTGACGTGGGGGATCATCTACGCGTTGCTGCAGCCGGTCTCAGGGGCGCTCAATAAGGGTTGGGTCCTCGCCCTCATCGTCATCGCGCTGATCCTGATCATGTCGGGGGTGATCATCCGGATGCTCAGCGCGCCCGGCCCCACGGGGGAGACGCTCGGCAACAAATCGCTCTCCATCGGTCTGGGCGGTGGATATGGGATCATCATGCTCCTGAACGTGTGGGGGGTGATCTGGCGGGCGCAGAAGCGGATCATCGCTTGGACCAAGGAGAGTGCGGAGCAGGGGACGCCCATGCCGCCGGAGTCGGCCAAGCTCGCGCGGCGAGCCTTCTTGGCGTCGCGCATGAACGCGTGGCTCTCGCTCCCGATGCTCTTCTTCATGGGGACGTCTCACGGCGACTACATCTGGTTCGCGAAGTAGCCGTCGGCCGCAGGCGGTGAGCGTTCTGAGGCGCGGGAGCCCGCCTCGCGCGGACAGGGCGGGCTTCACCGGGGGTGTTTGCGCAAGATGTTCGGAGGAGGGAGGAGAATGAGCCGATATTTGATCGTCACCAGTCGCGACCTTCACGAGTACGCGAGCAGCTCGTACATTCTGGAGCTGGCGGGATCGTTGAGAAATCGCGGACACGAGGTCACGCTCTATCTGGTCGAGAACGGCGTCCTCGCGGCTCGAAAGGGGGCGCAGCTGGCCGCGCGGTTGAACGAGCTGAGCCGGGCGGGTGTGACTGTGCTCGCTGAGGACGTCTCGGCCAAGGCCCGAGGCATCGAGCAGGTGGCCGAGGGCGTGCGCCTCTCGACCATGGATGAATTAGCGGACCTGGTCGTGGATGGCTGCGACAAGGTCATCTGGTATTAACGTGCCCCGCGAGGGGGCGCGCTTCGATCCGCGCCAGGTGATCCTCGGCGCGGGGATCTCAGTCATAAGGAGGTGAGGGTCATGGCGCAACCCAATGGCGCGAAGACCGTCGCCATCGTCCTGGCGACCGGATCCTACGAGCGCGAGGCTCCGACGACCGTCCTCCGCTTGGCGGAG
>BEHK01000167.1 GCA_002898775.1 bacterium HR08 | reverse complement strand
ATTCGAGAGACCTTCGGGCTCGTGGATCAGCGCCGCGTGGTCCTCTGCTGGGCGTATCATCCGAAGCCCCTCCCGATGGCCGTCCCGAACTCGTTCGCCCTGATCGCCGCGCAATTCGGGATGAATCTGACGATCGCGTGCCCTCCCGAATACGAGCTGGATCCCGAGCTCATGGAGCGGATTCGCGAGCACGCCCACCACAACGGCGCCTCCGTGCGCGTCCTTCACGACCGGCGCCAGGCGTGCCGAGGCGCGGAGGTCATCTACGCCAAGAGCTGGGGCAGCCGCCACTACTACGGACGATGGGAAGAGGAGCGAAAAGTGCGCGAGCAGTATCGCGAGTGGATTGTGGACGAGGCACTGATGGGCCTGACCGGCCAGGGCTATTTCATGCATTGCCTCCCGGTGCGGCGAAACGTGGTCGTGACCGACGCCGTCCTCGACAGCGAGCGTTCCCTCGTGATCCAACAGGCCGAGAATCGCCTCCACGTTCAGAAGGCCCTTCTCTCCATGCTGCTGTGAGAGGGCGAGGATGCACGGAGGAGAGGAACGTACGATGCCCCACGATCGCCTGGAGCTTCTGCGCGAAGCCCTCCCGTACATCCAGAAATTCAAAGGAAAGACCTTCGTCGTGAAGCTGGGCGGGAAGGTCACCGAGGATCCGGCGACGCGGCAATCGCTGGCCGAGGAGATCGCCCTCTGTCATCAGGTGGGTATTCGGATCGTCGTCGTGCACGGCGGCGGCAATCAGGTGACCCATCTGGCCCGACGCCTGGGCGTCGAGCAGCGGATCGTCCTCGGGCGGCGCATCACCGATGACGAGACGCTGGAGATCGCGAAGATGATCTTCGCCGGGAAGATCAACACCGAAGTGGCGGCCGCCTTACACCGGTCGGGACTCCCCGCGGTCGGACTCACCGGCTTCGATGGCTCTCTCATTCGCGCTCGCCGCCGGCGGCCTCAGCGTCTTGTGGATCCCGCCACCGGGCGCGAGCAGACGATCGACTACGGTCACGTCGGGGACATCGAAACCGTCAACGGCCAACTCCTGCAACTTCTTCTGGAGAACGGGTATCTCCCGGTCGTCTGCTGCCTCGCCGCTGATGATCAGGGGAACATCTTCAACATCAACGCCGATACCCTGGCGGCGGAACTGGCCATCGCGCTCGAAGCCGAGAAACTCATCCTCCTGACGGATGTGGAGGGGATCTTCCTCAAGAGGGACGATCCGACAACGAAGCTCTCACGCCTGACGCTCGCGCAGCTCGAGGAGTTGCTCGCCAGTGGACGGCTCACGGAAGGAATGCTCCCGAAAGCCGATGCGATCCGGCGCGTGCTGGCGCGCGGACACACGACCGTGCACATCATCAACGGCTGTCGGCGGAACGCCCTGCTTCAAGAGATCTTCACAGATGCGGGGTCTGGAACGATGATCAGCGCCGTCTGAGCGCGCCCGAGTCATCCCCCCTGAGCCCCCTGCAGGCGCTCTCGCGCTTCACAGAGGGCGATGCGAACGCGCTCTGGAGCCGTCCCGCCGATCGCTCGTTTTGAAGCCAGCGCGCGCTCGAGCGAGAGGGCATCATAGACATCCCCTTCGATGTGAGGAGCGAACCGCCGATACTCCTCTAGCGAAAGCTCATTCAAGCTCTTCCCCTTCTCGGCGGCGTAGAGGACGATGCGCCCGACGAGCTCATGGGCGTGGCGGAAGGCCATGCCCTTTCGCACGAGGTAATCGGCCAGCTCGGTCGCGTTCGTGTACCCCTCGAGTGCCGCCTGAGTCATGCGTTCCGGCCGCAGCTCCACATGTCGGAGCACCACCGTCGCCACTCGCACAGAGGCGCGCACGGTATCGAGCACATCGAAGACGGCCTCTTTATCCTCCTGCATGTCCTTGTTGTACGCCAGCGGCAAGCCCTTCATCATCGTGAGCCCGCTCATGAGATGACCGAAGACGCGCCCCGCCTTGCCTCGAATGAGCTCCAGGGCATCGGGGTTCTTCTTCTGCGGCATGAGTGAGGACCCAGTGGCGACGGCATCGCCCAGCGTGAGGAATCCGAACTCCGAAGTGGCATAGAGGATGAAGTCCTCGGCCAAGCGGCTGAGGTGCATCTGCAGGAGGGCGGCAGCGAAGATGACCTCGAGGACGAAGTCGCGATCGCTCACGGCATCGAGGCTATTGCCGGCCACGCGCTCGAATCCCAACTCCCGAGCTAGCCACTCTCGATCAATGGGAACGCTCGTCCCCGCGAGCGCTCCTGAGCCGAGGGGGAGCACGTTCACCCTCGCGCGCGCGAGGCGCACCCGCTCTCGGTCGCGCTCGAACATCTCGAAGTACGCGAGCAGATAATGCGCCCACACAACGGGCTGGGCGCGCTGCAGGTGCGTGTACCCGGGAAGCGCGACTTCCGCATATCGCTCGGCCAAATCGAGCAGGGCCGCTTGCAACTGCCGAAGCTCCTCGAGCAGAAGATCACACTGTTCGCGGAGATAGAGCCGCAGGTCCGTGCTGACCTGATCATTCCGACTTCGCCCGGTGCGGAGTTTATACGCCGTCTCCCCGATCAGCTCGGCCAGGCGCGCTTCGACGAATCCATGGACATCCTCCGCAGAGGAACGCTCCAGATAGTCGGAATCTCGTTCCGCGCGTTCGAGAATACGTTCCAATCCCTCGAGGATCCGCGCCTCTTCATCTTCGGAGAGCACGCCCGCTCGCCGCAGGGCGCGACAATAGGCGGCATTGGCGCGAATATCCGCGCGAAGGAGCCGGCGATCAAAGGGGAATGAGGCATTGAAGCGAGCGAATTCCGGATCCAGCGCCTCGCGGAACCGTCCTCCCCATAGCTTCTCCATCTTCGCCCCCATCGGATCGCCGGTCAACACCCTCGCATCGGCGAACGGAAACAGCTCACCCTTCGGGCGACCGTCAGAAGAGAGGGGATCACAGCTGCCCGCCGCTCAGACGCGCGCCAGATCGTGAGATCACAGCTCGCGGCCGATGCGCGCGCGACCGAACTCTCCCACGAGGCTCCCCCGGCCCCATCGAGCCCCCCCTCTCATGCTGCGCCCTGCGCGTCACCGCTTACCCTCACGCCGCAGGCGAAAGGCCTGCTTGGCGTCAATCACCGTTCCTGCCTGAGACGTTTGACGTCGCCCCGCTGAACGCTGCCGACGGGGACGCAGCAAATACCCCAAGCCGCGCTTCTCCAACTCGCAGAAGATGCCCGGTAA
This sequence comes from bacterium HR08, assembly GCA_002898775.1. Taxonomy (GTDB): domain Bacteria; phylum Acidobacteriota; class Blastocatellia; order HR10; family HR10; genus HR10. The sequence goes on along the minus strand of BEHK01000167.1, from coordinate 651 downwards.
GTTCTTGTATCCGAGCATTCGCCCGAGCTTCCACGCGCTCACCTCCGGATCGCTGTTATAGAGCTTGATCGCCTCGATCAACCGCTCGCTCCGAAAATATCCGAAATGCCGCTTCACGAGCCCGCGCGCCTTCAACCGGTTCAAGTGCCAGTGGACGACCCAGATGGGGATGTCCAATCGCGCGGCGATCTGACGACGCGTCAGCAAGGGCTCTTCCTCCTGAAGCTGGAGGAGCCGCTTACACAGCTGACACCGCTCGATCCAATGCCCCTCCGGAGGCGTCTTGCGCTCGACGAGCTTCACCCCGAGCGCCTTCGCCTTCTTCAGGATCTGATGGACGCGCTGGCGCGTCAAGCCAAAGGCGCGCCCGATCTGCTCCAGCGTCGGCGCCTCCGGACTGTTGTACATCTCGATGATTTTTTGATCCCGCTCGCTCAAGCGCCGTTCGAGTTTAATGTACTCCTCCGCCACTTTCAACTGCGGGAGCGTGCGCCGCCGCCGCACCTGATCATAGGTCACCCCGAACGCGCGGATGGCATTGAGCACCGTCGCCGGGGAGCACCCGAAATGTTTCGCCACCGCCTCGACATCGCGATCGCGGCCGAGCGCGAATTTGACGATCTTCAAATATCGCTCGACCGTCGTCGGGCG
>BEHK01000166.1 GCA_002898775.1 bacterium HR08 | reverse complement strand
GATGGCCACCCCGGGCAGTCCGTAGACGAGCGCCTCCAGGGCGCCGGCGACCGTACCCGAATAGAGAACGTCATCGCCGAGATTCCCCCCGTGATTGATCCCGGAGACGATGATATCCGGCGGAGCCTCACGCAGGATCTCGCCCATGGCGAGCGTCACGCAATCGGTCGGCGTCCCGTCCACGGCGAAATGATGATCGTCAATGCGATCAATGCGCAGCGGACGACCGAGCGTCAGCGCATGCGACGCCGCGCTCATCTCATGTGAAGGAGCGACGACGATGACCTCGCCCACCGCGCGTAACTGCTCCTCCAGCTTCCGAATCCCCTCCGCGTGAATCCCATCGTCGTTCGTGACGAGAATCCTCGGCATAGCGCATCACGATCCTCACGCTCATTGACAGGGCAAAGCTACCACAGATAGTAGGGAAAGGCAACCGAGGCCTCTCGAAGAGGCATCTCCCGCGGGGATCAGGCGGGAGATGCCTCAGGAGCGGCGTCAGGGTGCGCGCGCATCAGCGGCGCGGAGCCGCGACGAACAGCGGCGAAATGCCCACCTCCCGCATCCGCCGGTTCAACTCGGCGAGATCTCGTTCCAACACCTGCTGCAGATCGCCGAGTTGCCGAGCGACCTGAGCCTTCAGCTCCTCCCAGCGGGCGCGAGCGGCCGCGGTCGGACGCGCATCGGCGCTCGCCACCACGCCGTAGAGCGTGATCAATTGATTGTTGAGCTTGGGCGGGAAATTGAGCGGATCCTGCGGCGCCTCGTTCCGCGTCTGAATCAGCTCCTCCTCCAGGCGCGCCAACCGCTGCTGGAGCGCGCGCCCCGTTTCCACGAGCGCTCGCCCCTGCGGATGATCGCTCAAGCGCTTGGTCAACTCCTCCAGTTGACGCTTCACATCACGAATCCGATTCACGGCGTCATGGACGTCGCTGATGGCATCGCGAATCTGCAGCAGGAGATCGAACTGCTCCTGAAACTCCTCTTGAGTCGTCGTCACGCGCGGATCCTTCCGCACCTCGAAGGAGCGCACGAGCGTCTGTCCGCCCACGATGAGGCGCACCTGATATGCGCCGGGCACGACCTTCGGCCCCCGCGCGCTCCCCCACGTGACGGCTCCGGGCACGCGCACGGGATCAGGATACCGCAAGTCCCAGACGAACCGGTTCATGCCGACTTCCGCCGGAACGCGCTCCTGGGGAGGCGCCTGGCCGAAGAATTCCGCCATCGGTTCCGGTGGAGCTTCCGCCGGACGCGCGCGACTGCTGAAGGTCCGGATGACGCGCCCTCGCGCATCCAGGAACTCGAGCGTCACCTCCCCTTCGGGCTTCTGCGCGAAATAGTAGTAGACGATCACACCGTTTGGGGGATTCTTCCCCAGACCCGGGATCTCGGCACTGCCCCCCTCCAGGCGATAGGTCGGGCGCGGCGTGAAGAGATGAACGTCCGCGCGCGCGACCGCCTCCGTCAGCTCGCGCAACGGCGTCAGGTCATCCAAGATCCAAAACGAGCGCCCGTGCGTCGCCGCGATGAGATCCGTGTCCTTCACCACGAGGTCGTGAATCGGGACAACCGGCAGATTCAGTTGGAGCGACTGCCAGGTCTCGCCATCGTCGAAGGAGACGTAGACGCCCGTCTCCGTCCCCGCATAGAGCAGGCCGCGCCGCACCGGATCCTCGCGCACGACGCGCACGAAGTCGTTCTCGGGCAGACCCCGCACGATCTTCTTCCATGTCTTCCCGTAATCGTTCGTCTTGAAGATGTAGGGCCGATAGTCGTCGAGCCGATAGCGATGCACGGCGATGTAGGCCGTCGCCGGATCGTGCGGGGAGGCCTCAATGGTATTGACCGTCCCCCATTCGGGCAGCTCCCTGGGGGTCACGTTCTCCCAATTCTTCCCCCCAGTGCGCGTGACCCAGACGAGCCCATCATCGGTGCCCGCCCAAATGACGCCGGCCTGCCGCGGCGATTCGGCCAGCGCGAAGATCGTGCCGTAGACCTCCACGCCCGTATTGTCTCGCGTGATCGGTCCGCCGGAATACTCCTGCTTGCTCTTGTCGTTGCGCGTGAGATCGGGGCTGATCTCCTGCCACGTCTGCCCCTCATCGGTGGATCGCAGGAGCACCTGCGCCGCATGATAAATGACCTTCGGATCATGAGGCGAGAGGAGAATGGGCGCGTTCCACTGGAAGCGATACTTCAAATTCTTGGCCGCTTCGCCGACGGCCGTCTGCGGCCAGGCCGTGATATTGCGCGCCTGCCGCGTGCGATGATCGTACCGGGTGATGAGCCCTCCATAGCTGCCCGCATACACGATGTTGGGGTCCTGCGGATGCGGGATCACATATCCGCTCTCCCCACCGCCGACCGGATACCAATCGGGCCGATCAATCCCCGGCCCCGTCGTGCGGCTGGCGATGGCGACGGTCGTATTGTCCTGCTGCGCGCCATAGACGTAGTAAGGGAAGCGGTTGTCCACAGCCACGCGATAGAACTGCGCCGTCGGTTGATTGCTCTGCGGCGACCACGTCTGCCCCCCGTTGAACGTGATGTTGGCCCCCCCATCGTTGCCGTTGATCATGATCTGCGGATTGTTCGGGTTGATCCAGAGGTCGTGATGGTCCCCGTGCGGCGCGCGAATGGTGATATCGAAGGTCCGTCCGCCGTCAATGGACTTGAAGAACTGCACGTTGAGAACATAGACCGTGTCGGGATCCTTCGGATCAGCATAAATATGCGAATAATACCAGGCTCGCTGACGCAGCTTCCGTTCCTTGTTCACGAGGCGCCAGCTTCGACCCCCGTCATCGGAGCGGAAGACGCCGCCATCCTCAGCCTCCACGATCGCCCACACGCGATCGGGCCGCGCCGGAGAGACGGCGACGCCGATGCGCCCCTTGATCCCCTGCGGGAGCCCGTTCGTCAGCTTCGTCCACGTGTCCCCCCCATCGGTCGTTTTGTAAAGGCCGCTACCCGGTCCACCACTGATGAGCGTCCACGGCTGACGCAGGACGTGCCAGAACGCGGCGTAGAGGATGCGCGGATTGGTCGGATCCATGGCGAGATCAATCGCCCCCGTCTTGTCGTCCACAAAGAGGACCTTCTCCCATGTCTTCCCTCCATCCTTGGAGCGGAAGATGCCGCGCTCCTCGTTGGGGCCGAAGACGTGTCCGAGCGCCGCGACATAGACCAGATCCGGATTCTGGGGATGGATGCGAATTCGCGCGATATGGCGCGTATCGCGCAACCCCACGTTCGCCCACGTCCTCCCCCCATCGGTGGACTTATACACCCCATCCCCATGCGAGACGTTGCCGCGCGGGCAGGCTTCGCCCGTGCCGACGTAGATGACGTTCGGATCCGACTCGGCCACGGCGATCGCACCAATTGAACCCGTCTTGAAATACCCGTCGGAGATGTTCCGCCACGTCATCCCTCCGTCCTCGGTCTTCCAGACGCCGCCCCCGGTCGCCCCCATGTAGAAGGTCATCGGCTGGCTCGGCACGCCCGCGACGGCCGTCACGCGCCCGCCGCGAAACGGACCGATCAAGCGCCACTGCATCGCCTGATAAAGCTTCGGATCAAAGCGCGACGCGCGATCTTGAGCAGCTCCCCATCTCGACCGCGAGAAGATCGGAGAAGCTCCACCGATCGCGAGGACGAAGAGAACACACGCCGTGACCCATCGTCGAAGCCTCATGAGCATGATCCTCATCTCCCCCTCCTCCGTTCCTGGGATCCGAATGCCTCATCGGAGGAGACGGTCCTTCAGGCGAGGGACCGTCCCTCCGATCTCCTCGTCACTCCGGCCAATAGGCGTAAGCGAAGAGGATGTCTACAATAGACTGCTCGGCTTTGACAAGTCCCGCGACGCGGTCGTTCCCCTCGATCACCAGATATTCGTCAATCGCGTGCGCGCGACCGCCGTGGCCGAGGCCCCCCGAGCAGGCGGGGAGATTGAGCGGGGGACGCGTGTACTGCGCCTGCGGGCTCGAGCCCGCCGAGCGCGGCCAGATCGCCGGCTCAATGCCATAGTGCTTGTAGACGGCGAGCACGGCTTGCACGACCGGCGCGCGCACGCTCGTGCGCGACCACTCATCGCCGCCACCGAGCTTCGTCATCTTGATGTCGCTGAAGCCATGCTTATCCAGATGC
>BEHK01000165.1 GCA_002898775.1 bacterium HR08 | reverse complement strand
CGAGTACTCCTTACGCGTGGGGGTGGGGGAGGTGACTGAGCGGTTGCAGCAGCAGGAGCGCACGCTCTCGGCGTTGACCGAACAGATGGGGGAGATCAAGCGGAAGGTGGATTGGCTCGCCTCGAACGTGGAGGGGGAGCTGACCATGGCCGGGCGCATCTCCAACACCTATGGCCCGAGCGTGAGCCTGATCGAGGCGACTTACGGATTCGTCGAGCAAGGGACGGGAAAGATCCTGCGCTATGCTGAGGCGACCGAAGGGGGGATTGCGATCACGCACGGGGAGGAGCGGTTCCAGGTGACGACGGAGGGGAATGGCCCACCGGTGGAGGAGACGGTCATCGGGACGGGGTTCCTCGTGGCGCGGGGTTATCTCCTGACGAATTTGCACGTGGCGCGCCCCTGGTGGCAGAACGAGGCGGCGGAGCAGATCATCGGCATGGGGTTTCGGCCCCGGTTGCTGACCCTCAACGCCTACTTCCCGACGATTTCAGCCCCGGTGCCGCTGGAAGTCGCGCGCGTCTCCGAGGAATATGATCTGGCGCTCTGTCGGCTGGGGCGCCTAGATGTGAACTTGCCGATTCCCCCACTGGCCACCGAGGACGTGAAGGTGGAGGTCGGGCAGTCGGTCATTTTGCTCGGGTATCCGGCCGGCATCGAGGCTTTGCTGGCCCGGTTGGACGAGAGCGTGGCGCGCCAGATCATCACGGCGACAGCCATGCGCATTCCCGAGGTGACGCGCGAACTGGCGGCGCGCGGCCTGATCCGGCCCATGGTGACCCAAGGGCATGTGAGTGCGCGCCTGCCGGGGCGCATTGTCCATGATGCGGCGACGGCGACCGGTGGCTCCGGCGGCCCCCTCTTCAATCGGCATGGCGTCGTCATCGGCATCAACTATGCCGTGCTGCGGGAATTCTCGGCCTCCAATCTGGCCGTTCCCGTCACGCTCGCGCGTCAACTGCTGCGCGAGCAGGGGATCGTGCCTTGAACGCCCTGCGGGGTGAGCTCCGATGCGGACTTCAGGGGCTGCGCCTTTTCACCCAGAGGAGTGGGCGATGGCTCGCCCGGCATTCACCGGCCATCTCCCTCAGAGGCCTTCGCATCCGCTTCTTCGCGCGTTTCTTCCATCGGCGGGTCTCGCATCGGCACAGAAATTGCTTTCGAGAATTTGCCGCCCTCTGACGAGGGACGAAAATCTTGAGCCGGAGGGGTAGGGCCATGCGGATCTTGAAAATCGGAGCGACGATCATCATCAGTGCTCTCCTTGGCTTCCTCATGGTGCCCTCCGAACCCGTCGCCAAGCAAGAGTATTCGAAGAAGGAGAGGAAAGCGTGCACCTATTGCCACACGTCGAAGAACCCGAAGGACTATTCGGACAGGGACCTGAATGAAGCGGGCAAGTACTACAAGGAGAAGAAAACGCTCGAGGGGTACAAGGAGAAGAAGTGACGGGCGTCGGCGTCGTTCGGACGTGAGCGGCACGCATCGTGGGAAGCGTGCTCTCATCGCGGGCGCTTGAGGCGGGAAGGCGGAGGAAGTGGGAATGGGAGCTGAGCGTTCGTCAAGTCGTGCGGAGGCGGCGAGTCGGATCTCGGTGAGAGGTTGGCCGCGCGGGCTTCTCCTGCATCTGTTGGTGCCAATGGGAGCGGCCGGAGCGTTCGTGCTGCTTCAGTGGCGCGGGGTGATCGCGTCGCCCGAGAGCGAGACACCGCTGGTCGTGCTCGTGCTCATTCATTACCTCGGAGCGGCTGTCTTTCACCTGACCTCCCTCTATCAGCGTGATGCGCTGCTTGAGCGATTGGGACTCTGGACGACGGCTGTAGGCCTCGGACTGAATGCGGCGGCGTGGGGAACGCGGGGGCTCATCGTCGGCTATTATCCGCTCAGCAATCTCTACGACACGGCGCTGTTTTTCGCCTTGGCGACAGCAGCGGCGAGCCTCATCGTGACGTTCTCTTCCGGCCAGCATTTGGTCGGTGCGCTGGCCATGCCGGTGGCCGTGCTCCTGGTCGTCCTCGGACTCCTTTATGGGAATGACGTGCAGGACCTTCCTCCGGTGCTCGTCAGCTACTGGCGACCGATCCATGTGACCCTCGCCATGGCGGGCTATGGCGCATGCACGGTGAGTTTCGTCACAGCCCTGCTCTATCTGCTGAAAGATCGCGTCCGGTTGGAAGTGATCGCCATCTTCGCTCTGGCGATCCCGACGCTCACGTACGCGTTCATCTCCGGCGGTTCGATCCTCGGTCAGGGGGACTTCTTCGTGAAGCTCCTCATGGATGGGGAGCGGGTCCCGATAGACCCGGAGGGCCGGGAGTTCTTGCGCGCGAGTGTTCCCTATGTGGGGGCGATCTTGCGCGTGGCGTTCGTTGCGTCGGTGTTGGCTCTGATCGCTTTCGCGATCTTTCTGATCACGGCGCATCCCTTCATGCGAGCGGTGGGGCATTGGGCGGCCCGCCTTCTTCTGGTGCTGCAAGGCGCGGGCATCCTTGTGCTTCTTCTGCAACTTCAGCGCGCGCGCGACGTCGCGGCGCTCATTGATCCCGCGCAGCGGAGGATGATCCCCGAATGGTGGGTGCAGCAGTTCGGGAGTCGGCTGGAACTGAGGGCGCAGGGGAGCGCGCTGGAGATCGCCGCACTCTTCGCCGCTTTCGCCCTCACGGGCTTCATCGTCGTCTTCGGATGGAAGATGGAGCGGCTGCTGGAGGCCATCCCTTCGCTCGAGGCCTTGGATCAGCTCACCTATCGGGCGGTGATGCTCGCTTTCCCCCTGCTGACGCTCATGGTGATCACCGGAGCCGTGTGGGCGAACGAATCCTGGGGCCGGTATTGGGGGTGGGATCCTAAGGAGACGTGGGCCCTCATCACCTGGCTCTTTTACGCCACGTTCCTGCATACGCGGATCACGCACGGATGGAAGGGGCGTCGCAGTGCTCTGCTGGCCGTGCTCGGATTCGTCGCCGTCATGTTCACCTATCTCGGCGTGAGCTTTCTCCTCCCCGGACTGCACTCCTATGCCGGGAGATTCGGCGCGACCCCACTGGTAGCGTGAACAGCGTCCGGTCGCTCAGAAGCGAGGGTAAATGACGACGCGACGGAAGGGGTCTTGCCCCTTGCTCTCAGAGATGAGGCCGTACCGTTGTACCAGCTCGTGCTGCAACCGACGAATATACGCGTTCTGGGGGGAGAGTTCGACCGGTCGCCGATGGGCGAGGACCTCGGCGACGGCTTCGTCGACCTCCTCGAGCGCGCGCTGTTCGTCGGCGGAGAGCGTCTCTTTCGGCGCCTGCAGGCCGAACTCCTGCAGGAGGAACTGCTTAACCTGCGTGGTCGTGTGACTCTTGAGGATGACGATGGGGATGTTCCATTGCGCGGCCTCGCGCAGGCGTTGCGCCTCTCCGCGCGCATGCGACTTGAGCGTGAGGACGACATCAGCCTGTTTCAAATCGTTGGTGATGACGGCCGGGACGCCCAGCTCGCGGATCGCGCGCTCGATCTTATCCCGACTCACGGCGTACGGGAAGATCTTGAGCGAACGTCGGGGGGCGGTGCCGCCGGAGGTCTCGGCCGCGAGCTTCTCCGAGGGAGGCGGCGATGCCGCTTCGCTCACAATCTCGATCTCCCCGCTCGGCTTCCGAAGGCGGATCTCCGGACGAGGGGGGATGCCCCGCAGCAGGCGATCCACGACCGTCGCGACGTCATGGTGGATGGCCAGACGGTCCTTCTCGTGAATCTCGATGAGGACATCGAAGGTCGGCGGGGCTTTGCGCTCCAGGACCGTCTTCTGTGTGCCGCGCCGCTTGGCCTCTTCGTCGCTCAGGGTGACGGCTTGAATGCCGCCGACCAGGTCGCAGAGCGTGGGGTTCATGAGGAGGTTCTCCAGGGAGTTCCCGTGCGCGGTCGCGATGAGCTGGACGCCGCGTTCGGCGATCGTACGCGCCGCGAGCGCTTCGGCCTCGGTCCCGATCTCATCAATGACGATCACCTCGGGCATGTGGTTCTCGACGGCTTCGATCATCACCGCGTGCTGCAATTCTGGGGAGGGGACTTGCATGCGACGCGCGCGCCCGATGCCCGGATGGGGGATGTCCCCATCGCCCGCGATCTCATTGGAGGTGTCCACGACCATCACGCGTTTGCCCAGCTCGTCGGCGAGC
>BEHK01000164.1 GCA_002898775.1 bacterium HR08 | reverse complement strand
TTCTTCGAGATCCGATCCTGAATGATCTTCTCCAATCCCTCGAACGCCCCCCCGCAGATGAAGAGGATGTGCGTCGTGTCAATCTGCTCCTGATTCGCCTGCGGATGCTTGCGCCCGCCAAGCGGCGGCAGCGTCGCCATCGTCCCCTCGATGATCTTCAACAGCGCCTGCTGCACCCCCTCGCCCGAGACGTCGCGCGTGATCGAGGGGCTCTCGCTCTTGCGCGCGATCTTATCAATCTCGTCAATGTAGACGATGCCGCGCTCGGCCGCCTTGAGGTCTCCGTCCGCCGCCACGACCAACCGCGTGAGGACGTTCTCCACATCCTCGCCGACATAGCCGGCCTCGGTCAGCGTCGTCGCATCCGCGATGGCGAAAGGGACCTTGAGGAACTTCGCCAGCGTTCGCGCGATGAGCGTCTTCCCCGTCCCGGTCGGACCGATCATGAGGATGTTGCTCTTCTCCAATTCGACATCGGTCTGTCCCTGATCGAGGAGCTGCAACCGGCGATAATGCTGATAGACCGAGAGGGCGACGCGACGCTTGGCGTGCTCCTGCCCGATGACGTACTGATCGAGGAACGCCTTGATCTCCGCCGGACGGGGCAGGACCCACGGCTCCGGCTCCGCGCGCGAACGTTGCCGCGCGATGACCGAATCGGCCGCCGCATTCAAGGCCCGGATGCAGCGCACGCACACGGCGGCATCCGGCCCGATGCTCACGAACATCGTCTCCGCACGACCGCACAAGAAGCAATATTGAGCGCGCCTGGCCATACCGTCGTGACCTCGAACTCTGCAATTTAGAGGAAGCCTCCGCATCCGTCAAGCGCGCCGACCAGCCGCGCGCAGCGGCAGCGCGATGAGCACCACCGCGGTGATCACGAAGACGAGCACGGCCGATCCCTTCATGACCGCCGAGGCGACGACGGGCTTGGGCAAGGCGATCCCTCCGATGAACAGGAAGGCGAGCACGATGGACGCGATGGACTCGCCCGCGATCAGCCCAGAGGCGAGCAAGATCCCGATATTCTCCACGCGCTCCCGCTCACTCTCGACGAGCGATCGGCGACGCAGGGCCACGTCCAGGATCGCGCGCAAGAGACCGCCGACGAAGATCGCCGCGGTCGAATAGAACGGCAGATACATGCCGACGGCGATGAGCATCACCGAAGGCACGCGCAGCAAAATGAGGGTCACGGCCAACAGAGCCCCCATGAGCACAAGCGGCCAAGCCATCTGCCCGGCCATGATCCCCTGCGACATCATCGCCATCAGTCCCGCCTGCGGCGCCGGCAATGCCTCCGAACCGATCGTGTACGTCTTATGGAGGACGACCAGAGGGATCGTCAGCACAAGCGCCGAGAACCAGACGCCGATCATCTCGCCGAGCTGCATCCGCCATGGCGTGCCGCCAAGCAGATGCCCCACTTTCAAGTCTTGCATCATATCGCCAGCGATACCCATCGCGCAGCAGATCACAGCCGCGACGCCGAGCACGGCGAGCACGCCCCGTTCTCCGCTCACGCCGATGCCGAGTAGAATCACTCCGGCCAGGATCAACGTCGAGAGCGTCAATCCCGAGATGGGATTATTGGAGCTGCCGATCAATCCGACGAGATAGCCCGCCACGGCTGCAAAGAGGAGTCCGGTCAGGAGCATCACAAGCGTCGTGACGATGGCCGCTCCCACGCGCTCGGTGAAGTATTCGTAGAGGACGCCGACCGGAATGGCCAGGACGAGGAGCCCCAACAGGACGGCTCCAAGCGGCAGATCTCTCTCCGTGCGCAGCGTCTCGCTCGAAGCCGCACCCTCCCGACGCACAATGCGCTGCAGATCCCGCACGGCGTGAGCGAACGCCGACTGAAGGGCTCCGCGCAGCCGGGAGAGCGTGTAGAAGGCCGCGACGATCATGGCCCCCACGGCGAGCGGACGCACTTGCTGCCGCCAAACCGTCGAGGCGATCTCCATCCAGCCCCGACTGCCCGCCGCTGATTCCAGATGCGGCCCCGCGAACAACAGAAGCGGGACCAGCACTCCCCACGCCAGAAGCCCCCCGGTGAAGACCAATGCGGCCAAGCGCCATCCGATGATGAACCCCACCCCCATGAGCATGGGCGAAGCCGAAGGCGTCACCCACACGATCCCCCCGCCGTGTTGCACACCGGGGAGCACCGGGGAGGCGAAGTGTCGAAAGGAGAAGAATCCGCGCGCGTATTCCTGAATGACCGGGATGCCGATCTCGTTCTTGAAGAGCTCAATGAACGCGCTGAGGCCCATGGCGCCAAAGACATAGCCGGCACCCGTTTGCCCCGCCTGCCCGGCTTTGGTCAACTCCGCACAGGCGACGCTCTCAGGAAACGGCAGCTCCGGATCATGAACGAGCACACGACGCAAGAACGTGATGAACAAGACGCCCAGCGTCCCGCCGACGAACATGATGAGCGTGCTCTCCCAATAGTTGAATTCCGACCACACGCCCGTCAGCAGGAAGGCCGGGATCGTGAAGATCGCGCCCGCGACGAGCGCTTCGCCGACTGAAGCCGTCGTGCGCGCGATGTTTTGCTCCAGAACCCCTCCGCCCAAGGGGCGCAGCAGGGCCAGCGCCATCACCGTCGCCGGAAAGGTCGCCGCGACCGTCAAGCCAGCTTTCATCCCCACATAGGCGTTGGCCGCCCCCAGAACGATCGCCAGGATGATGCCGATGAACACGGCCCGGAACGTCAACTCCGGTGCGCTCTGCTCCGGTGGAATATAGGGCGTCTCTTTTCGCTGCATCGCCTCTCCCCTCCCCATTGAGACTGCGCGCGACCGCATGCGAGCGATGCCGCCCGGCGCGCCCGACGTAGTGTACGAGATCGCTCCCCCCTCTTCAAGCGGTCCGCCCGCGCGCCGAGCGCCCCTCGTTGACTTCCCACTTGACCGTCACCTATAATGCGAGCGGTTCATCGAAAGGAGGAGCGGAAGGGCAATGACGATCACAGAGCGACGGCATAACGACGTGGTGATCCTCGACATTGAGGGGAAGATTCTGCTCGGCGAGGGCGACGTCCAATTGCGGGAGGCCATTCGCCGCCTCCTGCAGTCGGGCGTGCGAAAGATCCTCCTCAACCTGGCCAATGTCCCTTACATGGACAGCGCCGGATTGGGCGAACTGGTGCGCGCGTACACGACGGTGCGTCGAGAGGGAGGTGAACTGAAGCTCCTGAATCTCACCGCGCGCATTCAGGATCTGCTGACGATCACCAAACTCATCTCCGTCTTCGAATCCTTCGACTCCGAGGAGGCGGCCCTCAAGAGCTTCGCCCACTGAGCGCGAACGCCCACCCCTACGCCCCGCCTCATCGTCCGCGCCCTCCGAGCATCTGCCAGCGCACGCGATCGGCGGGCGTGGGCAGAGCGATGCGCGTCGCCCCGGCTAACTTCGCCTCATCGAAAGCGGCGATCATCGCCTCAAACGGAGCCTCGGGATCGGTGTCAATGATCACCGGCGTGTTCGCGTTCTGCTCGATCTTCCCTTTGATGGCGGGGCCGAGATCCTCGATGCGAATCGGTTGATCGTTCAACCGATACTGTCCGTCGGCCAGGACCCTGACGTAGAGCGCTTGCTCCGGCCGGACGTGCACCATCAACTTCGGGTCCTCCGGCGGCAGACCGAAGCTCAACCCCTTGATGGCGGCGAACGCCGCCGTCAGCATGAAGAAGATGATGAGCAGGAAAGCGATGTCGGCCATCGAGGCCGTGGGGATCTCGGACGAAATCCTCCGACGCGGGACGCGCATAGGCCCCCCTCCCGTCAGCTCGGACGCCGAGGCGGACGCCCCTCGGTCAGGAAATAGACCGTTCGCGCGCGACTCAACCGCAAGCGCTCCAGGGCGAATTCAACGAGCTGATACGGCACGGCGCGATCGGCCTTCACGATGAAGGGCCGATCGGGATTGCGCCGCAGGACATCCGCGATGAACCGATCCAGGTGCTCCACTGTCTGCACCGTCTCGGAATGCTCTCCATCGGTGACCTTGATCACGCGATCCACCGTGATCGTGATGATCGCGCTGTTGCGATAGACATCCTCCCGATTCACCGACGTCGGCAAGTCCACGACCGTTTGATCCGTGCTGAAGACCGTCGTGACCAGGAAGAAGATGATGAGCAGGAAGGCGATGTCGGCCATCGAGGCCGTAGGGATGGTCGGCGCGATCCGATGCACGCGTCGTCGCAGGCGCAACATGGTCACCGCCCGGCCATCGGCGTCTCAATCTCCGGCCGCGGCAGATACGACTCCAGCTCCTTGAGCGTCTCCAGGAGCATGGCCCCGGCCGTCTCCATGCTGAGCGAGATCTTATTCACCCGCGTG
>BEHK01000163.1 GCA_002898775.1 bacterium HR08 | reverse complement strand
CAATGAGATCGTGGCGCCTCGCATCTTCAACTATCAACGACCGGGCAGCGGCTGGAATCGCGGACCGGTGAGAACGCCCGAAGACGCGCGCGAGTGGGTCCGCTGGGCGGCGCAAAACGGCGTGGACGGAGTGAAGCTCGATGCCTATCCGCCGGAGATCATGGCGGCGCTTTTGGACGAAGCCAAAAAGCACGGGCTCGGTTCAACGGCTCACCTGTCGCAGCTCGGCGTGGCCCGCATGGATGCTCTGGAAGCCGCCCGGCTGGGATTGGGAACGGTCACCCACTTCTACGGACACTTCGAGGCGCTGCTCAAAGACTACGTCGTGCAGCCCTTCCCCGTTGACTACAACTACTACAACGAGCAAGACCGTTTCGGCCAGGTCGCCCGACTGTGGGACAAGATCTATCCGCCGGGCAGCCCCGAATGGAACGAGTACCTCCGGGAACACAAGAAACTGGGAACGACATTCGACCCCACGATGGTGGCCTATCTGGCCAGCCGCGACCAGATGCGCATGCGCAACGCCGACTGGCACGAGAAGTACACGCTGCCCTCGCTCATGGACTTCTACGAGGCCAATCGAGGGAATCACGGCTCCTACTGGTACTACTGGACAACCTGGGATGAAGTCGCCTGGAAGAATTTCTATCAAGTCTGGTTCCGGTTGCTCAACGATTACAAAAAGATCGGCGGGCGCGTGACGGTGGGCTCGGATTCCGGATTCATCTACAACACCTACGGATTCGGATTCATCCAGGAGATGGAGCTGCTGCAGGAAGCCGGCTTTCATCCGTTGGAAGTCATTCAGGCAGCCACCCTGAACGGAGCGCTCACCCTGCACGAACCCAAGGGAAAGCCGCTGGAGTTCGGCATGGTGCGAGAAGGAATGCTGGCCGATCTGGTGATCGTGGATCAAAATCCGCTGGAGAACGTGAAGGTTCTTTACGGAACGGGCGCCCTCAAGCTCAACGAGAAAACCGGCAAGGTCGAGCGCATCGGCGGCATCAAGTGGACGATCAAGGATGGCATCGTCTACGATGCCAAAAAGCTCCTGGCGGATGTGGCCCGCATGGTCGAAAAACAAAAACAGGAGCGGCTCAAAGTCGCCGCCGAGGGCACGACCAAGAAGTGACGAATCATGATCTGGAAGGAGGCATCAGCTGATGGAGGGGCAGTCTCCTGAACCACGCTTCGTCTGAGCCGTAGTGGCGGGTCTAGAAACGTAGAGGGCTATCGGGGGCTTTGATCATCTGTACCTGCTTATGCCGTAGGGGGTGCCTCTATCGCCGAAGCGGATAACGCTCTGTCCGGATCGAGAGACCCTCGGCGGGCTCGGAGTGCTGAGGATCCGTGGAGCGAGCGCGATGGCGATTCTGATGATCGCTCTCCTAATCTGTGAGGAAAGGAGGTCTGACGATGATGCGTCGGTGGTATGCCGTTATGCTGATGGTGGTGCTATTCCCAATGCTGGTGTTCGGCCGTAGCCAGAGCCGACCGTATTATCAATCCCATTTTCCGCCGGAGGAATTTAAGGCTCGGTGGAACAAGATTTTTGATAAGATTGGTCCCCAAGCCGTCGCCATCGTTCAAGGGGCACCGCAGGTGGGCGGATTTATTTACCCCCGTCAGACGAACGAGTTTTATTATCTCTGCGGCGTCGAGACGCCTCAGTCGTACCTCATTTTGGATGGACGAACGCGTCGGGTGACGCTGGTGCTGCCGCCCCGGAATCCCCGATTGGAGAGCGCCGAGGGGCGAGTCCTCTCGGCTGAAGATGCCGAGTTGGCCAAACAGCTCACCGGCGCCGATGAGGTGCTGAGCACCTCGGCGATGACGGCCGAGTGGCTGCGCCAGTTTCTGGGGCGACCCGCTCCGATGATTTACACGCCGATGGCTCCCGCTGAAGGGGCCGCTCAGAGTCGCGGTGAACTCCTGGCCGCTCAGGCCAGCATCGCGCTGGATTACTGGGATGGGCGTCCTTCACGCGAGGCGCACTTTGTCGGCCTTCTGCGCACGCGATTTCCTCAGGTGGAGGTTCGCGATCTCTCACCGATTCTCGACGAGTTGCGCAGTGTGAAGAGTCCCCGCGAGATCGCCCTCATTCGCCGAGCCTCTCAATTGGCCGGACTCGGGCTGATCGAAGCCATGAAGGCCACGCGACCCGGCGTCTACGAGTATCAACTGGATGCCGTCGCACGCTACGTCTTCCTCGTTCATGGGGCACGGCTGGAAGGCTATCGCTCGATCGTCGCCTCCGGCACGGCCAATATCTGGAACATCCACTACTACCGCAATCTCGATCAATTGAAAGAGGGGGATCTCGTGCTCATGGATTATGCTCCCGACTATGGCTATTACACCAGCGATGTCGCCCGCATGTGGCCGGTGAGCGGCCGGTTCAGTCCCTGGCAGCGCGAGCTGCTCCAGTTCGTGCTGGAGTATCGCAAGGCGATTCTCGCCCGCATTCGTCCCGGCGTGACCGTGCAAACCATCATGGATGAAGCGAAGGTCGCCATGGGAGAGGTCTTTCGGCGAACACAATTCTCCAAGCCGATTTACGAGCGGGCCGCTCGCCGGTTGGTGGAAACGGGAGGGGGCGTCTTCTCTCATCCCGTCGGCATGGCCGTCCATGATGTGGGCACCTACACGCGCGATGTGCTCAAGCCCGGTCAGGTCTTCTCGATTGATCCTCAACTGCGGGTGCCCGAAGAAAATCTCTACCTCAGGTATGAGGACGTGGTGGTGGTGACGGAAACGGGGGTGGAGAACTTCACCGATTTCCTCCCCTCGGAATTGGACGACATCGAGAAGCTCGTCGGGCGTGGGGGCCTGTTGCAGGTGGCTCCTCCGGTTTCCGAAGACGAGTTGAGGCGGCTCAGCGAACCGAATCGACGTACGGCCAACCGTGCTGCCGAGAAAGCGACACCTGCTGATCGTACCGCGCGAGGAGCGAACGAGCACCGGGAGGATAAGCACTTCTCGCTCTTGGATTCGAGTTCGCCTCAAGCTCCTGAAGTCGAATCGCCAGGAGACGCGAGTATATGGACGGGATCACGTCGCCGATCCATATCCGACCATTGGATCCCTCGTGATTTCGCCTGCGCAGTCATGAGCGGAGGCGAACCGGATTGACGATCTGAGCGCATTCGCGGCGATCCCCATTGAGGGATTCGGAGCGAAGCTGGTTCGGGCTCCGCGGTCAGATCCGTAAGAGAGCTGAGAGGATGCTGTGGAGCAGCATCCTCTCAGTCGATGGGCGTGACGACGAGGAGGCTTGGGAGAGAATCTCCCCTATTAGTGAGGACCAGATGGAACAGCTCGATGGACATGCGGCGCGAGGGCGCTCCAGTCTCATCTCCTGCTACTCGGGCCTCCCCCTCGATGCTCGTCCTCCTGCATCGAACATGGCACCAGTAAGAACAAGCAGAGGCACACCTTGTCTTGTACCAGATTATGGAACGCTTTTAAGGGCTGGCCTAATCGCGTTCAAATACCCTTTGAATTGTTCAAGACATTGCTCGCGTGCCCTCCGTATACTCTCCTGGGGTTCAATGAGGAGGAAGGCGCGAGGGTGGTTTACTCCCATTGATTCCCGTATTGTGCCGCGACATCATAATAGATCGCGCGGGCGTTAGAGAAGAGGCTGCGTGAGCCTGACGAGGCTCTTTATCTTCTGAGGGGAGAGAGCGAGTATGAATCGTGGGCGAGTATTGATAGCGATCGTCTCACTCTGCTTTATTCTGCAGAGTCAATGGATGGCGATCGCGTGGGCCGGAGAAGGGGAAGCCCAGCGATCTCCGCGCTCGACGCCGGTGAGATCGGATCGAACGAGCGCAAGGGATGGGGATGACGACTGGGATACGTCGCAAAGTGAGATTCGCCCGTTGATCGAACGCTTCACTGTTGATCTCGGCAGTTTGAACCGATTCTACACGATTCCGATCTCCCCGACCCGGCGCGAGCGCTTGAAAAAGTTCTACACCGAATGGCTTCAACGGTTGGAGAGGGTGAACTTCGAGGCATTGAGCTTGGATGGGCGCGTGGATTACCTCCTTTTCAAGAATCATCTCGAGTACTTGCTGCGGCAGCTGGACATTCAAGCGCAGCAAATCGCGGAGATGGAGCCGCTCATGCCTTTTGCTCGGGGGATCATCGAGTTGGAAGAGGCGCGGCGGCGAATGGAGCCGGTTCAACCTCAGCACGTGGCCGAGCGGCTGACGCTGATGAGGAGGCAGATCGAAGAGGTGCGCCGCGCGGTGGAGATTGGTTTGCGAGAAGGACGTTCGGATGGTCAAATCCGAGGGCCAGGAACGGTGGGGGGCACTCCGATTCGCGTCGCGCGGACGGTAGCCAATCGAG
>BEHK01000162.1 GCA_002898775.1 bacterium HR08 | reverse complement strand
TCCTGCAGCGTCCATCCTCGCGGCGACCGTCGAGGGCGCCTGCTCCGTCCGGGCGATGCCCGCTCCAGTATGTCCAACAGCTCCGCGTACACGCGCCACATCATGCCGAGGCTCCGAGCGAGCGCCATATACGGCGAACCTTTAGTGTGACAGATTCCCTCGATCCCGGCAAAGCCGATCGGAGCGCCCGAGAGCTCACCCGAACCTCTCGGGAGGGGAGCGCGGGACGAGCGCCCGTCGCCGCCCACGGCGGCATCCCTTTGAAGCGGCAGCGGTTGGAAGAACCACAACATCTTGTGATCTTTTCTCTTGACAAGCCAGGATATTGTGCTTACACTAGGGGCCGTCGCGCCGGGCAGAAGCGGTTCGACCGGCGCTGCGATCAAAGAGAGACGCTCAGAAGAATGGGGGGATTTTTCCCTCCAGGGCCCTCGGGCCGCACGGGACGGGCTGTGCCCCGGCCGATGCGAGGACCGACCCTTCAGAGCCGTGCGCGGGAAACGATGAGGAAAGGAGGATATGACCTATGCAGAAGCGGGAAGAGATCGGCGGCGTGTCTCTGGGATATGCGGGTGAGATGTGGCTGCGACGGTTCTTCACGCGTCCGGGCGTCCATCCTTTCGACGAGGTCGCCTGGGAGCGTCGAACCGCGCGGATTCTCGGCAGCGACGGCGCAGTCATCTTCGAGCAGACGAACGTCGAGTTCCCGGCATTCTGGTCGCAATTGGCCACGGACATCGTCGCGCAGAAGTACTTTCGCGGGCGACTCGGCTCTCCCGAACGCGAATCCAGCGTGCGCCAATTGATCGGCCGCGTCGTCAACACGCTCACCGAGTGGGGGATCAAGGACGGGTACTTCGCGTCCGTCGAGATCGCGGAGACCTTTCGCGCAGAACTGACCTATCTCCTGTTGCATCAGATGGCCTCGTTCAATAGCCCCGTGTGGTTCAACGTCGGTGTGGAAGCGCATCCGCAATGCTCGGCGTGCTTCATCCTCTCCATCGAGGACAATATGGACTCGATCCTGGAATGGTATAAGACCGAGGGCAAGATCTTCCAGGGGGGATCGGGATCGGGGATCAACCTCTCGCCTTTGCGTTCCTCGAAGGAATATCTCTCGAAGGGGGGACGAGCATCGGGCCCCGTCTCCTTCATGCGAGGAGCGGACGCGATCGCGGGGACGATCAAAAGCGGGGGGAAGACGCGGCGGGCGGCCAAGATGGTCGTGCTCAATGTAGACCATCCCGACATCCTCGAATTCATCTGGTGCAAGGCGAAGGAGGAGCGCAAGGCCTACGCTCTGGCCGAAGCCGGATACGACATGTCCTCGCTCGATTCCGAAGGCTGGATCTCCATCCAGTATCAGAACGCCAATAACTCCGTGCGCGTGACGGATGAGTTCATGCGGGCGGTGCTCGAGGATCGCGAGTGGCCGCTGCGCGCCGTCACCACGGGGGAGGTCCTGGAGGTGCACCGCGCGCGAGACATCTTGCGACAGATCGCGCAAGCGGCCTGGGAATGTGGCGATCCCGGCCTGCAATTCGACACGACGATCAACGACTGGCATACGTGCCCCAATAGCGGGCGGATCAACGCGAGCAATCCCTGCTCTGAGTACATGCATCTGGACGATAGCGCGTGCAACCTGGCGAGCCTCAATCTCCTCAAATTCCTCACGCCGGATGGAGAATTCGACATCGAGGCCTTCCGGCATGCGGTCTCGGTCATGATCCTGGCGCAGGAGATCATCGTCGGGAATTCGAGCTATCCGACGCCGAAGATCGCCCACAACGCCACCGCCTTCCGCCAATTGGGCCTGGGCTATGCCAACCTCGGCGCCCTGCTCATGTCGCGGGGTCTCCCCTACGATTCCGAGGAGGGGAGGGCCTATGCGGCGGCGATCACGGCGCTCATGACCGGGCAGGCGTATCTGACCTCGGCGCGCATCGCCGAGCGCATGGGGCCCTTCGCCGGATTCGCGCTCAATCGCGAG
Organism: bacterium HR08; assembly: GCA_002898775.1. GTDB lineage: Bacteria > Acidobacteriota > Blastocatellia > HR10 > HR10 > HR10. Next base: position 2,404 of record BEHK01000162.1, on the reverse strand, counting down.
CCCATGCTGCGCGTCATTCGCAAGCATCGCGACAGCCTCGCCCGCATTGACGCGCGGCTGGTCCCGCAGGATCTCCTGGAGGCGGCGCACCAGGTGTGGGAGGAAGCCTTGCGCCTGGGGCAAATGTACGGATACCGCAACGCGCAGGTGACGGTGCTCGCCCCGACGGGGACGATCTCCTTCATGATGGATTGCGACACGACGGGGATCGAGCCCGACATCGCGCTGGTTAAGTACAAGAAGCTCGTCGGCGGCGGCGTCATCAAGATCGTCAATCAAACGGTCCCGCGAGCGCTTCGCCGATTGGGATACGAGGAGGGGCAGATCCGCGAGATCATGGCCTATCTCGAAGAGCGCGGGACGATCGAGGGCGCCCCGCATGTGCGGGAAGAGCACCTGCCGGTTTTCGACTGCGCGTTCCGCCCGGTCAACGGTCGGCGCTCGATCCACTACATGGGCCACGTGAAGATGATGGCCGCCGTACAACCGTTCTTGAGCGGCGCCATCAGCAAGACGTGCAATCTCCCGCAGGACATCACCGTGGAGGAGATCGAGCAGCTCTTCATTGACGCGTGGAAGATGGGACTCAAAGCCATCGCCATTTACCGCGACGGCTCCAAACGCACGCAACCGCTCTCGACGGGCGCGAGCGAGAAGGAGAAGTCCAGAGAGGCCGCCGCTCCATCGGGAGAGCCGCGCGCCGAGTCCTCCGCCGAAGCGCCCCGTCGTCCGATTCGACGTCGGCTGCCGGACACGCGTCGAGCGATCACGCACCACTTCACGATCACGACGCAAGACGGATCGGTCCACGACGGATATATCACCGTCGGCATGTACGAAGACGGGAGCCCCGGCGAGATCTTCGTCACCGTCGCCAAGGAGGGGAGTACGATCTCCGGTCTGATGGATGCGTTCGCGACGGCGATCTCCATCGCGCTGCAGTACGGCGTTCCGCTCGAAGTGCTCGTGCGGAAGTTCAGCCACATGCGGTTCGAGCCCTCGGGCGTGACGACGAACCCGGAGATCCGCGTGGCGAAGTCGCTCGTGGACTACATCTTCCGCTGGCTCGCCTCGCAGTTCCTGGACGCGGAGACGCAAGCGCAACTGGGCGTGCTGACGCCGCCGGTGCGCGCGCGGCTCGCCGCCGAAGCGCCCCCGCCGGAGGATCGAAAGGAAACCTCCGGCGTGCGCGACACCTACATCAACCAGGCCGATGCCCCGGTCTGCCCGGATTGCGGGGCCATCATGGTGCGCAACGGCTCCTGCTACCGCTGCTTCAACTGCGGCGGGACGACCGGATGCTCGTGAAGCGGAATCGGCCCCGCGCGTTCGAGCAGCGCGCGGGGCTCAGCTTCCTCCACCGAATGACCCACTCCATGGTTCGAGCGATTCTCGCCGCGAGCGCGGGCGCACACGTCGTTCTCTGGCCGGCCATGTGGCGCTTTCTTCGGCGAACGCAACACGGGTGGTCGAAAGCGGTCATCGTCTCGACCGCTGCCCCTCGCATCGGACTCGCGCTTTCGTTCCTCGGCTACGCCGGATGGCTCCTCGGTTCCCTCGGTTACGCGGCGAATCCCAGGTGGCCATTTTTTCACCCCCTCTCCCCGAGGCTCTTTTGGCCTCGCGCGGGACTCGGGCTTCTCTTCATCGGTCACGGACTCGTCGTCTGGGCTGCGCTCTCCCTGGGCCCGTCCTTCGGCCTGCGCCCCCGCATCATCGCCGAACATCGCCTCGTTCGACACGGTCCGTACCGCTTCGTCCGTCATCCGCTCTACACAGGATTGCACGCGCTCGATCTGGGCACCTTCGTGCTCGCTCCCTGCGCGCTTTTCCTCCTGAGCCTCATCGCCGCTGTGGTCGGGAACACGATGCGGGCGCGGGCGGAAGAACGCGTCCTCCTGGCGCGCTATGGCGACGCCTATCGGGCATATGCGCGATCGGTCGGGCGTTTCCTCCCGAAGGTGAGGCGCTTCAACCGGAGGTGCGCGCCTCCCCCTCCCGGTTAGCCGGCGCCTCCGCGGACAAGCGCTGCCGGATGATCTCCAGCATGTGCTCGACGACCTGCTCCACGCTCAGATCGGAGGAATCGAGATAGACGGCATCCTCCGCTTGGCGGAGCGGCGAGGCTGAGCGCTCGGCATCTCGGCGATCGCGCTCCTCGGTCTCGCGAAGGGTCTCCTCGAAGGAGATCTCCCTGCTCCGCGCGCGCTCTTGTTCGAAACGCCGTCGGGCGCGCACCTCAAGACGCGCATCGAGGAAGAATTTCACATCGGCATCGGGGAAGACCACGGTCCCCGTATCTCGTCCTTCAAGCACGACACGCCCGCGCCGCCCCATCTCTCGCTGCTGGGCCACGATGGCGCGGCGGACACCGAGGATCGTCGCGATGATGGAAGCCGAGATC
>BEHK01000161.1 GCA_002898775.1 bacterium HR08 | reverse complement strand
ATGGTGCTCTCCGTATGGGGGATCGTGGGGCCGAGGCCAAACCGCGCGGCGAGCATCACAGGGCTTCGATGGGCGTTCGAGCTTCGGCCGAGTGGCGCGCGGGCGACGACGTTCAAGAGCAGAAGATTCGCTCCGTGAGAGATCGAATATCGTTGGACGATCTCTGAGAGCGCGAGTTCTCGCTGAAGCCGCGCGCCGCGATGAAGACCGGCCACGCGCACTTGCTGTTGCGGATCGGCGTAGACCTTCATATGAAGGAACTCAGCTTCAAAGCCGAGGAACTGAAGCCGTTCGGGGAAATAGCCTCCCCGAATGCCGTAATAAAGCGGGGGATCGAAGGAGCGACCTTCGAAGTGAACGCCGTCGAAATTGAGCTCGGTCTTCAGCGACGGTTGTGAGATATACAGTCTGGAAGAGGTCGTATGTGCACCTCCCAGGTAGAGGGTGATGATCCACCGGCTGGGCTCCTGGCGGCGGGATTGTTCGTGCATGGCTTGGGCGAACGTGGCGGGGAAAGTCAGCGCGAGCGCGAGCGCGGCGCCGAGCGCGAGCCGTTTGATTCTCGGGGCCAGGGGCAGCGGCGTTTGTGAACCGGCCGCTATCGGTGTACGCCGGGCGCGAATTGGAAGCGGAGCGGGGACGAGTCTTTCATCCTGAGCCTGCGGGTGCGCGGGGCGGTGGAGATTTGGAGAAGAAGGGGTATGGGTAGGCGCGCGCTCGATGAGTCTGATAAGAGATCTTCCGAAGAGGATTGAGGAGCCCCTCATGTTCCATGCTCCCAAGAAGCCAAGTACTGGCGTTGCTCCTCGGTCAACTGATCAATTTCGATCCCCATGGCCTGGAGCTTCAACTGCGCGATCTCCCGGTCAATATCAGGTGGAAGCACGTGAATGCCCGGTGGGAGCGTGCCCCGATGCTTCACCAGATATTCCACAGCCAGAGCCTGATTCGCGAAGCTCAGGTCCATGACCGCCGGGGGATGTCCCTCGGCAGCGGCCAAGTTCACCAACCGCCCTTCAGCCAGGACCAGAATCCGATGTCCCGTTTGGCGGATCCGGTACTCTTGAACGTACTCTCGGATGCGGCGCGGTGGGTCGGCGATCTCTCGCAAAGCCTCCAAGTTGATCTCGACATCGAAGTGTCCGGCATTACAGACGATCGCTCCATCTTTCATAGCGAGCAGATGATCCCGATCCAAGACATGGCGGTTGCCGGTGACCGTCACGAAGATATCTCCGATGCGCGCCGCCTCGCGAATCGGCATCACCTCATAGCCGTCCATGACCGCTTCGATGGCTCGGATCGGATCAACTTCGGTGACGATCACCCGCGCGCCCAATCCCCGCGCTCTCATGGCGACGCCTCGACCGCACATGCCGTAGCCGACGACGACGACCCGCTTTCCGGCGATCAAGACGTTGGTCGCTCGCAGAATCCCGTCCCATGTACTTTGCCCCGTTCCGTATCGGTTATCGAAGAGATGCTTGGTTCGAGAATCATTGACGGCAATCACGGGAAATGCCAACACCCCCTGTGCGGCCATGGCTCGCAGACGGATGACACCCGTGGTCGTTTCCTCTGTCGTCCCGATGATATGTGGGACAAGTGAAGCATGCTCTCGAACTAGGGTAGCCACCAGGTCGGCGCCGTCATCAATAATCACCTGAGGTTTCGTCTCAAGGGCGGTGTGGATGTGGCGGCGGTAGGTTTCGATATCTTCGCCTTTAAGGGCGAAGACGGGGATTTGGAACTCCTTGACTAGGGCGGCGGCAACATCGTCCTGCGTGGAGAGCGGGTTTGAGGCTATCATTATCAGACGCGCGCCGCCAGAGACGAGCGCCCGCGCCAAATTCGCACTCTCGGCCGTCACGTGCACACACGCCGCCACGCGAATCCCCTCAAGCGGCCGCTCCCGCGAAAACCGCTCCCGGATGGCCCGCACTACCGGCATCTCGCGATCCGCCCACTCCAGACGATGCCTCCCAACGGCGGCCAAGCCAATATCCCGAATCTCGTACGCGAATCCACTCATGTATCCATCCCCACCGCTTCTCGCAAAAGCTCCACCCGATCCGTTTTCTCCCAGGTGAACTCCGGTTCGCTTCGGCCGAAGTGCCCATAAGCCGCTGTCTTCCGGTAAATGGGCCGCCGCAAGCGCAGGGTCTCGATGATCCCCCGAGGCGTCAAATCAAAAAGCTCCCGCACGACGTTCACCAAGCGTTCCTCGCTCACCTTCCCCGTTCCGAACGTATCGATGAAAACGGAAACGGGATCGGCCACCCCGATGGCATAGGCCAGTTGGATCAGACAGCGATCGGCGATCCCCGCGGCGACGATATTCTTGGCGATATACCGAGCCATGTAGGAGGCCGAGCGATCCACCTTCGTCGGATCTTTCCCGGAAAATGCCCCCCCTCCATGCGGCGCCGCCCCCCCATAGGTATCCACGATGATCTTGCGCCCGGTCAACCCGGAATCTCCCTGCGGACCGCCGATGACGAATCGCCCCGTCGGATTCACGTAATACTTCGTCCGGCTCGTGATGAACTCCTCCGGAATAGCCGCCCTCACCACATGCTCGATCACGTCCTCGCGAACCGTCGCCGTCTCCACCCGATCGCTGTGCTGAGCGGCGATGACGACCGTATCCACATACAGCGGACGCGCTCCCTCGTAGACGACCGTCACCTGCGATTTGCCATCAGGTCGGAGGTAGGGCAAAATCCCCGCCCTTCGGACTTCAGCCAAGCGCCGCGTGAGACGATGAGCCAACTGAATCGGCAAGGGCATCAGCTCCGGCGTCTCTCGCACAGCGTACCCGAACATCATCCCCTGATCCCCCGCTCCGCCGATATCCACACCGCGGGCGATATCCGGCGATTGCGTGGAGACGGAGACCATGACGCCGCACGTCTCCCCATCCAAGCCGTACTTGGCGCGCGTGTACCCGATGTCGCAGATCACCTGCCGCGCCACGCGCGCATAATCCACATCGGCCGTGGTCGTGATCTCCCCGGCCACGAGCACCAGCCCCGTCGTCAGCAGCACCTCGCACGCGACGCGCCCCATCTCGTCCTGTCGCAAGACCTCATCCAGCACGGCATCGGCGATCTGATCCGCGACCTTATCCGGATGCCCTTCGGTCACCGATTCCGAGGTGAAATATCGCACAGTGCTCACGCTCGCTCCTCCGGTCTCCTTGAACTCATGAGCGCGAGACTCTATCACACCGATAATCGGCGTGTCAAGAAAACGCTCCCGATGCCGATGATTCATGCTCGAGGGTGGCAGCGGTCGTAAATCTGACGAAGGCGTTCGTTGGTGACATAGGTGTACACCTGAGTCGTACTCAGATCGGCGTGTCCGAGCATCATCTGAACGGATCGCAGATCAGCCCCATGCTCCAGAAGATGCGTGGCGAACGTATGGCGCAGCATATGGGGCATGACGCGCCCCAGCCCGGCCGCGCGTCCGTATCGCGCGACGATCTTCCACAGGGCTTGACGGGTCAGCGCTCGCCCTCGCGGCGAGATGAAGAGCCACGCCGAAGTCCTCTGCCCCAGCCACCGCTGTCGCACCGGAAGATACCTCAGGATCCACTCGATCGCCGAGCGGCCCAGCGGAACCAACCGCTCTTTGCTCCCCTTCCCCAAACAGATCACGATCCCCCGATCCACGTCCACATCCGTGAGCTTCAAGGCGACCAACTCCGAAGCCCTCAATCCGGTCGCATACAGGACCTCGAGAATCGCGCGATCGCGAACACCAATATCTCGAGTTACATCGGGTTGTTCAAGTAAAAGATTAATCTCTTCGATCGTGAGGAACTTCGGGAGTGTCTGCCAAGCCCTTGGAGTATCGAGACCCGCCGTCGGATCGCTTTTCAAGACCCCGTCAATGATCAAGAACTTGAAGAAATTTCTCAACACCGTCATGCTCCGCGCGATGCTCTTCGCATCATACCCTCGCTCCTTCAGCTCTCGAAGGAAGTCCCGAATATCCTCCCGCGAGAGGCTCGGCAGATCCTTCCCCCTCTTCCTCCCCGCCCAGGCCGCAGCCTGCTCCAGGTCACGGCGATAGGCCTCGATCGTATTGGCCGAGAGCCCTCGCTCGACCCTCAACGAGGTCAGAAACTCTCTCACGAGATCGCGCGACATCGCTCGCCCCTCGCCTTGACTCTCCCGCCGCCGTCCCCGTAGATTTACTCACTTACATAGCCCATATCGAGGGGCCGAGTAAATGATGAAACTCTCCGACATCGCTCGATATATCGGCGCGCGGCTCGATGGCGAGGATCTCGAAATCACGGGGATCGCCCCGATCGCCGAAGCCCAACCCGGAGAGCTGACCTTCATCGCCAATCCCAAGTACGCGCCCCTGATCAAGACGACGCGTGCCTCGGCCGTGATCGTCGCCGAGGACTTCGCCCCCGCTCCGATCGCGCTTCTGCGAAC
>BEHK01000160.1 GCA_002898775.1 bacterium HR08 | reverse complement strand
CGGCGACGGCGCGCCCGCCGCCATGCGAGCACGGATTCGCGCGCGATGAAGAGGAAGGTCACCGCTGCGCTCAGCCAGAGCACGGGACGACGGTCTCCGTGAGCCGCCAGCGCCCCGATCACGAGCGGGACGTAGAGCATCGCCCATGCGCCGTGTTCTTTGGGCAGTTTCAAGCGACCGCGCCACCCCATCCTCACCCTCCCTCGTCGCACGCTCAGCCGAAGAAGCGTGAGTGCTCGCGCCCGTTCATGTCGCCCAGGCCCGTTCCAGCTCGCCCGCCAGCGCTTCGTAGTGCTCGTGCGTCCCGAGGCCGAGCTCCGCTTCCTCGCGCTCGAAGGCCTCGGCGAGCGCCGTCTTCGTCGGCGCGTCGAGGACGTTGCCGGCGATTTGAAAGAGCACGTTATCCTCTTTGTAGATGTGTTGCGCCAACAGGTCCATGTACTGCCGGGCGGCGCTCACGAAGCGGGCGGCGGCGGACTCTCCCCGCGCATACGCTGAAGCGGCCTCCGCCATCTCGCGGACGAATCCGCGCCCCAACTCGTGCTCATAGAGCATGACGCCGATCGGTCCGCCATCGCGGGGCACGCCGCACTGCTCGAGCGTGGGGAAGAGATGCTTCTCCTCCTTCCCGTGATGGCAACGATCGGCGAACGTCTGGATGAACTCCACAAGCTGCGCGGGCACATCCGCGGGGACCGCTTCTCCATTCTCGAGCCGCTGACAGACCCCGCGAAGCGCCCGAAGCGCTCGCTCGATGATCCGATGCTCGTGCATCAAGATCTCCACCGGTCCGGGCATACGCTTCCTCCTCGTTCGGAATGATCATCAGGCAGAGTCTCGCGCCGCGCGCTCACGGCTGATTCTCATCCAGGCATTGCCGCAACAGCTCGCGCCGTTCCGTCTCCGTCGTGACGCGGTCGAGCGCCGGATAGAGGATGTTCTGCTCGCGCAGATCGTGATGCTCGACCAGATGCTTGAACATCGCTTGCTCGTCGAAGAGCCGGATGATCCGCCGCCGAAGGTCGGCCGGATGCGCGTCCAGCTCCGCGAGCGTCGCGTGGAATCGCCCGAGGAATTCCCGCATCTTCCGATGTTCGCCGAGGAACAGCTCGATGGGGCCTCCGGGGATCGCGCCCGCGCGCGCGTAGACGGGCAGCAGGATCTCCTCCTCCGGGCGCATGTGCGCCAGCAGGGCGCGCTCATACGCCAGGAGTCGCTCTCGCGCTCGCGCGATGTCCTGCTCCAGCAGCGCCTCCTGATGCGCTACAAACAGCTCGTTCAGGTGCTCGTGCACGCGAAGGAGCGCCAGGAAACTCGGCGCGCGCGCCTCCGTGCCGGGAGCGTCCTCCGAGATGGCGAGCTTCTCCTCATGCGACATTTCGGCCTCCTCACACGGAGAATGCTTCGCGAGATTCCGGCGTCGAAGTGCGCGCCTTCTGCTCGGCTTCGATCAGCGCCATGAGATCCGCGAGCAATCGGTTCAGGTCCGCGCCTTCGCGCCGACAGGCTTGCTCCAACGTCACGACGCGCGCCATCGTGCGCCGCAAGACGGGATTTTGAAGCGGAGCGAATCCATGACGCAGGAAGATGTCGAGCGCCTGCGGGTACCGCTGGAGGACGTCGGCGACTTTCGTCTGTGGCCCGAGGACGAGCGGCTCGGAAGATGCGCGCGCGAGGGCTTCGCGCTCCAGCCGCTTCCCGACGCGCATGTTCTGCACGAGCTCATATCCCCATAGAGCCAATCCGGCCACCTCGATGAACCCCGTGACGCGCATCGCGGCGAAGGCGGCCGCCGCGTAATCGGTCGCGATCTCCGTCCCGACGCGAAGGGCATTGCCGACATTGAGCAGCAGGAACGTGGGCCAGAGCGCCGATGCTTGCCGCACGTCCACGCCCGAGAGCGTCGGCACGACCTTGCTCGACACGCCGACGATCATCATCGTGATGAAGCCGACCGTCAGCGCGTGCCGATACGCGCCGAAGAACGCGTGCGAGAACGGCACGGCGGCTCCCGTGAGCGGCTGATAGATGAGCAGGTTGTAGACGGGCGTGAGCGCCAGCATGGCCATGGCCACGATGAACCAGACGTAGGCCGCGCGGATGAATTTCAACCCGCGATCGCGCTCGCTTTCGGGCACGGGGCCGAAGAGGCGATACTGGCGGGGCGTCCCCAAGGCGATGGCGAGCAGCATGAGTGCGGCGATCTCCTGCCCGATCAGCCATCGGGACTCGCCGGCGAGCATGCCCGCGAGAAATGCGAGGACGCCGAGCGCGATCGCGCCGTTCGCTCCACAGAGCATGAATCGCCGCCAGCGAGGCGTCGGCTCGCGCAACGCATACGCGTGCGGCAGAAAGCGCAGCGAGACGCCCAGGATCATGACCACGGCGATCCCCAAGAGCTGAACGTCACGATAGGGGATGTTGAACGTCGCCACGCGGAACAGAAACGCCTCGCGCGTCGGCGCCGTCTCGAAGAGCCAGAAGATGACGGGATTGGCCGCCGCTGCGAGCAAGAACCAGAAGAGCGCCGATCGGATGAAGGCATCAAAGGGTTCGGGTCGCGCGGCCTGTCGCAGCGTCTGTCGAATCACCCAGGCGAAGAGCGCGACGGCCAGAATCTGCACGGCTCCGGCCACAAGCCCGAGCGCCAGAAACGGCTCGCGCGGCGCTCCCAGATGCGCGATCGCTTGAAGCGCCAGGCCCACGGCCATCACCGGCAGCGTCGCCAGCGCCAGCGTCGGCCGCCAGAGAGTCGCGTGCTTGAACCGGGGGAACGCCTGATAGGCGAAGCCCATGATGAAGAAGCCGACCACGCCGAAGACCATCGCATGCCCGTGCGCAAGAATCCACGAATAGTCCACGCCGGCGAAGTGCTGCCGCGTCCCGATGAGCCAGAGATTGACCGCTCCCCACGCGCAGCCGAGCGTGAAGAGCGTCACGAGCCCGGCCAGGAAGAACGGCCGATAGATCGTATCGGCGCGCGTGGGACGAAAGGCGATCTCGCCGACCGGCCCTTTACCTTCGGCCGCCGCGTTCAACTCCTCGAGCAACCGATCCAGCGGCACGCCGTGCAGACGCGCGAACCACGCGATCGTCTCGCGCGGGCCTTCCGGGCCGCCGCAGCCGCGCAGCCCATACCGGTCGAGCACCGCGCGCGTGGCCGGAAAGCGCCGGATCATCTCCGGCAGGAGCATCTCCGCCGTGATGCGTCGTTCGTTCATACTCCCCTCCTTTCGCCCGCTGCCGCGCGGGCGCTCACCTGTCGCGCTCCTCGGACGTCGGGCGCAGACTATTTCGGCTTGCCCATTTCGCGGGCGATCCCGGAGGCGCCTTCCGTCGGCATCGAGGCGGGCCGTCGTTCGCCCAACCATTGATCATCCATCATGGGCAGGGCCACGCTCCGACCGAGATCGCCGAAGCTCTCTTTGAGCGCTGCGCCGCCGAACTTCTCCGCGATCTTGTGCCGGACGTAGAGCACACCGCCGACGATCAGCCCGACGATCGCGAGCACGATGATGAGCGCGATCTTCATCCTCTTCGCCTCCTCGTTTGTATTCGCGAAGCCCACACAGCCGTCCTGACATCCACCTTCAGAGCATACGCGACGCCGCTTGGGCCGCGCGGTGACTTAGGTCACAGGAGCGGCCTATCCGAGGGGCCGAAGCGGCACGACCTCCGGGAGGCGTTCGGGCGCCTCCGCCCGCGCCAGGCGATAGGTCCGCAGCGCGGCGATCACGAGCGGCACCACGCCCAACCCGATGAAGATGAGATCGGCCGGCAAGCGCAACCATTCGATCCGCCGCATCAGTGGTTGATTGAGGAATTCCAGACTGCGCGCGTGCGCGTAGCCGTTCCTGAGCACATCCAGAAGCTGGAGCACGCCGCCGGGGAAGAGATTCAACACGACCATGAGCGCCAGCCCGACGTTCAAGCCCCAGAAGGAGAGGCGAACCAGCGGCTCGACCGTGGCCCATCGCTCTTCGGTGAGGACTTGCCGCAGCGCGAAGACCACGAGCGCCACGGCCAGCATCCCGAAGACGCCCATCATCGCCGCATGCCCGTGATTGGGCGTCAGGAGCGTCCCCACTTCAAAGTAGCTGACAATCGGCAGATTGATCAGGAACCCGAAGATGCCGGCCCCGACGAAGTTCCAGAAGCCGACGGCCATCAGGAAGTAGAATGTCCAGCGATGCGGGACCGAGACCGGTTGGCCGCAGACGTCGCACCGCTGGCGCGTCAGCTTGATGAAGTCCCAGGCATCGAGCGTGAGCAGCGTCAGCGGGATCACCTCCATCGCCGAGAACGTCGCGCCGAGCGCCATCGTGATGTGCGATTGCCCGGTCCAATACCAATGATGTCCCGTCCCCACAATCCCGCTCCCCAGATACAACAGCGCATCCAGATAGACGACGCGCGCCGCCGTCACGTGCGAGACCAATCCGAGCCGATAGAAGATCGCCGCGACCATCACCGTGACGAACAGCTCGAAGAATCCCTCGACC
>BEHK01000159.1 GCA_002898775.1 bacterium HR08 | reverse complement strand
GGAAAGTGGTGCTCGTCGCGGGAGGGGCGCGTGTGATCGGCCGGGCGATCGTGCGGGCCTTCGCCGAGGCGGGGGCTGATGTCGCCCTCGCCGACATCCGACAGGAGGAGGCCGAAGCGACGGCGCGCGAGATCGCGGAGACGACCGGACGCACGATCCTCGCCGTACCGATGGATGTGACCTCACTCGAATCCGTGCAGCGCGGTTGCGAACAGGTGTGGCGCCAGCTCGGGACCATTGATGTCCTCGTGAATAACGCGGGATGGGATCGAATCGTCCCCTTCCTGCAGACGACGCCGGAGCTGTGGGAGAAGATCATCGCCATCAACTATCGGGGCGTCATTCACACTTGTTACGCCGTCTTGCCGCACATGGTCGCGCGTCGGCAGGGGAGCATTGTGAACATCAGCTCGGATGCGGCGCGCGTGGGTTCGCTCGGCGAGGCGATCTACGCCGGAGCAAAGGCGGCCGTCATCGCCTTCTCCAAGACGCTGGCGCGCGAGCACGCGCGCGATCAGATTCGCGTCAATGTCGTCTGTCCGGGGCCGACGGAGACGCCGCTCGTCGAAGAGATGCAGCAGGACGAGTTCGCGCGAAAGATCCTCGGCGCCATAGCCGGGTATATTCCGCTCAAACGCTTGGGTCGGCCGGAGGACGTCGCGCCCCTGGTCGTCTTCCTCGCCTCGGAGGCTGCGCGGTATATCACGGGTCAGGTGATCAGTGTCAGCGGTGGCTTGACGATGGTCGGATGAGCCGTCGGGGAGGAGATCGCGATGGAGGAGCTGATCCGCCGCTGCGAGGAGATCGTCCGAGATGTGAGCTTCCCGACCGTGCGTCGGTGGAAGGCGGAGCACCCCCAAGGGAAGGCCATCGCCTATTTCCCGGTCTACGCCCCGGTGGAAGTGATCGCTGCCGCCGGCATGCTCCCGGTCGGATTGCGTGGAGCGGGGGATCGGTTGGAGATTCAACATGCGGACGCGCGATTCGGATCCTTCATCTGCTCGATCGTGAAGACGACGTTGGAGTTGGGGTTGACCGGCCATCTCGCCCCCTTCGATGGCGTGCTCTTCTCCTCGATCTGCGATTCGGCGCGGAACCTCTGCTTCGTCCTGAAGCGGAACTTCCCCGAGCTCTACGTGGACTTCCTGCATTTGCCGCACAATCCGGAATCGGCCTCCAGCCGCGCGTTCCTCCGAAGCGAATATGCGCGCTTGAAGGCGGAGCTGGAGCGTCTGGCTGGCCGGAGGATCGAGGAGGAGCGAATCCGAGAGATGATCGCGCGCTACAACGAGAATCGGCGTCTGATTCGCGCGCTCTATGAGTGGCGGGCTGAGGAGCCGCATCGCATCCGCGCGTGGGAGTTGTATGTGTTGGTCCGCGCCGGAGACGTTCTGCCCGTCGAGGAGCACACGGCGCTCTTGCGAGAGGCGCGCGAGGGCTTCGCCCGACGCCAGGTGAAGCCCCGCGATTCCATCCGCGTCATCCTCGAGAGCGCCTTTTGCGAGCAGCCGCCCCTTGGCGTGATTCGGCTCTTGGAGGATGCCGGCTGCTACATCGTGGATGAAGACCTCACACTGGGACGCCGCTGGTTTCGCGAGGACGTCCCCGTGAACGGGGATCCCCTGCAGGCGCTCGCCGAGAGCTATCTCGATCGCTCCGTCGCCTCGTCGGTGCGCCACGATTGGCGGTATCCGCGATTCCGCGCGCTCCTGCAGAAGGTGCGCGCGCGTCGAGCGCAGGCGGTGATCTTCCTCATCGCCAAGTTCTGCGAGCCCGCGTACTTCGATTACGTCCTCTTCAAACGGGAATTGGAGCGCGCGGGCATCCCGCATCTCCTCCTCGAATTCGAGGAGAAGATGTACACGTTCGAGCGTCTGCAGACCGAGGTGGAGACGTTCGTCGAATCGCTGCTCTTCGACTGAGTGAGGGGAGGACGCGATGACCGAATATCGCGGATGGATTCATCAGCGGCAGAAGGAGCTGATGCAGCGGTGGTACGCGCGATTGGACGAGTCGGCGCGGACGGGATGGCCGCCGGCCATCTGTTTGATGATCTCGGGCAATTGCGTGGAATTGCTGGAGGCCTTCGGGATCGTGCCCATTTACCCGGAGGTGAACGCCCTGCAGTTGGCCATTCGGCATCAGTCGCTGGAACCGATCCTCGCGGCCGAGGAATTGGGGTACGCGACGGATAATTGCGCCTATGTGAAGGCCGACATCGGGGCGTATCTGATGGGGCTGACGCCGAGCGGCGGGCGGCTGCCGCGTCCGACGCTCGTGCTGTGCAACTTCGTCGGGTGCAACACCTACATCAAGTGGTTCGAGCATGTGGCGGCGTTGCTGGACGCGCCGCTCTATGTCCTGGACGTGCCGTTTCTGCGCGGCGAGGAGCCGAGCCCGGCCGACATCGCCTACGTCGTCGCGCAGCTCAAAGAGCTGGTGCAACGGATCGAGGCCCTCACGGGAGTGCGCTTCGACCTGGATCGGTTTCGCGAAGCCGTGCGCTGCTCGCAACGGGTCGAGGCGTTGTGGTCGCGCATCAAGCATCTGGCGCGGCGAGAGCCCTCGCCATTTGATGCCTATTTCGATGCCATCACGCTCATGGGGCCGCTCTACGTCTACCGCGCGACGCCGGAGGGCGTGGAGTTCTTCGAGCGCGCGCTCGCGGAGCTGGAGGCGAAGGCCGCGCGCGGCGAAGGCGTCTATGAGTGTGAGCGCTTCCGCGTCGTGGTCGAAGGCCCCCCGCCCTATCCCTATTTCCGCGCCTTCCGCGATATGTTCGCACGCTGGCGCGCGACGGCCGTCGCCTCCACATATTCGACCGTGGGGGGGATTTGGGAGTTCGGCTTCCGCCACGATCCGGATCGGCCGTTCGAGACGGTCGCCCTCCACATGCTCGCGCACAACCTCACGAACCGGAATTATCTCCAGCGGTACGATCAGATCCGACGTTACGTCGAGGACTGGCGCGCCGACGGCGTGATCATCCACTTCGTCAAGAGCTGTCGGTTGTTCTCGGCCGGTCAGGGCGATATGCGCGATTACCTCACGAAGGTGCTCGGCGTGCCCACGCTCTACATCGAATCGGACTTGGAGGATCCGCGGTATTTCGCCGAGGCGCAAATTCGGAATCGCGTGGACGCGTTCTTCGAGGCACTGGAGCGACAAAAGCGCGCGGGTCGGCGGATGATCGCCGTCTGACCTCGCGCCGGGGAAGAGGTGCGCTATGCGATTGGCGGCGGGAGTGGATGTCGGTTCGACGCAGACGAAAGCCGTGATTCTCGCCGAGGAGCGCCCCTCGGCGTCCTTGCGCATCGTGGCCCGCGCTGTGGTGGATACCGGTGCCAATGTCACGCGCGCGGCCGAACGCGCGTTTCAGGCGGCCTGTCGGGAGGCCGGACTCGAGCCCCACGAGATCGGCATGGTCGTGGGGACCGGCTACGGCCGATACCGAATCGCTTTCGGTCACGCGCAGGTGACCGAGATCAGTTGCCACGCTCGCGGCGCGCACTTCATCTTCCCGGAGACGCGCACGGTGATTGACATCGGTGGGCAGGACGCGAAGGTGATCCGCGTGGGTCCGGAGGGTGATGTCCGGGATTTCGTCATGAACGATAAGTGTGCGGCCGGAACGGGGCGCTTCCTCGCCAATGCCGCGGAGGTCCTGGGACTCAGTCTGGAGGAGATCGGCCCCCTCTCGCTGCGGGCGACCGATCCGGTCAAACTCACGACCGTGTGCACGGTCTTCGTCGAGTCGGATATTCTCTCCTATCTCGCTCAGGGGCGGCGCCCGGAGGATATCTTGCGCGGCGTGCATCTGGCGATCGCCCGGCGGACGGTCAGTCTGGCGCGGCGCATCCCGATCGAACCCGCCGTGACGTTCACCGGCGGAGTCGCCCGTAACATCGGGATGGTAAGGGCCCTGGAGGAGATCCTCGGACTCCCCATCCACGTGAGTCCGGAGTCCCATTTCATGGGCGCGCTCGGTGCTGCGCTCTTCGCTTTGGAGCGCCTGGATCATCATTCGGAGGCGAACGTCTCGCCGGGAGGACGCGGCTGAGGAGGTGGGCGATATGCCGTGCATCGCAGGCATTGATATCGGCACCGGTTTCACCAAAGCCGTTCTCATGGACGTCGGAGACGGGAGTGCTCCGAAGGACGTGCACCTGCTCGGTCGGGGGATCACCAGGACGGGAGCGTATTTGGAGGAGGCGGCCGAGCGCGCGCTCGATCAGGCCCTGCGGGCCGCAGGGCGAGATCGGCGCCAGGTCGTCTACGTGGCGGCGACGGGATTCGGGCGTTATGCGATCGGATGGCGGGATATTCAGATCACGGAGATCACCAGCGGCGCGCGCGGCGCTCTGTGGTTCTTCCCCGGGGCGACGGCCGTGCTCGACATCGGGAATCAGTCCACGCGCGCCATTCGGTTGGACGCGCGAGGCAAGGTCGGCGCCTTCAAGATGAACGAGAAGTGCGCGGCCGGTTCGGGCAGCTTCCTCATGCGCGCGGCGAAGTATCTGCAG
>BEHK01000158.1 GCA_002898775.1 bacterium HR08 | reverse complement strand
GTACACGAGTCAAGCCGCGACGAAACGGAACAATCGTCAGAGCGAGGTTTTGCTCCTCAACGCCGAGCGGTTCGCCTCGCTCGCGCAGCTCTTCGGACGTCCCTACCCGCAGAGTGATCTCGACGCGGCCTGGAAGAAGGTGCTCTTCAACCAATTCCACGACATCCTGCCGGGGAGCAGCATCGCCGCCGTCTATCGGGACGCCGATCGCGACTACGCCGAAGTGCGCCGCATCGGACGTGAGATCCTCGACGACGCTTTGCGGGAGCTGGCCGATCGCATTCAGACGAAAGGATTCGGACTCCCCCTCATCGTCTTCAATCCCCTTTCCTGGACGCGCACGGATGTGGTCGAAGCCACGCTCACGTTCCCGGATCCCGTCTCGGACGTCGAGTTTCGCGATCCTCAAGGCCGACGCCTCATTGCCGAGGTGACCGCGCGTGATCCGGAGACGAACCGCGCGACGGTTCGCTTCATCGCTGAGGATGTCCCCCCGCTGGGATACAAGGTCTTCCGCGTCATCCCCACGGCTCGGCGATCGCCCGCGCCTTCCTCGCTCTCGGTCACCGGCTTGACGATGGAGAACGAGTTCCTGCGAGTCACGGTGGACGCCCAATCGGGATGCCTCACGAGCCTCTACGATAAGACGGCGCGCCGAGAAGTCCTCGACGAATCCCGCTGCGGAAATCTCCTGCAAACGTTCTCCGACAAGCCCTCCGTCTACGACGCGTGGAATATTGATGCGAACTTCGAAGAGAAGATGTGGGAGCTGCGTCGGGCTGAAGAGGTGAAGGTGCTGGAGACCGGTCCCACGCGCGCCGTGATCCGCGTGGTGAAACGGTTTCAGAACTCGACGCTCATCCAGGACCTCGTCCTCTATCCGAAGATTCCGCGACTCGAATGCCACATGGAGGTGGAGTGGCGCGAGAAGCACATCCTGCTGAAGGTCGCGTTCCCCGTCTCCGTGCGGAGTCCGAAGGCGACGTTCGAGATCCCCTTCGGCGCGATCCCGCGCCCGACGACGCGCCGCACGCCCGAAGAGCAAGCGAAGTTTGAAGTCCCCGCGCTCTTTTGGGCCGATCTCTCCGATGGGACATATGGCGTCAGCCTCCTCAACGACAGCAAGTACGGATACGATGTGCGCGACAATGTCCTCCGCCTGACGCTCCTGCGCTCACCGGCCTATCCGGATCCGCATGCCGATGAAGGTCGGCATCGCTTCACGTACGCGATCTATCCCCACGCGGGCGATTGGGTCCAAGCGGGAACCGTACAGCGGGGATACGAATTGAACTACCCGCTCATTCCTTACCCCACGAGCGGACACCGCGGCTCGCTCCCTCCGGTTCACTCCTTCCTTCACATGGAACCGAACACGGTGGTCCTCACGGCGTTGAAGAAGGCCGAGGATTCCGACGCGTGGATCCTCAGGTTCTACGAATTCGCCGGGAAACCGGTGAATGTGCGGATCAGGCTTCCGAAACCCCCGCGGGCCGCTTCGGAGGTGAACCTCATCGAGCGGCAGATCGGCCCGATCGCCGTGAGCGGGCAGGAAGTGGTCGTCTCGACCAAGCCGTATGAGATCAAGACAGTGAGGATCGAGTTCTGATGGCCAGAGGTGGCTCGGATCTGAGAGACATGCGGTGGAGGCACTGGGCGTGCGTGTGGATCGTGAGCGCTGGAGGAATTCTCGGACTCCACGCTCGCGCATCTGCATGGGACGTTCCCGAGGAAATGCTCCTGGAACGCACCTTTCGCGTAGACGCGGAGGCGGAAGTCGTAGCCGAGTTGCGGGCGAGATCGCCCGAGGCGAATTGGGGGGAAGCGGGGCGCGAAGCCGCCGTACTCACCGTTCTCCTGAACGGGCGCTATCATCAGGATGTCGTCCTCTTCGCCGGAGCGGAGTCCTTTCGGTATGCCCTCCACTTGGGAAGGGTGCGCCCAGGCGCTCATACGGTTCGCGTGATGTGGAATCGTGCGCGATCCGCTCCGCGCGTTCCGGCGCCGGTCATTGAGGAATTCACCCTTCACCTCGTGAGTCGGGCTGATCCCGAATTTCTCCCGCTCACCCACTCGCCCATCCTCTACGCGCGCCCCAATACCATCGGGCGGTTCAGCGACATCCCCCTCCTCATGTGGTACGAGGTGACGCGCGCGCCTGAGACGCTCACCATCCGCTACAGCGTCATCTTCAGCAACGAGGACGGCGGAACGGAGACGAGCGCCCTCATGGCTCGGTGGGGGCGAGCGACCGACATCGAGTGGGTATACGCAGTGACATTGACCCCGACGGGGCGCATCCTGGACGCCCGATACCAGGGCCCGCGCCATCGCACGCGTCGTTTTCGCGGACGCCGAGAGGGAGACCATCCCCTCCTTCTCGTCGCCTCCGACAACAACAACTTCTCGGATCGCGGGCGTTCGCCCATGCGGTTCGCCCTGCGCCCGATTCCTTTCGATACGAGTGCAGTCGCGCGCGAGGAGCTGATGGATCAGTATCCGTGGACGTACCGCATCATGGCTGAAGAATTGAAACGGGAGGGCAAGCTGGGTTCGACCGTGCGCATCGGCGAGTGCATTCCCGATCCGCGTCGGTATGTGTACATTGAGATCGCGGCCGATCAGCGCGACGCGGGCCTGAGTCTCGCCGTGAAGCTCGCCGGAGGCCGGATGTGGTACACCTCGGATCTCGGCCTCGCTTACTTCAAGCTCGAGCGGAGCGGATTCCTGCGCACGGCGATCCCCCTTCCGGAAGGCGCGACCGCATCGCAGATCGAGCGACTTCTCCTTCGATGCGACGCCCTGGGGGATCCCCGACCGCCGCGCGCCGAGGAGCGCTTCGCGCTCGCAGGATGCTTCGTTCGCAACATCCGCAAGGTTTTTCTTCTGGACTCGGAATTTCGCCCGGGTCCCTCTCTCCCGATCCGAATAGACCCCATTCGTCTTCGGATCGGAGATCTGGTGGAGGTTTGGCCATGAGAGGAACGATGCGGGCTGTCGTCTTTCACGGTGACGGAGAATGGGGGGTAGAATCTCACCCTTCTCCCGAGGTCCGAAACGAAGACGACGTGCTCTTGAAGATAGAACGCGCGAGCATCTGCGGGACGGATCTGCACATCCTCTCAGTTCCCCCGGGACATCCGGCCACGCCGGGGACGATCCTCGGCCATGAATATGTCGCCACCGTGGTCGCGACCGGTCCCGGCGTGCGCCACCTCCATCCGGGAGATCGCGTGGTGATTGACCCTAACATCACCTGCGGTTTCTGCGAATACTGTCGGTTGGGGTTCTCCAATATGTGCGAGAACATGACGACGCTGGGCATCTTTCGACACGGAGGGCTAGCCGAGTGGAACGTCGCTCCGGCTAAGGCGGTGCATAAGATCAGCCCACAGGTTCCTCTGGATCGAGCGACGCTTGCCGAGCCGTTCTCCTGCGTGCTTCATTCCTTCGAGAGATCGGCCTTCGTCCCCGGTGAGAGCGTCACGATCTTGGGCGCGGGCCCAATCGGACTCATGTTTCTGATGCTTTACAAAGCTGCCGGAGCTTATCCGATCTGCGTGGTCGAGCGTGCTGAATTTCGGCGCCGTATGGCCGAACGCCTGGGGGCCGACGCGGCCCTCACCCCCAATGCCCACGACATCGTCCGGGAGATCATGACGCGCACGCGCCTTGGTGCCGACATCGTCGTGGATGCCGTGGGGACGCTCTTGCCGGAAGCCCTTCAACTGGTCCGACGCGGCGGACGCGTGATCCTCTTCGGCATGGATCTGCGCGCCGAGCGAGAGCTGAACCAATACTGGATCACCCGACACGAGGTTTCCGTCCTGGGATCATACATCCAGCGCACGGCTTTTCCAAAAGTCGTGCGTATGTTGGAGGCGGGATTTCCCTTGCTGGAACAACTGGTGACCCATCGTGTGGATTTGGAGGCCATCGGAGAGGGATTCCGGCTCCTGCGTGCCGGTGAGGCAATCAAAGTCGCCGTGATCCCTTGAGGTCCTCTGCGAAGAAAGGGCCCCTCCTCCTTGACGGGAGCCATCGAGCGCGCGGATAATTGGAGCGAGTATGTCCTTTGCGAGCGCGGATTTTCAGGATCTTTTGCGACTCCTGGAGCAACATCCGGAGTGGCGTGAGGAGCTACGGCGGGTGTTGCTGACGGAGGAACTTTTGTCCCTACCTCAAATCGTTCGAGACCTCAGCAAGGTGATTGAGGCTCTGGTCGAAGCTCAAGGTCGGGTGGAAGAGCGCGTGACCCGGCTGGAAGAAGCCGTCACAGCTTTGGCCGAGGCACAGCGCCGCACGGAAGAGCGCGTCACCCGGCTGGAAGAAGCCGTCACAGCTTTGGCCGAGGCACAGCGCCGCACGGAAGAGCGCGTCACCCGGCTGGAGGAGCGAATGGCCCAGTTGGAGGAGATCGTCGCGGCCCTGGCCGAGGCGCAACGGCGGGCCGAGGAGCGATTGGCCCGACTGGAGGAGACCGTCGCGGCCCTGGCCGAGGCGCAACGGCGGGCCGAGGAGCGATTGGCCCGACTGGAGGAGACCGTCGCGGCCCTGGCCGAGGCACAACGCCGCACGGA
>BEHK01000157.1 GCA_002898775.1 bacterium HR08 | reverse complement strand
TTCATAGCCAATCCCTCACATCGAGATGACCGCCGAATTGATCGCGAAACTGCTTGATCAAGCCTTGCCGAACGGCGGCGCTCGGAGGATTTGGAAACTGAGGCCTTTGTTTCGGCCCTCTCGACTGATCTCTGATCTTGAGCCTCTCATCGCTCGGCAGGAAGGATGATTTGAAGTGGAGCAAAACCAAGGCGATTTTTCCACCTCCAAGCTTGAGGAAGCGAAACAGGAGCGGCGAGGCTCGCCGCGCGTAGTGTTCGGTCTCGACCATGGCCTGCTTGTCCGGTGCCGAGCGATAGCGGAATTGGAGCGGCAGCCCGAACGCTGGCCTTTCCAATGTCGGCGAACGACCTGCGTTCAAGTAGTCGCCGAGCACCGAGGGAAAATCAGGGCCACGCTTGTGGCGAAATTGCTGGAATTTCCTCCCAATCTGTTCCATCGCCTCAAGGGCGTTGTTCCAGGTGCTCCGAATGATCCAAATGTCCGCGTGATCGGGATGGAGGATGGGGAAGCCCACGCTGCCACTTACTGTTCCCGGCATGAGGGCATTTAGCTGAGCGATGAGGCCGCGAACTTTCTTCAAGCCGTTTTCCAGGTGATCCTTCAGAGCTTCGACAGTCGTTACGCCCGCCGGCGAGAAGTCGGGGAGATCGCGCAGAATCTCCTCACCGCCTCTCACTTCCCTCACCTGGATGTCTCCCCCACCGCGTCGAGCGCGCGTCCCGAGCCCTCCGAGGTGCGTCCAACACCAGAGCGCGCATGCGGCGAGTTTCAGCACCCTGTCGGCCTCTTTGTTGAAGCAAGAGAATTCCAGCGTGAAAGTCGTACCGATGTCGGCGTAGGGACGTTCGTTTCCGCCGAGCTGCGTCGAATAGAGCAGATAGGTCAGACCGGGGCGGCGGGTCTCCTTCCTCGTCTTGTCATATCCCAGGTCAAGCTCTTTGTTCTGCTTAATGCGTCCGCCGGATAAGCGAACGTCCTTGACCCTGGCAAGGAGCGGCGATCCTCGCTCTTCTTTCCCGAAAACGCGGCTCTCCAGTTCGTGGAGTCGTTCCGCTCGTATGACTCCCAGCCCGCCGAGCAGCGCGCGATACCAGTAGCGCAACTGGCCGCGAATGCTCGCGGCGCGAAGTTCGACGGCGTTCTGGTCATTGCCCGCGAGAAAGAGTGGCGTGACGGTTTCCAGCGTGAAGCTCAGTCTTTTCATCTTGTCCTCCTCATGCCGAGGCAACTTTAGCCGAACGGCCACTCACCGATCTACGGCAGCAACCTTTCGGCAACCTTTCTCTCCCCGACCCTGCGCGTCATCGGCCGCGGAGTGGTTGATCCTCCATCAGGGCGAGGCTCCCCCGGACACGTTCCGGGTGACCGCCGACATCAGGGATGTGCATTCCGAGCGTCGGACTCCGCGTCCAGGATCTCGTATTTCCCCAAGCCGAAAGTGGTGCCGGTGCCGATGTGCAGGAGTTCGCCGACGATGAGCAGAGGGAGGAAGAGGTCGCGATCGTGCGCGCTCAATTCGTATTCGACTTCGCCCATGAATCCACCAAGTCGCATCCGCGTTCGCTGTCGGTGCGAATAGCGCTCCCAATCGCGCCAGGCGAGCGTCTGGCGAAGGATCGGGATCGCGCACGCGCGTTCGATCCACGGGTGCGGATCGAGGTGGGGCACCTCCTCCCCATGGACGAGGACGAGCTGCCACAACCGACGGAGCAGGCTGCGCACGAGCAGATCGAAAGGCAGGTGGGCCTGCAGATCACCGCCGATGCGCATGCGCACTGGGGTCAACAGGCGAAGTCGCAAAGATGCGGACGATCGAAGGGCGAGTTGCCGCCATCGCTCTCGGATGAAGGCCTCCAAACGCGGCGCGTCGGCGTCCCATGTGAGACGGCCGGAGGGGCCGTCGTAGATCGCGGACGAGCGCCCTTCGGCATCGCGGACGAAGACGGCCTCAAGCGCGAAGCGGGCGCGTCCTCGCCCGATCCCCATTCGCCCGGCCAAATCGGCCGCCAGGATCAGATGCGGCAGATAGGTCACGGCTCGTCCCAAAAGCAGAAGTCGGAATCTCATGGGCTCGCCCGCCGCGTAATGCCCTTTCTCCTCAAGCGGTGGTTCCAGCACATAGGGATGCGGCGCCGTACGCTGTCCGCGAAAGGCGGAGGTCTCCACCGGCGGCGATGTCTCGAACACGTAAGGGTAATGGCAACGGGAGCGCACCGGGCAGCGCTCGCAGAGCCCATCGGGGCGAACGCAGACGAGGCGTTTGAAGGCCCATCCTACGGCGCCGCGCACGGTCGAGCCTTTGAAACGCGGGAGCCGGGCGTCCTCCTGCGCGCGCCAATGGAACTCGAAGATCCCGACGCGCAACGCGCGAGCGAAATTCACGATGTCCGATGGCGTAGGAGAACTCGCGAGCATCTCCAGGCGCCCGTCGTCGGAGAACGGAACGAGAATCAGGTGACCTCCCGCATCTGCTGCGCTCCCACGGCGCGGCCGAGAATCCGCGTCCCGGCCGGCGACGATCAGGAGCACTGTTTGCCACTTCATCTCGCCGTGAAGTGACGGCTTCATTGTATAGAAAACGCCATGGCACGTCAACGGCTTTCTTCATCCCCGTTTGACGCTCGAACGCGAAGCCGGATATGATCACGTCGTTGTATGGTGTGGAGTGCGCGTCCGGAAGGGACACAGCATGCCGTGCCCTTGCTTCGGCGGGGGGTGATCCCTCTCGCCTTCATCACGCTCATCCTGGGGGCGTCGGGATGGCGAGGTCCTGTGCCCGCTCTCCGCTTCGAAGTGACGGTGGCCCCGGGGCTACTCAACACGCCGCAGACGGGACGGCTGCTTTTGGCCCTCAGCCCGCATCCGGAGCCGGAGCCACGCCTCGTCATCGGGCATCCAGAACGTCGTGATGTTTTCGTCTTCGGGCGCGATGTTCGGGACTTCGGGTCCGGGCGTCGAGCCATCGTGGACGAGGCGGCGATCGGCGTGCCGATCGAACGCCTCTCTCAGGTCCCGGCCGGGGAGTATTTCGTCCAGGCGGTCTTCATGTGGAACCCAGACATTCGGCGACCGGATGCGCCCGGGAATCTCTACAGCGCCGTTCATCGCGTGCATCTGGATCCTGCGCGGGGAGGCGCGGTGCGCCTGGAACTGACGCGCGCGATTCCCGAAGAGGAGCCGCCGGAGACCGAGCATGTGAAGTTCGTGGTGATTCGATCCGAGCGGCTCAGCGCGTTTCATGGTCGCCCCATGTACTTGCGGGCCGGCGTGATCCTCCCGCGCGACTATGCGCGCGAACCCGAGCGCCGCTATCCGCTGCGCGTGCATATTGGCGGATTTGGGACGCGCTACACCAACGTGCTTCGCCTCATGGCTGAGGATTCGGAGTTCCGGCGCGCCTGGATGGCCGAGGATGCGCCGCGGATGATTCTGCTGCATCTGGACGGGGCTGGCCCCTATGGGGATCCGTACTACGTGAACTCGGCCAACAATGGCCCGTATGGCGACGCCCTCGTGTGGGAGTTGATCCCGTATGTGGAGCGCACGTTTCGCGCGATCGGCCGGCCGGAGGCGCGTGTGCTCGACGGCGGCTCGACCGGAGGATGGGTCGCGCTCGCGCTGCAGATCTTCTATCCCGAAGCCTTCAACGGCGCGTGGGCCGCATGTCCTGACAGCGTGGACTTTCGGGCCTTCCAGCTCCTCAACATCTACGAGGATGTGAACGCGTACGTGAACCGATATGGATTCGAGCGGCCGAGCGCGCGCGATGCGCGCGGCGACGTGCGGTTCACCATGCGGTACGAATGTCAGATGGAGAACGTCATGGGATTGGGCGACAGCTACACGATGTCGGGCGGGCAATGGGGATCGTGGAATGCCGCTTACGGCCCGCGCGGCGCCGATGGTCGCCCTGTGCCGCTGTGGGATCCGAAGACGGGGAGCCTCAATCGGGAAGCGGTCGAGCACTGGAAACAGTATGACCTCCGTCTTGTGCTGGAGCGGCGTTGGCCGACGCTCGGCCCGAAGCTGCGGGGGAAGCTCCGCATCTGGATGGGAGAGGCCGACGATTATTTCCTCAACAATGCCGTCTATCTGCTGGAGGAGTTTTTGCAGCGGGCCGATCCTCCGGCCGACGCGCGCATCGTCTACGGACCGCGTCGCGGCCATTGCTGGCGTGGGGTGAGCGAGCGCGAGCTGATGCGGGAGATGGCCGATGCGATCGAACGGGCTCTCGATCGCGCGCATTGACAGGTATCGCCGCCCTATGCCATCAATGAACGTTTGCGGGAGATTCGCTCGTGGAGCGAACGAAGGCGAGGAGGACGACCATGAAACCGTTAGCCGAGATGAAATGCGAAGCCTGCCGAGGCGACGTGCCTCCCCTCAGCGATGCGGAGATCGCGGCGCTCGCCCCGCAGGTGCCCGAGTGGGCGATCGTCGAGCGGGACGGGATCAAACGATTGGAGCGCACGTTCCGGTTCCGGGACTTCGCCCAAGCGCTGGCGTTCACGAATAAAGTCGGCGAGTTGGCCGAAGCGGAAGATCATCATCCGGCGATCCTGACCGAATGGGGGCGCGTCACGGTCACCTGGTGGACGCATAAGATTCGCGGGCTGCACCGGAATGACTTCATCATGGCGGCGAAGACGGATCGGCTCTACGCGGAGGCCTCGGCATCCCGATCCGAATGAGCGCGCCGGGGGAAGGCGCGATGGAGCGAGTTCAGGGACGAGCGCTCTC
>BEHK01000156.1 GCA_002898775.1 bacterium HR08 | reverse complement strand
AAAATGGCGCTCGCGAAGCCTACAAGGCCCTGCACCTGGCGTCTTCGGATGGGCCTGACGGAATTGCCGCAGCTTTGCCTGATTCGGGTGATCGGATGAAAGAGTGGGTACCAGCAGAGGCGGGAGCTCAGCTCACGTGCCAGGTGCAGCGGATGTGGTGGCTCCGGTCCCGGCGCAACGGATCTGATGTTCCTTCGGATGCTCGAGCGGAAGTGACAGCTCGCAACAGGGTGGGCGCAGATGTGGAGGTCAAGCTCGCGGGATTGGCGGCGGTGGCTCCAGTGAACCGAGGGCGGGCCGAGCTGCGGCATGTCTCTTCTCTTCTCGTCGAATCGTGCTCCACCCTCCTTACCAGGATTGGCCCTGCCATCGTCTCTGGTCAAGTGGAAGATCAGGCGGTGGCTTCCTTCTCCGGCGGCGGTGCTTTCGGGAAGCGACATTTGCGGAAGCGAGTGCGAACGCACGAGCGGGCGCGCGCGCTGCGATCACGTGTCCCTCTCCGAACGGAGGCGGATGTGACGGATTCTCCATGTGCGGGCTCACGTGGTGGCCGATGGCAGGGCCATTTTCTCAGCCTTCCTCTCCTGAGCGACTCGGACAATCCGAAGCCGGAGGTCCGAGCGAAAGGGGGGAGTGCCGGTGGACGTTGGAGTTTCGCGAGAGGCTCTCATGCTCAGATGGCGACTGTGGCTTCCTCCTTTGAGCGACAACCGGCCTCCTATTCCTGTTGGCTAAGCTCCACCCTGACGGCGAATCGTACGGGCGGGTACCTCCTAACATGCCCCATCCTCCTTTACCTCCCAATCCACCCACCGGGCGTCCAAACGCACCCGCCCGTACTCATTCCTCCTTCGTGACGGTGGTTAAGGTATTCCTGCGCACCCGCTCTGTATTCCCGGGGCGCAATAGGATCACGGCCCTTCAGAACATTGGCTGGCGCGAGGCGTTGGCTTCTCCGGCGCCAAGGATCGCATCGGCGACGCGGACGACATCACGCATCTGGCGCACGTCATGAACGCGGACGATATGCGCCCCTCTGAAGATGGCGGCGACGACGGCCGCTGCCGTACCGAAGACGCGTTCGCGGGGTTCTCTCCCCGTGATGTGACCGATGAAGGATTTGCGCGAAGGGCCGATAAGCAATGGACGCCCGAATTCGGCGAAACGATCGAGCCGGTTCAGGATGAGCAGATTATCCTCGAGGGTCTTGCCGAAGCCGAGCCCGGGATCAAGCACGATCTGTTCCTGGGCCACGCCGCGCGCACGCGCGCGGGCCAGAGCCCAGGTGAAATGATCGGCGATCTCCCCCAAGATATCCGGGCTCGGCGGCAATTGATGCATCGTCTCCGGCGTCCCTCGCGAGTGCATGATGACGAGGGCGGCGCCGAATTCGGCGGCGAGATCGGCCAATCGCTCATCGCGCCGGAGCCCGCTCACATCGTTGATCATCGCGGCTCCGGCTTCCAAAGCCGCGCGCGCGACTTCGTACTTGGTCGTATCCACAGAGACGGGGATACGGAGGCGCCCTTGCAGACGCTCGATGACGGGGAGAACGCGGCGCAATTCTTCCTCAAGGGGAACCGGCTTGGCTCCAGGGCGCGTGGATTCTCCACCGAGATCGAGGATATCGGCGCCTTCGGCCTCGATCTCCAGAGCGCGAGCCACGGCGCGCTCCACGGAGAAGAATTCGCCCCCATCGGAAAACGAATCGGGCGTCACATTGAGGATGCCCATGATCAATGTACGCGCGCCAAGCTCCAGCGCGCGCCCTCGTAGGACAAGATGAGGTACCCGACGACTCATGGCTCATTCGTGGAGAAACGCCCTTCCTCACCGTGAGGCCCTGATGGGGTGGCTTCGAAGGCGCGCGCGATCTCATCGCGCTCGGGGAAGGTCAGTTCGACCAGTCCCCCTTCCACCTCGAGTTTGAGACCATAGGCGCGCTCCCTCACTTCTCCGACCTCGGCCACCTCGATGCCCTCGGATCGTAAGACGTCCATGATCCTCGAACACTGATCGGGCGGCGCGACAATCAGAAGCGCGCCCGAGGCGATGAGTCGAAGCGGATCCAGCCCAAGGTGGCGACAGATGATGTCGGTCTCCGGCCAGATGCGAATGCGATCCCGCCAGATATGCAGTCCGACCCCTCCAGCGGCCGCCAGCTCGCAGAGGCCGCCGACCAGTCCCCCTTCGGTCGGATCATGCATGGCGTGCACGCGCGCCACCTCGACCGCCCGGAGTGCCTCGCGGACCACGCTGATGCCCGGGTCAAAGAGCAAGCGCCGCGCGCGCTCCAGAATCCCGGCTTCGCACAGGGAGGCCAGCTCCGACGCTTTCTCTCGCGCCAGAATCGCCGTCCCCTCAATGGCGATGCCCTTGGTCAGCAGAACGCGATCCCCCAGCTCCATCCGTTTCTCGACGAGCTTTTCCCGAGGCACTTCGCCGAGCATGTGGCCGACGACCACGGGACGATCCAACCCGTGGGTGATCTCCGTATGCCCGCCGCAGAGCGTGATCCCCAGCTCGCGACATGCGCTCAGGATGTCCTGGAAGATGTGATCCACGAGCGCCGCGTCCGTCCTCCCTTCCGGCAGCAGCAGCGCGGCGAGGAACCACCGGGGTCGCGCGCCCATGACAGCCACGTCGTTCGCATTGATGTGCACGGCGTACCACCCGATGCGCTCGGCGGCGAACGTGATCGGATCGGTCTTCGCGACGAGATAGACGTCGTCGAAGGCGATCGCGGCCGCATCCTCGCCCAGCCGCGGCCCGATCTTCACCCGCTCATCCTGGATGGAAATCGTGGCGAGCGCGCGCTGGAGGACATCCGGCGGGAGCTTCCCAACAGCGAACGCGCGTGGTCCGTCCCTCCGCATCGCGAGGGGCTCACTGACGAACGAGCGACACGAGATCGCGCCGCTCGAAGAGCTTTCGGGCGACATATTGGCTGCGATTCGCCGCATCGTTTCGGAGCCCGTACTGCAGGAAATACTGCTGCATCTCCTCGACGTTGATCGGGACCTCGACCACGACGATGCCCAGGGCCTCCAGCTTCCGCTTCAACTCGTGATGCGCGCGGATCCACTGCTCATAATTCTCGCAATCGAGATTGTCCTCCGCATACTGCACCTGCTTTCGAAACTCCTCCCGCGTATAGAACGGCAGTCCCACGATCGCCTCGACAAGCGGCATGGGTCTTTTTCGCGCTTTCTGTCGCCTCATCATCGTGCGCCTCAGGTACCGGCGTTCTGTCGGTCATGCTTGATTGTGCCGAGCCGCTCAGCTCCCGTCAAGCGCGGGAGTTGAATTTTCGCCCCGGTGCGACCATACTATGTAACGGGCCATTTCGGGGGAACGCGGAGGTGAGGCGATGACGAGCAACACCATACGAACCGTTCTGCTGCTGACGCTGCTGACGATCTTCTTCCTGCTGGCCGGCGAGGTGATCGGGGGTCGGCAAGGGTTGATCGCGGCCTTCTTCGTCGCCGCCCTGATGAACTTCGCCGCCTATTACTTTTCGGACAAGATCGCGCTCGCGAGCTACGGGGCGCGTCCGGTGAGCGAAGCGGAAGCACCGGAGCTGTACGCGATCGTCCGCCGGCTCTCGGCGCGCGCGGGGCTGCCCATGCCTCGACTGTACCTGATCCCCAGCCCATCGCCCAACGCGTTCGCGACGGGGCGCGATCCGGAGCACGCCGCGGTGGCCGTCACCGAAGGGCTTCTGCAGCTTTTGAATCGCGAAGAGCTGGAGGGCGTCCTCGCGCATGAGCTGGCCCACGTCAAGAATCGCGATATCCTCATCCAGTCGGTGGCGGCGACGATCGCGGGCGCGATCATGATGCTGGCGCGAGTGGGTCTGTTCTTCGGCGGCATGGGACGTGAGGAGCGCGACAATCCGCTGCGGGGCGTGGCCGGTTTGCTCTTCTTCATCCTCGCTCCGCTGGCCGCGCTTCTGATCCAGATGGCCATCTCGCGCGCGCGGGAATTTCAGGCGGATGCCACGGGGGCGGAGATCGCCGGCAATCCCTATGGACTGGCGCGAGCCCTGGAGAAGCTGGAGCGCGGCGTCTCGCGTATTCCGATGCTCGAGGCCAACCCGGCCACCGCGCATATGATGATCGTCAATCCCTTGGCCGGGGAAACCTTCATGACGCTCTTCAGCACGCATCCGCCCATTCGCGAGCGGATCCGGCGGCTGCTGGAGCACGCGTCCCGCGCGTGAGATGAAACGGGTCGGCGCTCAAACGACGTGAGGAGGGGGGAGAACCATGGTGCGACCGGACGAGGTGCGAGAACCCGAGGAGCCTTCGGCAGAACCGACGGTCGAGGAGTCCGTATCGGACGATTCTCAGCCTCGCGTCGTGGATAAGCGGCGCTTCGCGCGCTGGTTGGAAGAAGCGGCCCCCGCTGAAGCACCGGCGGAGGAGACGCCCCGGTATCCCACCTACGTCGAGGAGTTGCAGACGCGACTCCGGATCAGCGAAGAGCGGATGCAGGCCATCGAGCGGGCGTTCCAAGAAGCGCGCGAGCGCATGCGGGCGGAGATCGAAGCCTTTCGCGAACGGCAGACCCGAATGCTGGAGGAGCGCCTCGAGCGCCGCCTGGCGGAAATCCTCGGCCCTGTGCTCGAGGTGCTCGATGAGTTGCAGCGAGCCGTGCGCGCGGCCGAGCAGACCGAGAACGCGCAGGCCCTTTTGGAAGGCCTGCGCGCCATCGTCGCGCTCTTCGAACGCCGCCTGGAGCAGTGTGGGATCACCGTCATCGCTCCGCTTCATCAGCCCTTCGACCCATCTCAGCATGAGGCGGTCGAAGTCCTCGAAGTCGGGCCGGAACAGGACGGCATGATCCTGGAGGTCGTCGAGCCCGGATATCGCCTCGGGGAAAAGACCCTGATCCGCCCGGCGCGCGTGCGCGTCGGGCGCGCCGCCGAGCGGGTCGCTCGCGAATCGGCGACATCGGCCGAAGCCGATGAGCTGCGCCTTGAGTCGGGTTGAAGCGGCTGTGTATAATTCCGACTTGCGACGGCTATGATTGACTTGGGACCATTCCAAGACAAGTTCTCCGAGAGCGGACG
>BEHK01000155.1 GCA_002898775.1 bacterium HR08 | reverse complement strand
GACCTCCATCACGCCCACGCGTCCGAGGCACACCTTATGCCCTTGAGCCAGTCGGCTTTTGATGATCCCCAGGATCAAATCCACAAGCGCCGTCGCTTCCCGCGTCGAAAGTCCTCCATGCCGTTCGTAAATCGCCCGCGCAATGTCAGCCTTCGTCATCGCCGCTTCCCCTCACACCGGCATTATCTTACGGCTTTCCTGCCCTCCTGTCAACGCGTGGATCATGGGAACGAGCATCGGGACGATCGCGCTTGACCGTCCCGCGAAGATCCGGATAGCCTTATCGGTCGAACCATGCGGGGACAATGGCGCACATTCCTTCTGTGGACGGCCGTGGCCGTCGCGCTCTCGGGCGCTTTCTGGTATCGGCTGGATTGGTCGCTGACCCGAGAGAGCCTCCGGCGCGTGAATGTGCCCGTAGTCCTGCTGGCCATTCTCCCGATTCTGCTGACCTATCTGACGCGATCTCTTCGATGGCGCGCCTTCTTGGCGCCCGTAGGTTCGCCTGCGCTCGGAAACACAATAGCTGCGACGGTGATCGGCTTCTCCACGATCTTCGTGTTCGGGCGCATCGGAGAGGCGGCACGTCCTCTGGTCCTCAGCCTTCGCGAGCGGATCCGCCCAAGTGCCACCATCGCCACGATCCTCATCGAACGCATCTGCGATATGCTCGCCGTGGCACTGGCTTTCGCGCTCAGCCTCTCTCTCGTCTCCGGCTCGGGCGATCTCCACCAACCGCCGGCCGCGTTCGCCCGCCTTGGGGAAGCGGCCCTCGCGCTTTCACTCCTAGGCCTTGTGGGACTGTCAGCGCTTCGCTCTCGGGCCGACGGGATTGTGGATCTCCTGAGGCAGCGCATGCTCGGGCTGCCGAGGAAGCTCCGTCAGCCCATTCTCAACCTCCTTCGCCATCTGGCCGAGGGGATCTCGGCCCTACGCGACACCCGAGCGCTCGCCCGCATCGCGGGCTATACGGTCCTGACCTGGGGGCTTGTGGTCCTGAGCTTCTGGCTGGTCGCCTTCGCCTTCGGCTTGCGCTTGACGGTCGCTTCCGTCATATTTGTCATCGGCTTCGCGATGGCGGGCTCTCTGGTGCCGACGCCCGGAGGGTCTGCCGGAGCGTTCCACACGATGACGATGCTGGGGCTCATGGGGCTCGGCATCGAGAAGAATAAGGCGGCGAGCATGGCGCTGATCCTGCACCTGGTGAGCTTCGGGCCGGCCGTACTGGTGAGCCCGTGCTTCTTCCGGCGCGAAGGGCTCTCCTGGGCGACTCTCCGAGAGCTGATGAGGGCGGAGACGGCGCTCGCCGAGCCGACCTCAGGTGAGGGAGGAGTGGCAGCCCGCACCAACCGAGAGTGAGCTGTCGCGTATGAAGTGCCCGTTTTGCGGACACTTGGAAGATCGCGTGGTGGACTCGCGAGAATCGCGTGAGGGCGACTCGATCCGACGCCGTCGCGAATGCCTCAAATGCGGCCGCCGCTTCACCAGCTATGAGCGCATTGACGAAATCCCCTATATGGTCATCAAGAAGGATGGACGGCGGGAGCCCTTCGATCGCCAAAAAGTCCTCGCGGGAATCCTGAAGGCGTGCGAGAAGCGGCCCATCCCAATGGCCAAGATCGAAGCTATTGTAGACGCGGTCGAATCCTATGTCCGCACCTCCCCGGATCGAGAGCGCCCGACGCAGAAGATCGGCGAGTTGATCATGCGGCGGCTTAAAGAGCTGGACAAAGTCGCCTACGTCCGTTTCGCCTCCGTCTACCTGGAATTTCAAGACGTCTCCGAATTCATGGCCGAGCTCAAGCGCCTGGTGCGGCGGAAGACGAAGAGTCCCCGGAAGTCCGTTCGCTCCTGATCTCGAAAGCGCCCCTGGCCGGCATGGAGGGTGTGGAACCCTTCGACGGGGAGCGCGCTCTCGGGAATCTGGGTGGTATAATCCCCCTCGGGACGGTGACGCATGGTGACGCCCGAGGTCGAATACTGGCGAACACGCGCGCGTGAAGCCATAGCGAGCCTGGCGCGCGCCGAGGCGCCCACGATCGCGTGGGTTCGCCGAACTGGAGGATCGCCCGCCCGGCTCGGCGTCTTCCCCGCCTCATTCAACCCTCCGACGCGAGCTCATGTCGAAATCATCCGGCGCGCGCGCGAGCACTATGACCTGGAGGAGATCGCGCTTCTGCCTGGCCTCACCAACGCCGATAAGCGCGTGTACGAGGCGGCACTCGAAGACCGCGTGGCGATGCTCCTGGCAGCCTTCGAGACCGATCCCACGATCGCCATCGGTGTGGTCAGCCACCCCTTCCTCGTGGATATGATCCCGCCGCTGCGGCGGGAATATGCGACGTCGGAGATCTTCTTCCTCGTCGGCTCGGACACCTTCGAGCGTCTTCTCGATCGCCAGGGACGCTACCTCGGACGGTACTCCAAGCCCTATCCAGATCGTATGGCTGTGCTGGAAGACCTCTTCTCGGCGAGTCGCGTGATCGTCGCCGCTCGAGGCGCCTTCACCTGCTCGGCACTTGAGCAGCTCCTGGAGGAGGAAGCCGCGCCATACCGCTCGCGCATCGCCTGCATGGAGCTCTCTGAAGAAGCGCGATTCATCTCGGCGACGGAAGTTCGATGGCGAATTCGAAGGGGGGAATCCGTCGCCTCCCTCGTCCCCGAAGCGGTCGAGGCATACATTCGGACAGCCGGACTCTACCAATGACCCTTCGCGACTACCGACCGGAAGATTTCGATCGCCTCTGTGAGATTGACCGACTGTGTTTCCCCCCCGGCATCGCGTACACCGCCGAGGAGATGCGCCTCTACATCGCCGATCGTCGAACGTTCACGATCGTCGTCGAGGAGCCCGAGCACCGGATTGTCGGCTTCCTCATCGCGCGCCTGGAGCCGGGACGCAGGGGCGCTCGCGTCGGACATCTGGTGACCATAGATGTGCACCCCGACCAGCAGGGGCGAGGCATCGGCAGCCGCCTTCTGCGAGAGGCGGAGCGACGACTGCGCCAGGCGGGCGCGCGGGCCATCTTCCTCGAGACGGCCGTGGATAACCACGGCGCGATTCGCTTCTACGAGAAGCACGGATATCGGGTGCTGAAACGGATCCGGGGATATTACCTGGGCGAGATGGACGCTTTCCGCATGGGGAAAGCGCTCGAACCGACGCGAAGTACGGGCACGGCATGCCGTGCCCCTTCCTGATCGCTTGGGGTGCCCCGAGCGTCCCGCCCGTGCGGGCTGCGACAAGCTCATCGCAAGACGCCCAGGGTGAGGAAGCCCACGATGAGCAAGAGCACAAACAAAAGCGAGAGCGCATCGAAATAGCGCTCGATGAACGCGCGAATCGGTTCCCCGAACAGGCGCAGCAGACCCGCGACCAGAAAGAATCGCGCTCCCCGCCCCAGCGCCGAGACGAACGAGAAGGCCAGGAAATCAATCTGCGTCGCGCCCGAAGCGATAGTCGCGACCTTGTAAGGGATCGGCGTGAAGGCCGCGATGGCGAGGAAGATGAGGCCATAGGCCTGATACTTGGCCTGAAATGCCCCCCACAGCGCGCGCGCGTTGTAGAAGTCAATGATGCGCCATCCGAGCGTCTCCATGAAAGCATACCCGATGAGGTATCCGAACATCCCGCCGAGCACCGAGCCCAGTGTGCACACGGCCGCATAGCGCGCGAAGCGCCGAGGAGTCGCGACGACCATCGCGATCAAGAGCGCATCGGGAGGGATGGGAAAGAACGAGGACTCGACGAAGGCGATCGCGAAGAGCGCGAGCACGGCCTGCGGCGTCTCCGCTAAGCGGAGCGTCCAGTCATAGAGCCGACGCAGGCCCGCGCGAAGGCCTCGCACAAGGGAACGGCCCGAGAGAACGCACCGCGCCAGGAGCGCGAGAGGAGCCGGCGGTGCTGTCCCCTTGGATTTGGCGCGCTCTTCAGCGTCCCTCATTCCTTCCATCCGTATTGCCCGATGAGTTTGACGAACACACAGCCCCCGTGCCACTGGACCGTGTGCTCGCGCTCTCCCTTGATCAAGCGCAAGAGCTGCTGATACGTCTCGTCGCCAACGGGCATCACCAGACGTCCTCCGACGACGAGTTGCTCCAAATACGGCGGTGGGACCGTGGGGCTTGAGGCAGCGACCAGGATGGCGTCAAATGGGGCCATCTCCGGCCATCCGAGCGTCCCATCGAAGGCGCGAATCAGGACCTGCGTGATCCCCAAGGCTTCGAGCGTCGCCTGCGCGCGCGCGGCCAGCTCCGGGATGCGTTCGACGGCGTAGACGCGCGCCCCCAAGGTGGCGAGAATCGCCGTCTGATAGCCCGAGCCCGCGCCCACTTCCAGGACGCGATCGCCCGGCTTGACCTCCAACAGCTCGGTCATCCGCGCCACCATATAGGGCTGCGAGATGGTCTGCCCATAGCCGATCGGCAACGGATGATCCTCATACGCGCGTGCCCAGAGGGCTTCTTCGACGAAGAGATGGCGAGGGACGCGTTCCATCGCCTCCAGGACGCGCGGGTCGCGAATCCCCCGCTCGCGCAAGCGCTCGACCATGCGGTGGCGCGCGCGCGCGTAGGGGTCACCGTTTCGATTCGGGGAGAGCGAATTCATCGGTGAGCGCCGCCCAAGCGTGCAACGCTTCCAGGGCGCGAAAATTGGTGAGATTATTGTGCAGTGGGGTGATCGAGATATATCCCTCCCGGATGGCTTCGTAGTCGCTCATCTCCTCATGATTCCACTCGGCGTGTTCCTCGCCAATCCAGTAGTAGCGGCGGCCGCGCGGGTCCACCCCATGATGAATGCGAATGCGGGCGACGCGCGTGCCCTGATGCGTGAAGCGCACGCCGCGAATCGGCCCCCGTGGGACGTTCACATTCAAGACCGTGCGGTCCGGCAATCCCTCGGCTAAGACCCGGCGCACCAGGATCGCGGCGAAATGGGCCGCCGGTTCGAAGTCCACCTCCCCGCGCCCCACCTGCGAGATGGCCACCCCGGGCAGTCCGTAGACGAGCGCCTCCAGAGCGCCGGCGACCGTCCCCGAATAGAGCACGTCATCGCCGAGATTCCCCCCGTGATTGATCCCGGAGACGATGATATC
>BEHK01000154.1 GCA_002898775.1 bacterium HR08 | reverse complement strand
TCCCTCCATGATGGCGATCACCGAGTTCGTCGTCCCAAGATCAATGCCCACTGCCTTGGCCATGGTCCCTCCCTCCTCTGCGAGATTTCACCAGCTGTCTGCCCTCTCAACGAGAGGCCCGAGTCCGCCGCCCACGACGTGCTTGCGGCCTCTCCAACTCCGGCAGCTCGAAGGGGATCTTCCCTTCGTTCAGCTCCTTCATCGCTTGGTTGATGGCCCACGCCAAGCCCTGACTCTCCGGATGCTTCACCAACTGCTTGGCGCGTTTGGCCACAACCGAGCAGATCAAGTAGCGACTGTCAAACTTCGAGAGGGCTTCCTCAGCCAATTTCACCCGCGTCGTCATTGCCCTTCTCCCCTCCTGGCCGTGAAATTCCGAAAGGGCCCATTCCGAGCCCCCTTCACGCACCAGGAGATTATAGCACCCCGCGAACAACCTGCCTACGTTCAAATACCCGCTGTGGAGCTAAAAGCCCAAAGCCGAGCTTTTAGCCGGATTCTATAATAAAATATGAGTCTCAGTATGTCAAGTATTGCCAACAGGCGCTGGGTATTCCTCCAGTAGCTCAATAGGGAAAAGGTCAGTGATGGGAAACTTGACAAAGCAAGACTCATATATTAGCATACGCTTCGGAAGTCTTTCAGCGCGCATATCTTGAGGAAGGCCGATGGGGTGAAGAGGCGGAAAGAGAAAGGCTACACGATCAGCGCCGTGTCTGAGGCGTATGGGATCCACCCACAGACCCTGCGCCTGTATGAGCGGCATGGCTTGTTGAAACCATCGCGCTCGAAGGGGAACACGCGCTACTATTCAGAGCAGGATTTGCAACGATTGGAATTCATCTTGACGCTCACGCGCGAGTTGGGGGTGAACCTGGCGGGGGTCGAGATCATCCTCAATATGCGCGACAAGATGGATGCCATGCAGCGAGAGATCCAGCGGTTCTTGGAGTTTCTGCGGATGGAGCTGGGGGAGCGCTTGGTCTCACAGGTGACGGAGAAGTTCGCTCTGGTTCCGTTCACCTATGGGGCGCTCCTGCGCGCCTCCTCTGCGGAGGCGGAGGATGACCGCGATGTCTCGTTCACCTATATTGAGGAAGCCTCATAGGAGTCCACAGACCACGAATGAAGGAGGTGAACGCCTATTAGCAAAGAAGACATGATTCCGGTTGATGGAACGGTCGTGGAGGCGTTGCCCAATGCGACCTTCCGCGTGAAGCTCGATGGAGATGGGCATGAAGTGCTCGCTCATCTCTCCGGGAAGATGCGGAAGAACTATATCCGCGTTCTTCCGGGAGATCGCGTTCGCGTGGAACTTTCCCCCTATGATCTGACGCGGGGACGGATCACCTACCGCTACAGCAAATAGCGCGCGCTCGCGTCCGGATCTGAGAGACCGCGTGACGTCTCCTGGTGAGGGAGGTCTCCGAAGACGGCGATGGCCCGCCATTGGTTCCCTGCGGCTCCACACCCAGCTTGACACCTGCGGGCGTTGTGTGATACGAATTCCCCTTGCGGGAGAGACCGACCGGGAGGAAAGGCGGGGTGGTTGTTCAGAAAGAGCTGAAGGAAGCGCGGCGGAATCAGATCCTCTTCTTCGCCAAGCACGTCTTCTCGCAAAAGGGCTATCACAACGCCAGTGTCTCCGACATCATCGAGAGCGCCGGTATTGCGCGCGGCACGTTTTATCTCTATTTCACGAGCAAGCGTGATATCTTCGATAGCCTCCTGGAGGAGGTCCTCAAGGAGCTGCGCCAGCGGATCAAGCCGATTGATCTCACCCCGGGCGCGCCGGATCCCCTGGAGCAGGTCAAGGCGAACATCGGTCGTGTTCTGGAGTTTCTGGTTCGAGACCCTGAACTGACCAAGATTCTCCTCCATCAGGCGGCGGGCTTGGACGAACGCTCGGCGGCCGTATTGCAAGCCTTTTATGATCGCGTCCTCTCGCTCATTGAGCGTTCATTGGAACATGGCATTCGCATGGGCCTGGTGCGTCCGTGTCAAACGCGCATCGTCGCGTCCTGCATCTTGGGGACGATGAAAGAAGTGGCGGATCAACTGACGACGCGTCGCGAGGACATGCCTCCGCTGGAGACCGTCGTCGAGGAGCTCTTCAACTTCGGCTTGCGAGGAGTCTTCGCGCGCTCGGCTACACCGTGAATTTTTTTTACCTCCCCACTAGACTGACATGTCAGTCTAGTGGGGATCCAAAGGGAGGAGGGGAGCGCCTATGGAGACGATCACGAGGATCAACCATTACACGGCCTACCGACCACGTCCCTTCACGCGCGAGGAGCGCGCGACAGTGACGATCCTCTTCGGAGGGTTGACCTGGAAGCATGAGCGGTTGATTCAAGGCGTGATGCACAACCTGGGCTACAAGGCCCAGCCGCTTCCGAACATCACGCGGGCGGATCTGGACGCGGGGAAGGAGTTGATTGACGTCGGGGCGTGTTGTCCGACGATCTTCACGACGGGGAATCTGGTGAATTTCCTCAAGTCGGAGATGGCCGCGCACGGTCGAGATGAGGTCGTGAAGCGGTATGTCTTCTTGACGGCGGGGGCATGCGGTCCGTGTCGTTTCGGTCAGTATCACGAATCGTACACGATGGCGCTCGATGGGCTCGGATTGCGAGACTTTCGCCTCTTTCTCCTGGCGCAGAACCAGCTGGATCAGGGGGCGACCCATGGTGGGGGATTGGAGATCAACCTCCCCCTGAGTCTGGGGCTCGTCTGGGCTATTCTGTGCGCCGATGTGCTGACCGATCTGGAGTACATGACGCGCCCGTATGAGGTCACCCCCGGGGAGACGGATCGCGTCCTGAGGGAGAGCATCGAGTATCTCTACGACGTGTTTCGGAATCGGCCTCAGTCGAAGCTCCAAGGGGGGAAGCTGAAGATCTTCGCCTGGCACGTCCTGACGGATTACTTCACCGATGCCCTGCGCGAGGTCAGGAAGCGATGGGCGAGCATTCGGGTAGATCGGCTCCGGGTCAAACCGAAGGTGAAGATCACGGGTGAATTCTGGCTCCAGACGCACGAGGGCGAAGGCAATTACAACATCAAGCGCTGGCTCGAGCAGGAAGGCGCCGAGGTCATCCCACCGCCGATCGCCGTCTGGCTCGACTATCTGCTGCATTCGCCGATCACCTCCGAAGAATGGAAGGGCGCCGAGCGCGACCGCAAGAAGATCGCGCTCATCCGCGCGTTGGAGCACATCTATCATTTCGTCTACAATCGCTTCCGCAGGGCGCTTGGCGATCTCCCCTACGAACTCCCCGATCAGGAGGAACTCAAGCGGTTGGCGAAGCCGTTCTATCATTACGAGTTGCGGGGCGGAGAGGGGCACATGCTTGTGGGGAAGGCGCTCTACGCCTATCGGCACAAGAAGGCGCACATGATTTGCGAGCTGTCGCCCTATTCGTGCATGCCGAACACCATGTCCATTGGGGCGATGGCCAACGTGCTCGGACGTTACCCGGATCTGCTCTACGCACCGATCGAGGTGAAGGGCGATGCGGAGGTGCATGCGCTCTCCCGATGCCAGATGATCCTGACCGAAGCCAAGCGGCGGGCGCAGGCGGAATTCGAGGAGGTGCTCGCCAAGACCGGCCTCACCCTGGAGGCGATTCGGCGCTACGAAGAGCGGCATCCGGAGGTTCAACGCAGCACCTATCGCATTCCTCACTACGGATACGCGGGCACGGCGGCGAACTACGTCATCCATGTGGCGCGGAAGATGGGACGCTCGATCGCCGCGTGATGCGAGCAGATCGGTGAGGAGGAGGAGCGATGATCTGTGGCATTGATGTCGGCAGCACGACGTGCAAGTATGTCCTGGCCTCGCCAGAAGGCGATCTTCTCGCCCAGGCCTATGAGCGACACAACACGCGGCAAGCGGAGAAGGTCCTCGAATTCCTCACCCGCTTGGAGCGCGAGCATGGGCTGACGCCGGGGCGAGATCGCGTCTTCTTCACGGGTTCGGGCGCGGGGCTGATCGCCTCGCTCGTGGGCGCTCGGGTGGTCCAGGAGGTCGTCGCCGTGGCGGCGGCCGTCGAGCGCTTGCATCCGGCCGTCCGATTCGTCAGCGAGATCGGCGGCGAGGACATGAAGACGATCTTCTTCACTGGTGAGGGGCAGTCCAAGGGAAAGCAGGTCCTCATGCAGAGCGCGTGTTCGGGCGGCACGGGCACGTTCATTGAGAAGACGGCGCGGAAACTGCAAATCCCCTTGGAACGACTTGCGGAGATGCGCTACGAGGGATATCCGCTCCATAAGATCAGCAGCAAATGTGGCATCTTCGCCGAGGCGGATGCCAACACGCTGCTCAAGGCGGGCGTCCCGGTCGAGGAGATCATCGCCTCGCTCTTTGAGGCCGTCGTCTATCAGAATCTGGCGACGCTCACGCGCGGCAATACGCCGATGCCCGAAGTCTTGCTCCTGGGCGGACCGAACCTCTTCTTCAAGGGGCTGCAGCAGGCGTGGCGCCATCACCTGATCAAGATCTGGAAGGAGCGCCAGGTCCCGCTGCCGGAGGACCGCGATCCGGCTTCGCTCATTTGCGTCCCCAAGGATGCGCTCTACTATGCGGCCCTCGGATGCATCGAGATCGCGCGGCGCGAACCGGAAGAGACCGGGATCTACCAAGGCACGGAGAAGCTCCGATGGTGGATCGAGGAGGGACAGTATGAGGAGAAGAAGCGGGAGGGACGAAAGGGGTTGTGGACGACGCCGGAGGAGTTAGAGGCGTTCGCGCGCGCGTATGGGAATGGGACCAACGGGCGGGCCGCCTCGCGGCTCGCGCTGCGGCGCGCAGCGCCGGATCTCTCGCGCGTGATCCTCGGCTGCGATTTCGGCTCGACCACGGCCAAGGCCGTCTGCCTCTCCCCGGAGAAAGAGTTGGTCTTCTCCTGTTACGCCCTCAGTCGAGGAAACCCCATTGAGGACGCGAAGGCGCTCTTTCGCCAGATTCGCGAAGCGATCGGCGAGGGGGAGATTCTGGCCGTCGGCATCACCGGCTATGGGAAGGATTTGCTCAAGGAGATCATCGGCGCCGACTGTGCCATTGTGGAGACGATCGCGCATGCGACGGCCGGCCTCTATTTCTTCCCCGATGCCGATTGCATCTGCGATGTCGGCGGCGTGGACGTCAAGATCATGATCCTCAAAAACGGCACGGTCTCGGAC
>BEHK01000153.1 GCA_002898775.1 bacterium HR08 | reverse complement strand
CTCATCCACAATCACGAGGGAATTATCTCGCACCTCCCCTTGCAGGATCAATTTCGCCAGCGGCGTCTCCACCTCCCGCTGGATCACCCGCTTGAGCGGCCGCGCGCCGAAGACCGGATCATACCCCCATTCGGCCAGATGCGCCTTCGCCCGCTCGCTCAGTTCCAACTCGATCTGCCGATCCCGCAGGCGCTGCCGCAGCCGCTCCAACTGAATCTCCACGATGCGCTTCAAATGCTCCTCCGTCAGCGCGTGGAAGACGACGATCTCATCCACGCGATTCAGGAACTCGGGGCGGAAGGTCCGCCGCAATTCCGCGAGCACGGCTTCTTTCATCCGTTCGTAGCTCTCCCCCGTTCCGCCGCGATGTTCCAGGATCAGATGACTCCCGATGTTCGACGTCATGATGATGATCGTGTTCTTGAAGTCCACCGTCCGGCCATGACTGTCGGTCAGCCGCCCGTCGTCGAGGATCTGCAAGAGGATATTGAAGACATCCCAATGCGCTTTCTCCAGCTCGTCGAAGAGGATGACCGAATAGGGGCGACGACGCACGGCTTCGGTGAGTTGCCCCCCCTCCTCGTAGCCGACGTATCCGGGCGGCGCACCGATCAGGCGAGCCACCGAGTGCTTCTCCATGTACTCGGACATATCAATCCGGATCAGCGCGCGCTCGTCGTCGAAGAGGCACTCGGCGAGCGCGCGGGCCAGCTCCGTCTTCCCCACGCCCGTGGGACCGAGGAAGATGAAGCTTCCGATCGGACGATTCGGGTCTTTCAATCCCGCGCGCGCGCGGCGGACGGCCTCGGCGACCGCGCGCACCGCCTCCTCCTGACCGACGACGCGACGATGGAGCTCCTCCTCCAAGCGCAGCAGCTTCTGGATCTCCCCCTCCAGCAAGCGGCTCACGGGGATGCCCGTCCAACGGCTCACGACCTCAGCGATGTCCTCCTCGTCCACCTCTTCCTTGAGCAAGCGCGTGCCACCATGCCGCGCCGCCAAGTCGGCGAGCTTCGCCTCCTGCTCCCGCATCTGCTTCTCCAGCTCGACCAGACGCCCATAGCGCAACTCGGCCGCGCGGTTGAGGTCATACGCGCGCTCGGCTTGCTCAATGAGGATCTTCGTCTGCTCGATCTGCTCCCGCAGCTCGCGCGAGCGGGCCAGGATCTGCTTCTCCTCCTCCCACTGCGCGCGGAGCCGATCCGCCCGCACGCGCAGCTCGGCCAGCTCATCCTCGATCTTGCGCAACCGCTCGCGCGAGGCCGGATCGGTCTCGCGCTTCAAGCCCTCGCGCTCGATCTCCAGCTGCATGATCCGCCGGAGGATCTCATCCAATTCCGAAGGCATCGAATCAATCTCGGTCCGCAGCCGCGCCGCCGCCTCGTCCACAAGATCAATGGCCTTGTCCGGCAGGAAGCGATCCGAGATGTAGCGATGACTGAGCATCGCCGCCGCCACCAAGGCCGAATCCTTGATGCGCACCCCGTGATGCACCTCGTACCGCTCCTTCAATCCGCGCAGGATCGAGATCGTGTCCTCGACCGAGGGTTCGCCGACCAGGATGGGCTGGAAGCGGCGTTCGAGCGCGGCGTCCTTCTCGATGTACTTGCGATATTCGTCGAGGGTCGTCGCCCCGATGCACCGGAGCTCGCCGCGCGCGAGCATCGGCTTCAGGAGATTGCTCGCATCCATGGTCGCTCCCTCGGCGCGCCCGGCTCCCACGACCGTGTGCAATTCGTCAATGAAGAGGATGATCTCGCCCTGCGACTCCTGGACCTCGCGGAGCACGGCCTTCAAGCGCTCCTCGAATTCGCCCCGGTATTTCGCCCCCGCGATGAGCGCGCCCATGTCCAGTTGAATGACGCGCTTGTTCTTCAACCCCTCGGGGACATCGCCCCGCACGATCCGTTGCGCGAGCCCCTCGACGATGGCCGTCTTGCCGACGCCCGGCTCCCCGATCAACACCGGATTGTTCTTCGTCCGACGCGAGAGGACTTGCATCACGCGCCGGATCTCCTCATCGCGCCCGATGACCGGATCCAGCTTCCCCTGAGCGGCGAGTTTGGTCAGATCGCGCCCATAGCGCTCGAGCGCTTGGTAGGTCGCCTCGGGCGTCGGACTCGTCACCCGCTGCGTGCCGCGAATCTGCTGCAGCGCCTTCATCACCCGATCCCGATCCAGCCCCAGATCGAGCAGGATGCGCCCGGCGGCTCCGCTGCGCCCCTCTTCCAGGATCGCCAGCAGGAGGTGTTCGACGCTGATGTACTCGTCCTTGAGCCGCGCGGCTTCATCTTCGGCCACGGTGAAGAGACGGTTGAGGCGCCCCGTGATGTACACGTAATCCGGGCCAGCCGCCGGACCGCTCACTTTGGGCCAGCGCGCCAGCTCCTGCTCCAAGCGAGCGCGGACGAGCTTCGGATCCACACCCGCCTTCTCCAAGATCGCCGACGCCAATCCCCCCTCTTGCTGCAACAGCGCAAGGAGCAAATGTTCGACATCAATCTGCTGATGGCTGTAGCGCGCCGCCAGACTCTGCGCGGCCCGCACAGCCTCTTGCACCTTTTCCGTCAACCGATTGACATCCATGGTCCCCCTCCCTTCAGCCGTGATCCCCTCGCGCGCGACTCATCGCCGCGGATTGAAACTCGACTCGCGCGCCAATTGCTCGAACAAGCGCCGCTCAGTGGGCGTTGGGTTGGTGGGGACGACGATCCGAAGCTGCACGTACTGATCGCCGCGTCCGCCGCGCCGACGATTCAATCCCTGACCGCGTAATCGCAGCTTCTG
The DNA here is from genome assembly GCA_002898775.1 of bacterium HR08. Classification (GTDB taxonomy): domain Bacteria; phylum Acidobacteriota; class Blastocatellia; order HR10; family HR10; genus HR10. Next base: position 2,470 of record BEHK01000153.1, on the reverse strand, counting down.
CCCGCTCTGTGAGCCCGGCGGGAGCGTCACCTCGACCATGCCGTCCAACGTGGGGACTTGAATCTTCCCCCCGAGGACGGCCTCCCATGGCGTGATCGGCACCTCGACGTAGACGTCATCGCCAGAGACCGTGAAGATCGGGTGCTTCTGCACCCGCACCTTCAGATAGAGATCACCCGGAGGCCCACCCACGCCCGGCTCTCCTTGCCCGGCGAGCCGAATCACCGACCCCTCGCGTACGCCGGCCGGGATCTTCACCTCGACCGTCCGCCCATTAGGCAGCGTGACGCGACGCGTCGTCCCCCGATGCGCTTCCTCCAACGTGAGCGTCAGCTCGGACTCGACATCAGTCCCCCGAACGCCCCACCCCACCCGCGTGCCCGTCGCCGAACGACGTGAGGCCGTCCGCCCGCGCAACCCACCAAAGAGCATCTCGAAGAAGTCGCTGAAGGTCCCCGGTCCGCCGGTGAAGAAGTCGAAATCGCCGAAGTCAATGCGGATCTTCTCCCAATCGGGCGGCGGCGTGAAGTCCGCACCCGCCTTCCAATTCGGCCCCAGCCGATCGTACAGCTCCCGCTTCTTGGGGTCCCCAAGAACCTCATACGCCTCGTTGATCTCCTTGAATTTCTCCTCGGCCTGCTTGTCCCCCGGATTCAAATCCGGGTGGTACTTTCGGGCCAAGCGGCGAAAGGCCGCTTTGATCTCCTCTTGAGTGGCCGTCCGGGGGACCCCCAAGATCTCGTAGTAGTCTTTGTACTTGACCGCCATAGCTCGCTTCGCGCGCCGATGGCTTCACGTATGGGCCTCTGCTGGCGCCTGTCCCCGGAGCGCGCTCACGGCAGGAGCCGCATCACCCTCGCCAGTTGAGCGCCTGGATGAGTTCAGCTCGCGCGAGATTCTCCTCCCGCCGTGCAGCGCTCAACTCTGCGAGCGCCCGCTGATACTGCTCCTTCAAGCGATCGGGCGGGCGGGGCCCAGCATCCCGAAGCTGCCCGTTGATGTCGCGCACGCGCTCCAGCGTCGCCCGCACCCGCTCGCGCGCGGCCAGGAGCCGCCGCATGAGCCGAGCCAACATCTCCTGGCGCGTCTCATATCGGTGGGAGACCGGCTCGACCGCTTCCTCCTCCGGCTCCGACACCGCCTCAGCCACCGGCTCCTCCTCGACGTCCGCCTCCTCCTCGGCGACGTCCATCGGCTCTTCTTCTACGGTGAAGTCCTCGTCGTAATAGTCCTCCTCCAGGACCTCATCGTAAGCTTCAACCGACTCCTCATACCCGGAAGCCGGCTCCTCCGACGGAGGGAGAACCGGCTCCTCCGCCTGTATCTTCTTTCGACGTGGCATAGGATATGTTCACCTCCGCGATGCTCCACGCGACTCGGCCAATCACGTGGGTCTCAATGACTGGGTTTGAACTCGGCATCAATCACATCATCCGATCCTCCATCGGATCGGCCCGACGTCCCCGCTCCTGCCGAGGTCGCCTGCCCATAGGCGATCGCCGCGATCTGATGCGCGACCTGCTGCAGCTCGGACATGAGCTGACGGATGCGCTCGATCCCCGCCTCTTCCTTGATCGCTTGGCGGATCTCCTGGATCAGATGCTCGGCGCGAGCGCGCTCCGGCGCCGGCACCTTCTCGCCCAGATCGCGCAAGGTGCGCTCGACCTGATAAGCGAGGCTATCGGCCTGATTGCGCGCCTCGACCAACTCGCGCCGACGCCGATCCTCCTCGGCGTACATCTCGGCCTCGCGAATCATCCGCTCGATCTCCTCCTTGGAGAGCTGCGTCGAACCGGTGATCGTGATCTTGGCCTCGCGCCCGGTCGCCTTATCCCGCGCGCTCACGTGCAGAATCCCATTCGCGTCAATATCGAAGGTCACCTCGATCTGCGGGACGCCGCGCGGCGCCGGCGCGATGCCCTCCAGACGGAACCGGCCGAGCGTGCGATTGTCGCGCGCCATCTCGCGCTCACCTTGCAGGATGTGGATGTCCACGGCCGTCTGATTGTCCTCGGCCGTCGTGAAGATCTCCGTCCGCCGCACAGGGATCGTGGTGTTCCGCTCGATGATCTTGGTCATCACCCCACCGAGCGTCTCCACACCGAGCGAGAGCGGGACGACGTCCAACAACAGGACCTCCTTGACCTCGCCCGCGAGGACGCCCGCCTGAATGGCCGCTCCGATGGCCACGACCTCATCCGGGTTCACCGACTGATTCGGCTCCTTCCCGAGCAGCCGGCGCACCAGTTGCTGCACGGCCGGGATCCGCGTCGCTCCTCCGACCAAGATCACCTCATCAATGTCCCGCTCGGTCATCTTCGCATCGGCGAGCGCCTGGCGCACCGGCCCCACGCATCGCTCCACCAGATCGGCCGTCAACTGCTCGAACTTCGAGCGCGTCAGCTTCATCTCCAAATGCTTGGGCCCGGTGGCATCGGCCGTGATGAAGGGGAGGCTGATGATCGTCTCC
>BEHK01000152.1 GCA_002898775.1 bacterium HR08 | reverse complement strand
GCGGCAACGGCTCCTCTTCTGGACGCTCATGACGTTGCCGCTCAGCACCGCGCTCTGGTGGATCTTGAACCCCTATCGCGAGCCCCGCTACATCCTGGCGGTCTGCGGCGTGGCCATCCTCGGATGGCTCGCCCTCTTGAACGACCTCACCCGATCCGGCCGCGCGGCGGTCACCGCATTCGCGATTGGGGCTGCGCTCTTCGCCGTCCTGGCGACCGGTGGACATCTGGTCGAGAACAGGACGTGGGGGTGCGGCCATACCATCCTCCGCCTCCTGCGCACACATCGAAGCGGACCGGAAGCGATCGCCAACTACCCGCTCATTGGAGGTTACGGCCCCGTGATGGATGCTCTGGTCTGGATCGCCGACCACATCCGGCATCGCACGATCGCGTATACCGTGCCGGATTTTGCCGCATTGCTCTACGGATGGGAGCATACGAACCGACTCGTTCACATCCCGACCTGGGAATTCGTGAAGCTCGCCCATTTGCCGCGCGCGACGACCTATGCGCAGTGGCAGCGAGCGCTCACCGAGCATGGCGTGGATTATGTCTTCTTCTACGACCCGCCGACCTATGAGGCTCCGTATCCGGTCCGCGAATGGATTCGCACTCATGCCGAAGATTTCGAGGTGGTGCGGACGTGGGGACCGACGGTGGCGCTTCTGCGTCCACGCTTTCATGCGAAAGCCTCCAGCGCGTCCGCCGTATGGCCTGAGGGGGAGCCGGCGCATGCCTTCCCCGAATTGAACGCCCCCTCGGCGTGGCAAGTGTATCTCGAAGTCAGCGGGTGCTCGCTCACGCGCGCTCCGGCCGAAGGGGGCGTCCGTATGAGCTGGCGATTCACAACGCGTGACAATGATTATGGCGAGATTCTGGCCGGTGTCGAGTTCACCGATTGGACCGCGGCCCGCTGGCTGGAATTTCGCCTCTTCTCCTCGGGGGCACCGGACCTGCTCTTCGTCTACCTGAAGAATCTCGATCCGAAGCAGTACGCCCGATTTCGACTCTCCCTTCGCGCGCTATCCCCGGGCTGGCAGACGGTACGTGTGGATCTCACCCGGCCGGAATGGAGGACCGAGGGCTTCACCCTCGCCGATGTCCGAACGGTTCACCTGGTCATTGATGACGACCCGGATGAGCGCATCGGGACGGGAACGATCATCGTGAGGGATTTTCGCTTGGTGAGGGAGGGAGCATGAGCGGAGCCCTGCTGTTTCTGCTACTCATGGGCCGAGCGATGAACGGCGAAGGGGCGTTCGTCCACGGAGCCTCGCAAGTTCCCCTGGAGCCCATCCAGCGGCTCATCGAGCGTGGGGAGTTGGAGGAAGCGGCCCGGCGCTTGTACGAGCTGAAGGCCGCGCGCCCGCAAGACCCGGACGTTTTGCGCCTCTTGGGGGAGGTCTCTCGCCGACAGGGACGATGGGACGAGGCGCTGGCGCACTATCACGCCGTGTTGGCTCGAGTTCCCGACGACCTGGAGGCCACCTTCTGGATCGCCACGCTGCACCGGTGGAAGGGGAATGTGGAGGATGCGCTGGCCGCCTATGGCCGCGTGCTCGCACAAGCCCCGCAGCATGTGGACGCGCGCCTGGGACGCGCCCGTATTTTCCTTCATCTGGGGCGATGGGCGGAGGCCGAAGCCGACGTGCGCGCGGCATTGGCTACTGCTCCTCAGAGCGAAGAAGCCATCGAACTCTGGATGTCGGTGCTTCTGCGCACCCGGCGATTTCAGGAGGCAGAAGCGTGGCTCCGGGAGCACCCGGAAGTGCCCGGGCGCGATCGGGGGTTGGGAGATCTGTACATGGCTCAAGGACGCGTGCGAGATGCCATCGCGGCCTATACGCGCGCGACGGCTCGAGCTCCGCAGGATACGGCGGTCCTTCGCGCTCTGGCCGATGCCTATCGCCTCTCAGGGAAGACGGAGCGCGCTCTGGACCTCTACCGGCAGGTGGTGCATCGGCAGCCGCAAGATGCGGAGGCGTATTTCTGGATCGGAACGATTTGCCGATGGCATGGGGACCTGCGCGCCGCCGAGGACGCTTTTCGGCAAGCGCTGCGCCTGCAGCCCCGACATGTGGAAGCGCTGCTCGGGCTGGCCCGCATCGCCCTCGCGCGAGAAGACCTCTCGCAGGCGGAACAATGGCTCGAGCGCGCGCGCGCGCTCGAGCCCACGCATCCGGAAGGAGCAGCGCTTCGTGGTCAACTCCTGGAGCGACGCGGCCATCGGCGCGAAGCCCTGCACGAATATCAACGCGCGCTCGAGCGCGCCCCTCAAGAGGAGACGGCCCTGGCGGGATATTGGCGGCTGCAGCCCCTGCTTCACCCAACGCTCGAGCTCTCCTACGACCGCCAGGAGACGGACGTCCTGGAAGGGCGCGCCGACCGCCTCTTCGAGATCCCCGTGACGCGCATTCGATATCGCCTCGAACACGCCATGGCGCGCGCGCGTTACCCCGTGGGCGAGAGGTGGGCCCTGCACGGCAGCTTCCGAGGCGCTCGGGATCAGGTCGTGAACCGATCGGGCGGCTTCGACATCTATGACTTCACCATCTGGACACCCGTTCTCGGTCTGGACGGCCAACTCTCCCCACACTGGTCGCTCACCGGTGAGATCGGAGCCTCCCTCTTTCAGAATAACGCGAGGGGATCGGTCCCGGAAAAGGACTTCCTCACCTTCGCCGCGAACCTCTCCCGGAGCGCTCCGAATCACCGCTTCGCGCTCGACGTCCGACGAGGTCCCTTCCTGGGACGGAGCTTCGCCGCTGACGTGCGATTCGGGATCTTCGTCGAGAACCGCGTCGGCGTCGCTTATGACCACCGCCTCTCCTCCACGCTCTGGACGCGAACCGAATATGCGTTCGCGCGATATTCGGATGGGAATCGCACGCATGCCGTCCACACCTTCCTGCGCTACGAGGATGCGCGAAAAGGGGCGAGCGTGGGCTATCGCCTGATCCCCCTTCAGGCGCGTTTCTTGAAACCGGAGAACACGCTGGACTTTCTGCGCCTTCATCAGGCCTTCCTCGCGGCGCGTTGGGAACCACACCCGGAATGGTCGCTTCGCGCCGACCTCGCGCGCGCCTGGTATCAGGATCGAAACTGGCAATGGTCCGCGCGCGCTCTGATGAGCTACCGGCCCCGCGCCCTCCGCGTGGTGGAACTCGGGACATCGTACTTTCGAGATTGGTACGCCCGCGATGCGCTTCGATACAACACGCTGACGATCCGGACCGTGATGCCCTACATCGCCCTCAAGCAAGAGGCCCGTCCGCGATGGTCCTACGAACTCCGCTATGGCTACGCGTGGCTGTCGGATGAGGCCACGGCCCGCTACTGGGCGCATGAAGCCGCCGCTCGGCTCGCCGCGTGGATAGGGACCCGTTCGCGCCTCGGTGTGGAAGCGCGCTCCTGGCGGGATACGCTCACGCAACGAACATGGCGAGCCTTCATCTTCTGGCAGTGGCTCTTCTGATGCGCGAGACACTGCGACTGCTCTGGCTCTCGTTTCGTCCGCACCACTGGACGAAGAACCTCATCCTCTTCGCCCCCCTCGTCTTCTCGCAGCATCTGCTGGAGGTGGAGCGCGCGCTCCGAGCCTTGGCCGCCTTCGCGATCTTCTGCCTGCTCTCCGGAGGCATATACGTGCTCAACGACCTGCGCGACATTGAGCGAGATCGCCTTCATCCGCGAAAAGCGCGGCGACCGCTGGCTTCCGGGGCGCTCTCGCCGCGCCTCGCCGCAAGAGTTTGCGCACTTGTCCTCCTGGTCGCGCTCGCGTTCTCGTTTCGGCTCAGTGTAGCCTTCGGGATCACCGCGCTCAGCTATGTGCTGCTGCAGATCATCTATTCCCTCTGGATGAAGCGGATCGTGATCCTCGATGTCTTCGCCATCGCCGCCGGATTCGTCTTGCGCGCCGTGGCCGGAGGAGAGGCCGTCGCCGTCCCCCTCTCGCCCTGGTTCTTCATCTGCACCTTGCTGCTGGCGCTCTTCCTGGGATTGAGCAAGCGTCGGCACGAGCTGCTCGCGCTCAACGAATCGGCGGCCGAGCATCGCGCGAGCCTGGCCATGTACAACGCGCTCCTCCTGGATCAGATGATCGCCATGGTGACGGCCGCGACCATCGTCACATACGCGCTCTACACGCTCTCAAGCGAGACGATCGCCCGACTCCATACCGATGCGCTGAAATATACGATCCCGCTTGTCCTGTACGGCATCTTTCGCTATCTGTATCTCGTGTATCGCCAACAGGAGGGAGGGAATCCGGAGATGGCCCTGCTGACGGATCGCCCGCTGCTGATCACGATCCTTCTGTATGGCGCCATGGTCCTCTGGATTCTCTACCGATGACGCGCGACCCGCCCCACCCGTGGGAGGGCGGGGCCGAAGGGAGAACAGCGACTCATGCTGATCGAGGCCATTATCGCGATTCAGCTTTTCATCATCGGCTACACGCTGCTGTACAACACGGTGAATCTCCTCCTCATGCTCACCGCCTTCCGGCGCATTCGCCTCCTCCTGCAGGAACGGTTCGCGCTCGATCCGGAGTCGGCTCATGCCTCTCCCTATACGCCCCCGATCTCGCTGCTTGTGCCGGCCCACAATGAGGAGCGGACGATCGTCGAATCCGTGCGCGCCCTCTTGCGCCTGCAGTATCCGCGTCTGGAGATCATCGTGATCAACGATGGTTCGACGGATCGCACGCGGGACGTCCTCATTGACGCCTTTCGCCTCACGCGGCGGGATCTCCTCTATGAGGTTCCGCTGGAGACCGCCCCCATAAGAGGTCTTTACGAAGCCACCGATGGGCGGCCGGCTCACGTCCAACGCCTCATCCTCGTGGATAAAGAGAGGGGGGGCAAGGCCGACGCTCTCAATGCGGGGATCAATGTGGCGCTCTCCCCCTACGTCTGCACGGTGGACGCCGACTCGCTCATTGATGAGGAAGCGCTCCTCCAGCTCATCGCGGCTGTGCAGAAGGCTCCGGAGAAGATCCTCGCCATCGGCGGACAAATCAGCGTCGCCAATGGACGCACGACGGCGTCCGGACGCGTGCGTCCGAAGCAACTGCCTCAACGCCCCCTCGTGCTCCTTCAGTTCGTCGAATATCTCCGCTCGTTCACCATGGGGCGAACGGCGCTGGCCGCGTGGAATGCGCTGCTCATCCTCTCGGGGGTCTTCGCCCTCTATCGCCGGGACGTGCTCATTCGCATCGGCGGCTTCCTCACCGAGAACATGCGCACGCGGCTCGGGCGCGAGTATGCCCGCCGCGCCCTGCGGACGATCACGGAAGATCTGGAGATCATCCTCCGGCTCTACCGCTACATCTACGACAAGCGGATCGAGGGGCGCGTGGATTTCCTCCCCTATCCGATCGCGTGGACCGAAGTGCCGGAGACGCTCGCCGATCTGCGAAAGCAGCGGAAGCGCTGGTATCGCGGGCTCATCGAAAATCTCCTCATCTTTCACCGCGACATGCTCT
>BEHK01000151.1 GCA_002898775.1 bacterium HR08 | reverse complement strand
AGTGCGTCATCAGCCTGTTCCACCCTCATCGGGCAAAAACTCATTATACACATGGCCTCCGGGATGTCAAGGGGTCGGAGCAAAATTTTTCTCCAGCACAGCCGCGAAGAATCCGTCCATTCCATGCCGATGAGGGAACGTGCGTACACACCCGGATTCGGTCCGAAACGCTTCGGCTACCGAAGGGACCACCAGATGGAAATCGCTCCGCGTGGAGAGGAACGAGCCGACGACCTCCTCATTCTCCTCTCGTTCGAGCGAGCACGTCGCATAAACCAACCGCCCGCCCGGCTTGACCCACCGCGCCGCCTCGTGCAGCAAGGCCTCTTGCTGTCGAGCCATCTGCGACAGCTCCTCCGGCGCGAGCCGCCACTTGATCTCCGGATGACGCCGCAGCGTGCCCGTCCCTGAGCACGGCGCGTCCAAGAGCACGCGATCGAAAAGCTGCGTGGGGAGAAGCGGGATCGGTCCGCGCCCTTCGAAGACGAGCGGATAGGCGATCCGAACGCAGAGTCGTTCGGCCAACTGCTTGAGCACTCGCAGCCGAGCGAGATGCCGATCGCCGGCGACGATCATCCCCTCATTCCCCATCAGCGCGGCCATGTGCGTCGTCTTACTGCCCGGGGCCGCGCATATCTCCAAGACCCGCATTCCGGGCTCAGGCGCGACCAAGTGCGCGATGAGCTGCGACGCTTCTTCCTGAATGTAAATCCACCCTCGCTGCCGCGCTTCCGAATTCGGCGAGAGCGATCCGGATCGCACGCGATAGGCGCCGGGCACGTAGGGCGAGGGCTCGATCTCGATCCCTTCGCGGGCCAGCGCGCGCGCGATCTCTTCGGTCGAAGCGGCCAGCACATTGAAACGGATCACCACAGGCGGCGCCTGATTGTTCGCCCGCATGAGGGCGAGCGCCTCCTCAGCTCCGAAATCGGCCGTCCACTTTCGGACGAGCCACGACGGATGCGACAGCTCGACGCCCGCGCGTTCGATCGGATCGGCGATTCGCTCCCACGGGTGCTCATCCGGCGTCGAAGCCGCCCGCCGCAAGACGGCATTGACCAATCCTGCCCCCCACGGCGGACCATAGTGCTTGGCCAGCGCGACGGCTTCATTCACCGCCGCATACGCCGGAATGCGCTCCAGGAAGCGAAGTTGATACAGTCCCAAGCGCAAGGCGATCCGAATGGGCTCGTCAAGGCGGTCAGGAGAGCGCCCGCTATAATGCGCGATCAGGTGATCGAGCTGTCGCTGCCAGCGCAGGACGCCGAGCACCAATTCATACGCCAGACGCCGATCGCGCTCCGGGAGCCGATCCACACGCGGGGATGCCAGAAGATCGCTCGCATGCCCTCGCTGGGCGGCGACGCGCCGAAGGATCCCAAATGCCAGTTTTCGCGCGGGGCTGATCACGATCGGTGCGATTCGCGACTCAGGAGGTCGCCGGAGGCGGTCCTTCTCGACCGAGCCGCAGACCGATCGAAAGCCGCGCCCCTTTCAGGAACTCGCGCGCGGGCAAGCGTCGCCGCCCTTCCAGTTGCACCTCGGTGATGCGCAGGCGACTCGGGCCGCCGCAGACGACCACGAAGGCCTCGCGCTCGATCGCACAAATCGTTCCCGGAGCCACTTGCGCATCTTCCTCGAACCGCCCGACTGCGGCCTCTGCTCCCCACAGGATCAAGCGCGCACCCTCCAGAAGAGTCCACGCGCCGGGCCAGGGTTGAAATCCGCGAATGCGATTGCGAATCTCCACCGCACTCAACCGCCAATCCACCCATCCATGTTCGCGGCGAAGAAGCGGCGCGTGCGAGGCCTGGGTCTCATCCTGCGGGCGTGGCTCAATCCGCCCCGCCCGCAATCCGGCCAGCGTCTCCAGCAAGAGCTCCGCCCCCAGGCGCGCCAGGCGTTCGGTCAGCTCCGGCGCCGTCTCATCCGGGCCGATCTCACACGCGCGTTGTAGCAGGATGGGTCCGGTGTCCACCCCTTCGTCCATGAGCATCGTCGTCACTCCGGTGATCGTCTCGCCCATGGCGATGGCCCATTGCACGGGGGCCGCTCCCCGATACTTCGGCAAGAGCGAGAAATGCACGTTCACGCACCCGAAGGGCGGAAGGTGCAGAAGCCAGGCCGGAAGGATCTTCCCATATGCGACGACGACGATCACCTCCGGCGCCAGCTCTTGAATGAGCGCGCGCATGCCTTCATTTGTCCGAAGCTTCTCCGGCTGATAGACGGGAATCCCCTTCGCCTGAGCGACCTCCTTCACCGGCGGCGGCGTGAGCACGTGATGCCGCCCCACGGGCCGGTCCGGCTGAGTGAAGACGGCGAGGACTTCATGCTCCGCATCAAGGAGCCCCAGCAGCGTCGGCACCGCCGCTTCCGGAGTCCCCATGAAGATCACGCGCATGCGCTCGCCTCCCCGGTCGGTGTCACCACTCCCCGGACTTGATCAGCTTCCGGATCTTTCGCTCCAGGAGGTCGCGCTTGAGCGGGCTTAAGCGGGAGATGTAAAGCCGTCCGTCGAGATGATCCACCTCATGGCAGACGCAGCGGGCCGCCAATCCCGTCACCTCCAGCGTGATCTCCCGCCCATCCAGATCGAGCCCGCGCGCGAGGACGCGATACGGGCGCGCGACCTTGGCGTAGAGGCCCGGAAGGCTCAAACACCCCTCCTCTTCGACGACTTCCCCCTCAGTCGCGAGGATCTCGGGATTGATGAGCACGACGCGCTCGGCGGCGTCCCGGCCGCCGCTGCAATCCATGACGAAGAGGCGACGATTGATGCCGATCTGCGGGGCCGCCAAACCGACACCGCGCGCCGCGTACATCGTCTCGAACATGTCTTCGACAAGCCGTCGCAGCTCATCGGTGAACTCCGTCACCGGTTCCGACGGCCGCACGAGCCGCGGATCGCCATACTTGAGAATGTCGCGAACCAAGGCTTTTCTCCCTCGATGCGAGCGCGATTTTCATCCGGCGAGATTCAAACCGCCGTTTTTACCCCACCTTCCCTTCGCCTGTCAACCTCCAAGCGCCAGACGCGCCAGGCATTCCCGGAGCAAGACGCGCATGTTCGGGGCCGACGCGTGCAGGCGGCGTCCGTGCCCGGGAAGCACCCACTCGAAGCGAACGTCCAAAAGCCGCTCGAGCGAGCGCATCTGCTCCTCCCGGGAATACCAGCAGACGCGCCGCGAGGCGACCAACTCTCCCCGCTCATTCCCCCACACGTGGTCTCCGGAGAAGAGATATCGCTCCCGATAGAGCAAGACCTGATGCCCAGGTGTATGTCCCGGCGTGGGGATCACCAGAAGATCGTCCTCCAGCAGGATCGGATCTCGCCCGGCGAGCACGATCTCCACATCGCGCGTCGCGCGCGTCAGATCCGCGCGATGCAAAACGCGGCGACACCCGAAATGCCGATGGAACTTCTCGTGATCGGCGACGTCGTCCCGATGCGTGAGGAACATGAGCGCGACACCACCCATCGCCTCCAAGCGCCGCACCAGCGGCTTCGTGAATCGCGGAGAATCCACGAGCACGTTCCCCTGCGGGCGGACGATCAGATAGCTCGACGCACCGAACGAACGCTCGGAGGCGAACCCGCAGAAGTAGACGTTCTCCGAGATCGGCTCGGGGAAAGCGGCAATGGCCGCCCGGAGATCTTGTTTGCGCAGCGTTCCGATGGAGGCCGTGGGACAGGTCACAAGGGCCATCTGCGCTCGGAGCCGCTCCTGGGGCGACTCCGGTTGATGGAACACGATCGCCTGCCCGCGATGAGCGCGAAAGACAGAGGGAGCGATCTGACGACAGTGATCGCAATCAATGCAACTTGTGTCCACGAAAAATTCTCCCGGCGCATTCTCCGTTCGCCGCGCTTGCCATCGCGCCATATCGCGTTCCCTCGACTAAAGCGTAGACGCTTGGAGGTCGCCGGGGCAAGCGCGCGAATCGGCCTCGCTTCTCTTCGGGCGCCGATCCCGCGCGAGGTCTCGTTCGCGTCTGGCGAAGTCATCAGCTCGGATGCTCGGTTGACACCCCGCCGGGCTTCGAGTATGCTCTTGGACTTTGGGGATTTGGCGAGCCGGAACTGAGAGGTCGCACCCTGAGGCATACGGAGCGGTGAACGATGAAGCGCACGTATCAGCCGAATAATCGGCGCCGAGCTAAGACGCACGGGTTTCGAGCGCGAATGAGCACGAAAGCCGGGCGCGAGGTCCTGAGGCGACGCCGTCGAAAGGGGCGTTATCGGCTCACGCCGGAGCACTATTGATCGAGAGGCCTCGACACTTGGGAGCTTTCCAGATGGGCTCCTGTGAGGCCCTGGCGCGAACGGGCGGACAGGCATGCCGGATGAGCGGTTCCGAAAATCGGAACGATTGCGCCGACGCCGCGATTTCCTCAAAGTCTATGCCGAAGGCGCGCGCTACAGCTCTCGCCTCTTCACGATCTTCGCGCGCGCGAACGATCAGCCCGTCAGCCGGTTGGGCATCACGGTCTCTCGAAAGATCGGCAAGGCCGTTCGACGGAATCGCGCCAAACGGCTGATCCGCGAAGTCTTTCGTAAGAACAAGGCGCGGCTTCCCCGCCCCCTCGATCTCGTCGTGAATGTGAAAGAGGCCATTCGAGAGGCCGATTACCGGACTGTGGAGGCCGAATTCCTGCGCCTGATCGAACGCATGAGCCGGGACCTGCGCGATCGGAAGCCCGCGCCCTCGCGGGGATCAGCCGATGAGCCTTCGGGCACAGCCCAAGGCGCGATGCTGACGATCGAGCTTACCGCCGGACATCTGAGACGCTGGAGGCTTCTTCCGAGCCTCACGGCAGCGCTATGAGATGGATCGCCCTCATCGTGCTCAAAATGTACAAATTCGGGATCTCGCCCTTGCTCCCTCCGGCGTGTCGTTTCATTCCCACCTGCTCGGAATATGCCGGCGAAGCCATCGCGCGCTTCGGATTCTGGCGCGGGGCTTGGATGGGGCTGCGACGCGTACTCCGCTGCCATCCCTTTCACCCAGGGGGGTATGATCCGGTCCCCCCCTCGGATCATCTTCAATCCCCAGTGAGGTGAGATCTCCATGGAGAAGCGCGTCCTTCTGGCCTTCATCCTCTCAACGACGATCCTAGCGCTCTGGTACTACTTTTTCGCTCCCTCTCCGCCACAGCCGACCCCCTCGCAGAAGCCGGCCGCGGCTCCGACCGGCGCGGTCAACGAAGCCAAGACACCGGCTGAGACTTCCGAAGCGCCTCCGGTCGCCTCCGTCCCCGAGCGCGAGATCCGCGTCGAGACACCTCTTTGGACGGCCATCTTCCATAATCGTGGCGCCGTCGCGCGAAGCTGGAACGTTCACCATCGCCCGAACGGGCAGATCCTGCTGGGTGCCGATCGGCGCCCCTTGGAGCTCATCCCTCAGGAACGCGAAGTCATCGAGAACCTCGGCCGTCCTTTCGCGCTCCGAAGCCCAGAGGCCCAGCTCGATCGGATACTCCAAACGGCGACGTATGCCGTGGCGACGGAAGACCACACGCTTCGGATCGCAAGGGGAGAGACGCGCCAGCTCACCTTCACGTACGAGGATC
>BEHK01000150.1 GCA_002898775.1 bacterium HR08 | reverse complement strand
CCGGAGAAAAAACGCATCGAGGAAGAAATTCGTCTGGGACGCGCGCGGCAGCGGCCCTACGGTGATGTGGAGGACATCGGATTCCGCGAGGTCGGCAAGGGCCAGGAGAAGGACATCAAGATGGGCGAGGACGCGATTCGCGAATTGAAGGCGCTGGGCCTGATGCCGCCCGAATTCAAAGACGAGGAGATCGAGACCTACATTCGGAACCTGGCCGAGCACATCGCGCGGAACTCCGATCTGCGCGTCCCGGTGAAGACGCAGCTTTTGCTGACGGATGAAGTGAACGCCTTCGCCCTGCCGGGGGGATTCCTCTTCATCAACACGGGCTTGGTGCTCGAGGCGGAGACCGAAGCGGAACTGGCCGGCGTCATCGCTCACGAGATCGCGCACGCGGCTGCCCGCCACAGCGCGCGCCTGATGAAGCGCGCGACGATCGCTTCGATCCTCTATCAGGCGGCGCAGATCGCGGCCTACATCGCCACCGGTGGCGTGGTGAGCCTCCTCACGTACTATCTGCTCGAATATGGATTCGCGGGCTTGGGGCTGGTCATCGAACTGAAGCTGCTCGGCGTGAGCCGGGAGTTCGAGCTGGAGGCCGATCAGCTCGGCGCGCAATATCTCTGGAAGAGCGGCTACGATCCGCGCGCGTTCATCACCTTCTTCGACAAGATGGCGAGCAAGCAGGGGTACGCGCGAGGGACGAGCTTCTTCCGCACGCATCCGGCCTTCGCCGACCGCATCATCCACAGTTTCCGGGAATTCGCCTTCTTGCCGCCGCGCGAGGACTACATCACCGACAGCGAGGAGTTCCACCGGATCAAAGAGCGATTGCGCAAGCTCTCTCAAGAGGCGATGGAGAAGCAGAAAGAGCAAGAGCGCAAGCGACCGCGGTTGCGAAAAGAGGAGACCTGTCCCGAAGACGAGCCGCCGAAATCTCCGAATCCGCCATCCGACTCGAACCGATCCCTCGCGGGCTGTCTCGCTCGGCTCACACGGGCGAGGGAGGCTGAAGCGCTCGCGTGGAGAAGGCGGGCAGCGCTTTTCGCCTGATGCGGGGATTGAGATGTGCGCGACCCCGATGTCCGACCTCCCACCTCCGCGCGACGCGCGCGCGGAGCAACCGAAAGACGAGGGGGCCGGCCTCCTGAGGATCGGCGCTACGAGCTATCTGCTCTTCGATGGAGAATGCGGCCTCTGCACGGCGTTCGCTCACTGGGCGCGCGGCCGCGATCGGCGCGGGCGATTCACCCTCCTCCCCTATCAAGCCGTCTCGGCTGAAGCGCTCGCGCGCGCCGGCCTCACTCCCGAACGATGCGCTCAACGCCTCTATGTCATCACCCGGCGCGGGCGCGTCTGGGGTGGCGTCTTCGGGATCAACGCGTTCCTCGTTCACCTCTTCCCCTGGCGATTTCTCGTGCTCGCCATCTACGCTCTGCCCCCGCTCCTTCTCCTGGAGATGGCCGTGTATGCGCTCATAGCGAAATATCGTCACCGGCTCTCGCGATGGCTCGGCCTGGACGCGTGTCGCGCGTCGCAGTGAAGGCGTCTCAGAAGCGGACGAGCCCGAGGACCAAAGAGACATAGCCATAGAAGAACGCGACGATGTAGAACCAAGTGACCAGGTCCAGGAAGAAGCCCGCCCGCAGCATATCGGCGATCGTCACGCGCCGCGTCGCGTAGACGAGCGCATTCGGCGGCGTCGCCACCGGGAGCATAAAGGCCATCGAGGCCGCGATCGTCGCCGGCAGGACGAGCGAGAGAGCATCGGCGCCTGACCCCGAGGCCATCGAGATCAGAATCGGCACCATCATCGAGGTGACCGCCGTATTGGAGGTCACTTCGGTGAGCAGTTCCATGAAGATCACCACCAGCAGGACGAGCACCACCGGGGCCGGCTTCCCAAAGAGCGCCACGAATTCCGAGGCGAGCACGCGCGCCAATCCCGTTTTGAACAGGGCATCTGAGAGCGCGATCCCGCCGCCGAACAGCAGCAACGTCCCCCATTCCACGTAGCGGGAATCCTCCCAGTGCAGGACGAACCGGCGCGAGGACCAATCCACCGGCAGGAGGAAAAGGAGGATCGCGGCGCCCAGAGCGATCACGTTCTCATCGAGCCCGGACAATCGGCGACCGATCTCGGGAATGAGCGACCAGAAGGGGGTGGTGGTCCAGAGCACCACGGCCAGGAGGAATCCAACGAGCGTCAGCTTCTCGCCTCGTCCCCACGGCCCCAGCGCCGCTCGCTCCTCGCGCAGGAGCGCGCCGACGCCCTCATCGAAGGTGACGTCATAGGGGAAGAGCGTGCGCAGGACGAGCCAGGCGAGCGGAACGCCCACGAGGACGAAGGGGACGCCGAAGCTCATCCACTCCAGGAAATGGAGCTGCGCGATGTTCTGCTGTCGGAGAATGGAGACGGCGATGCCGTTGGGAGGCGTTCCGATGATCGTCCCCACACCGCCGATAGAGGCCGCATAGGCGATGCCCAACATCATCGCCCGCGCGTAGTTGGAGGAAGCGCCGCGCACGCGCGAGAGCACGCCCAAACCGATCGGCAGCATCATGGCCGTCGTCGCCGTGTTGGAGACCCACATGGAGATGAAGGCCGAGGCCCCCATCAGGCTGAGCAGGACCCGATCGGGACTCTTGGCCGTGCGCCCGCGCGTCAAGATCCAGAGCGCGATGCGCCGATCCACGCCCCATTTCTGCATGGCGCCCGCGATCAGGAATCCGGAGAGGAAGAGGAAGATCACGGGATGGGCATAATGAGCGAGCACGGCGCGGGCGCTCAGCTCCACCAAACGTCCCGCCTGAACGCCGACGACCTGAAAGGCCGGAAGGATGAGGCCGGGAAGCAGTGCGGTGACGGGAATGGGGACGGCTTCGGTCACCCACCAGATGACCATGAGCAGAAGAAGGGCGAGCGTCACCTTCATGCCGAAGGTGAGCTGCGCGACTTCCGGCGCCGCCGCCGGCGCGGCCATGAGCGCCTCAGCTTCGCGCCAGAAGGCCGATGGCGTCGGCGACAGGAGGACGAGAAGGAACACCACTGGACCGACGAAGACGCCAATCCCCGAACGCACGCGCTCGAACGACGCCTCTCGCTCTGCGCTCACGCGCGCCATTGTAGGGAGGCGCCGCGTCGGCTGTCAAAGCACCGCGCGCTTCATCGCCCCTGGAATCGCGGCTCGCGCTTCTCGACGTAAGCCGTGAGTCCTTCCCTGGCGTCCTCGCTCTGGAAGAGGAGCTGTTGCAACTCGCGCTCCAGAGCCAATCCATCGTGGAAGGACATCTCCCATCCGGATTGAACGGCGCGCTTGATATGGCCGACGGCGCGGCTGGCTTTTCTCGGCGGAAGGAATTGGCGCGCGTAGTCCAGGACGTGCGCCATGAAGTTCTCGTTCGGGAAGATGTGATGGATGAGCCCGATCTCCAGGGCCTCCTCGTAGGTCATCAGGCGCCCGGTGACCATCAGCTCCAGCGCGCGCGCCTTTCCCAGCAGGCGCGCCAATCGCTGCGTCCCCCCCGTGCCGGGCAGAACGCCGAGCGAGACCTCGGGCAGCCCGATCTTCCCGCTATCCTTCCGCGCGATGCGAAGATCGCACGCCAGGGCGATCTCCAGTCCCCCGCCCACCGTGTGTCCATTCAGCGCGGCGATCACCAGCTTGGGCGTGTTCTCCAAACGGTTCAACGTCTCGTTCGCGTGCAGGCAGAAATAGTATTTGTACTGCGGCGTGACTTCGGCGAGCATGCGGATATTGGCGCCCGCGCAGAAGAACCGATCGCCGGCTCCGGTGACCACCAGCACGTGCACGCTCTCGTCAAACCGCGCCTGAAGGATGGCGTCATCGAACTGCCGCATCATCTCGTAGGTGTAGGTGTTCGCCGGGGGATCAGCGAGCTCAATAATGGCGATGCCATCCTCCACGCGATATTCGACCAATCTGGTCTCCATACGCGCCACTCCTCGCCTCGCAGATTTCGCGGAGGGCTCTCCCGATCGCGAACCCTCCGCGTGACGGAATGTGTGATCTTATCGAAGACGGCGGAAGATGAGCAAGCGGCGGGCACAGGGAGAATCAGAGCGCGGGGGACGAGAGGGAGATTTCCGCTCACCGCGCGCGCGGCGCGTCCTCGGTCGCCCGTCGGGCCAAACGTTCGACGCGGCGTCGCTCGGCCTCCTCGGCACGCCGGCGCTCCTCTTCACCCACCAGAAGCAGAGGGGGAACAGGCGTCGGCCGCCCCGCCTCATCCAGGGCGACGTAGACGAGATAGGCCGTCGAGGTCACGCGGCGCTCTCCGGTGAGCAGGGCCTCGGCCTCGACTTCGACTTCGACCTCCATGGAGGTGCGCCACACCTGCGTCAGGCGGGCCCGCACGTGCACGAGATCGCCGACGTGCACGGGCGCGCAAAATCGGATCGAATCCACGACGACCGTGACGACGGGCTTTCGGGCATGGCGCGAGGCGACGATCGCCCCCGCTTCGTCAATGAGCTTCATGATCCATCCGCCGTGGACATTCCCGAGAATGTTCGCGTGCTCCGGCTGCATCATCTGGCTGAGGACGACCTGGCTCTCGCTGACGCGCTTACCCTCCATACGCGCTTCTCCACGGCGATCGAGGCTCACGCCTTGAGTCGCTGTTTGAGGCGAATAGGTGTCGCGAAGAATTCGTACTGCTCGCGCAACCGGTTCTCAATGTAGCGCTCATAGGCGGCCTCCAGCTTCTCGCGCCGCGAGTTGAGGAAGAGGACGAAAGTCGGCGGATCCACGCCCGCCTGCGTGATGTACTGCACGCGCACCCCCCGATGGCGCGTGGTCGCCCGCGCCTCGGCGACGAACTGCCGGAAGAAGCGGTTCAATTCGGCGGTCGGGATGCGCCGATGGCGCGCCTCGTGCGCCCGCACGGCCAGCTCCAAAACGCGCGTGACGTGCTGACCCGTGAGCGCCGAGATGAAGACGATCGGCGCGTAATCGAGGAACCGCAAGCGCATGCGGATGGCGTCCTCCATGCGCGCGGCCATCCGGGGATCCGGCGGGATCAGATCCCACTTGTTGACGGCGATAATGAGCGACTTCCCCGCCTCATGCGCGAATCCCCCGATGCGCGCATCCAGAGCCGTCGGTCCCTCGGTCGCATCAATGAGGAGCACGGCGACATCCGCCCGCTCGATGTGCCGTTCGGCCATGAGCACGGCGATGCGCTCGGTCTGCTCCAGCACGCGCGATCTCCGGCGAATGCCGGCCGTGTCAATGAGGCGGAAGCGCATCCCTTCGAACTCGAGCTCCGAATCCACGGCATCGCGCGTCGTACCCGGCGTGGGCGCCACGATCACGCGCTCGGTGCCGAGCAGCCGATTCACGAGCGAGGACTTGCCGACATTCGGCTTCCCAATGATGGCGAGGCGAATCTCATCCGGGCGGGTCTCCACGGCTTCCGGAGCTGGGATGACCTCCAGGATCGCGTCCAGCAGCTCGCCGATGCCGTGCCCGTGTTCGGCCGAGATGAGAAAGACGCGCGCGAAGCCGAGGCGCCGGAAATCCTCCGCATGCGCGGCCCAGCGCGCGGTATCCACTTTGTTGACGATCAGGAAGATGGGCT
>BEHK01000149.1 GCA_002898775.1 bacterium HR08 | reverse complement strand
GATGGGGTGCGGGCCCCTCTGCCCAGCTTCGGACAGCCCGCTCTGACCGGCCCCGCTCGTCAAGTGCAACTGGCCCTCCGTATCAGTTTCTGAAGCAGGCGATTACCGGGAGGGGATGATGGTTCCACGTGAGATCATTTATGAGAGTGAAGGAGAGCGAGTTCGAGCACTATTGTTTCTTCCCGAATGTCCGCGCCGGGGAGGGGTTATCTTAGCGCCCGGGCGAACGCGGGAGATCACTGCGCTCCAGTGGTTGGCGCAGGCTGTGACTGAGGCTGGGTTTGTGACGCTTGGGATCACTTATCGAGACCGAGAGGTTCAGTATCATCGGACGGACGTGGCGGATGTGCGGGAGGCTATCACGTATTTCCAGAAAGAACTGGGGGAGGAACGGATCGCTGCTATCGGTCACTCTCGCGGCGGTGCGGCGGTTTTGAATGCTGCTGCTGAAGATCATCGCATCCGGTCTGTCATTGCGATGTCCGCCATTTCCGATCGCGCGCGATATGTGCAAGGCCTGCGCCTCTATGCTCCCACGCGATATGAGCTTTTTGTGAAGGCACACGGGGGGACGCCTGAGGAGATCCCGGAATACTACCGGGAGACCTCCGCTCTAGAGAAAGCGGGGCGGATTCGCATCCCCGTCCTCTTGATCCATGGAGATCTGGACCTGCTTGTTCCTTTCGAGCATTCTGTGTGGATGCATCAGGCGTTGCAGCAGGCGGGAAATCCGCATGCTCGTCTCGAGATCCTGTCGGGAGTCGGGCACTTCTTCGAGTCCACCTTCACCGGATATGTCTTCGATAAGGTATGCTCCTTGTGTGTCCGTTGGCTGGGCGAAACTTTAAGTTAGGAGGAGAGTATGTTTTACATTGAGTGGATCGAGCAATTCTGGCAAGATTTTTGGTCGCAGCAAGGGAGCCGAATCGAGCACCTTCGAAAGGCCGATGTGAATTCGCTCGCAAGCGATCGCAAGGCCTTCATGGGGCTGGCCTTGAGGAACTTGCGAGGGGATATTGAGTCCATGCCAGCCATCGGGGTATGGATGTACCGATTTGGGGAGAAATATCCGGATCTCCGTCCGATCTGGGCGCGCCAACTTGTGGATGAGCAGAAGGCGCTGGAAGCCATGGTGCCCTTGCTGAAGAAGCATGGGTATGACCCCTATACCCATCAGACGAATCCAGTCTTCAAAGAGGGATGGCGGTTGTTGTGCGAGACTGAGGACCTGATGGACATCGTCGCGTTCGGGATCACATTCGAGCGCGAGCACTATCTCCATCACGTGAATCTGGGAAAGGCCGCTCTGAAAAATAAGGAGCTGGATCTTGCGCTTCCCTATATGGAGCTCCTGGCTCCTGATGAATATCGCCATTGCACCATGGTGTGGAGCTATATTGTAGCCAAGCATTTCTCTGAGCCGGCGCACCGAGAGAAGCTCGAAGCGAAACTCCGCCAGTTCGCCGACTTTCTCGTGCGGGACGCTGAAGATTACGGTCGGCATCTCACATGAGAGTGGGCGTATGCCGGGGCGACTAGATGGGAAGGTCGCGCTGATCACCGGGACCGCCGGGGGACAGGGGCGAGCTGCTGCACAGCTCTTCGCTCAAGAGGGAGCGTGTGTCATCGGATGCGATGTGAAGGTTGAAGAAAATCGAGAGACCGCTCGGTTAGTTCGAGAAGCGGGTGGGGAAATGATCACCCTTGAACCCATTGATCTCGCTGATGAGAGCGATGTGCAGCGTCTCGTGCAACTTGTGGATCAGACCCATGGTCGTCTGGACGTGCTGTATAATAACGCGGGGGCTGCTCAGTTCGCTCTCATCTCGGAGATGACGTGGGCGCAGTGGGAGTTCACCATCCGGAATGAGTTGCACCTCATCTTTTTGATGACGCGCGCTGCCCTCCCTCTCCTGATGCGGTCTCGCAGTGGGAGTATCATCAACACGGCTTCGATCGCGGGGATGCGGGCCTTACCTGGACTGGGGAACTTCGCCCACGCGGCGACAAAAGGAGGCGTGATCGCCCTGACGCGTCAATTAGCCCTGGAATTGGCGCCGCATGGGATACGGGTCAATGCGATCGCCCCTGGGCTGGTCGTGACGCCCGCGACGGAGTTCCTCCTCCAAGATCCGCAGCTCCGTGAGCGTATGTTGGAGAAGATCCCTCTGCAGCGGTTCGCGCAACCGGAGGATATTGCGTGGGTCGCCCTCTTCCTTGCTTCCGAAGAATCCCGTTATATGACCGGGAGCGTCCTCGTTGTTGACGGAGGATGGTCCATCTGGTAATGATGGGGCATTGGACCGAGAAGCCCTTACGGAGGGAGAAGGATGGGTATGGAACGACGATACGTCTCGCGATTCGTGCGGGTCGGGCCCTACAAGACCCACTATATTGAGTGGGGTGATGGGGAGCCCGTTGTGATGATTCACGGAGGGGGGCCTGGAGCTTCTGGGGAGTTCGGATGGGGAAATACTATCGGAGCCATCGGGCAATATGGGCGAGGCATCGCCTTGGATCTGATCGGGTTCGGATTGAGTGATAAGCCGACGGATATCGAGTATTCCTTTCAAACGTTTGTGAATCACCTGGCCGCCTTTCTGGATGTCCTTTGCTTGGAGAAAGTCAGCCTCATGGGGAACTCCATGGGGGCGTATGTGGCCGCCAAGTACGCTCTCGATTATCCCGATCGGGTGAAGAAGATGCTCTTGGTTAGCAGTGGGACGATTGCTACAGCTATGGGGTTAGAGTGGGGCATAACGCCCGGGTTCCGACAATTGCTCGAATACGATGGGACGAAGGAAGGACTGCGCCGATTCCTGCAAGGGATCATGCACCATCCGGAGCGCATCACCGAGGAGCAGTTGGAGGAACGCTATCGGCAAGCGCAGCTGCCTGGGGTGATGGAGGTGCAAAGGTCTTTCTTAAATTATGTCCAGCGCAGGCGAAAAGAGCCCGATCAGGTACAGCTCTTCGATCTGCGGCACCGGCTGCCTCATCTTACGATCCCTATCTTGTTCGTGTGGGGGAAGCACGATATCTTCGCTTCCGTGGAGCTGGCCGAGCAGCTTCAGAAACTTCTTCCTAACACCCGGTTCGTCCTCTTTGAGGACTCCGGACACGTTGTCCAGAACGATGAGCCGGAACGATTCAACCAGCTCGCTGTGGACTTCTTCTTCGGCGAGAGATCTTGACGTGGAGGGATATGTATGTTGGAGCAGGGATTCCTCAAAGAATTGGGGGAGAAAATCGAGCAGGGGATTGCGATTCTGAGGATTTACAACGACCCGGAGATTTATGAGCTGGAGCGGAAGCGGATCTTTGCGAGGGCGTACATTTTTGTGGCCCATGAGTCGGAGATCCCCCAGCCAGGGGACTATGTGGTGAGATACGTGGGGGATGAGAGCTATATTGTGATCCGTGGGGAGGATGGGCGGATTCGGGCGTTGTTCAACGCCTGTCGCCATCGAGGGATGCGCCTGTGCCGCTCTGAGAAGGGGCAGGCGAAGACGTTTCTTTGTCCCTATCATGGATGGACCTATCGGAATACGGGGGAGCTGATCGGAGTTCCGGCCGAGAAAGAAGCGTATGGGGGGCGCCTGGATAAGGCGAAGTGGGGGTTGTATGAGGCCCCTCATGTGGAGAGTTATAATGGGTTGATCTTCGTCTCGCTGGACCCTCGGGCGCCCTCGCTGAAGGAGTATCTGGGAGGAATGACGTGGTACTTGGACTTGTTAACGCGCCGAAGTTCGGCCGGTCTGGAAGTCATCGGCGCTCCACAACGATGGGTTGTGGACGTCAATTGGAAGCTGCCGGCTGAGAACTTCTCCAGCGATGCTTATCATACGCTCATGACTCATCGTTCTCTAGTCCAGTTAGGGATGGCCCCTTCAGATCCTCAGTTCGCCATGTACGGGACCCATATCTCGGCGGGGAATGGACATGCCTTGGGCATCGGCTTCATCCCTGAGCATCTGCCTTTGCCCCCCTTTCTGGGATATCCCGAGCCCGTGATAAACGCGTTGAAGCGGAATTACCCGTCCGAAGCTCAGGTTCAGGTGGCCGAGAAGATGCAATTCTGGCATGGTACGGTCTTCCCCAACCTCTCGCTTCTCAACGCTGCCTTACCCATTCCTTTCCTCACGTTTCGCGTATGGCGTCCCATGGGACCCAACCGGACGGAGATTTGGTCCTGGTTCCTGGTGGAGCGAGATGCCCCGGAGGATTTCAAGCGGCGCTCCTATGAGACGTACGTGCATACGTTCGGCACTTCAGGCGTTTTCGAACAGGACGATGTGGAGATCTGGCGGGGGATCACGGCGATGGCCGGGGGGCCGACGGCCGAGCGATTCGAGCTGAACTTCCAACTAGGGATGCACTTTCAGCCCGATCCGACCTGGCCCGGCCCGGGAACGGCGCTTCCCTTGGATTACGCTGAGAGGAATGAGCGCGTGTGGCTGAGGGAGTGGTATCGGTATCTGGTGTCGGAGAATCCGTGGCAGTAGCAGGATCTATGGGAGAGGTCGAGCCAATCGCTCTCGTTCCAGGGGCCGGCGGGGTGGTGGGGTGAGCTGTGGCCTGATCACTAACTGATGCGGAACGGCCGGAAAATGAAAAATGAGGAGGAGGAGGAGATGATCTCACCGGAGTTGGAACGCGAAGTCGTCACCTTCCTCTTACGGGAGGCTGAGCTTTTGGACGAAGGGCGATATCAGGAGTGGTTAGCGCTTCTGACTGAAGATGTGCGCTACATTGTCCCCGTTCAGGTGACGGGGGAGGTCGAGACGGAACAGGAGGTCTCGATGAATCATCTGGATGAGGATCGGGCGTCTCTGGAGCTACGTATTCGTCGTCTGGAGACGCCGTATGCTTGGGCCGAGAGGCCGCGTTCGCGGACGCGCCACTTCCTCTCCAATATTCGCGTGTATCCTGGGGAGCGGGCGGATGAGGTGTTGGTTCGCTCCAATCTCCTGCTCGTTCGCTCTCGGGGTGATGATTCGCAGGCGGAGTGGATATCGGGTGAGCGGCAAGATCTGCTTCGGCGGGTGAACGGGGAGTGGCGGTTGGCGCGTCGCGTGGTGGTGTTGGACCATAGTGTGGTGCCGGTTCGGAGTCTCTCGATGCTTTTGTGAAGGGAGGTGACGATGATGCGGGTTTTAGCGGGTGGTTTCTTGCTGGTGATGTTGGTGTATGAGGTTGGGGTAGGGCAGACGGTGGTGGGGGCGAGTGTGAGTGGGGTGGTGAGGGATCCGGCTGGGGCGGTGGTGGTGGGGGCGCGGGTGAGTGTGGAGAATGTGGAGACGGGGCAGGCGTTTCGTGGGGAGACCGATAGTGAGGGGAGGTATCGGGTGGGGCCGGTGCCGCCGGGGCGGTATCGGGTGGTAGTGGAGGCGGTAGGGTTTCAGCGGGCGACGTATGAGGGTGTGGTGTTCACGGTGGGGCAGGTGGCGACGCTGAATGTGACGCTGAGGGTGGGGGAGGTGTTGGAGCAGGTGGAGGTGCGTGGGGAGGGGGTAGCGGTGGTGGAGCCGAGCAAGACGGAGGTGAGTCAGGTGGTGGATCAGGTGCGGATCACGGAGTTGCCGATCAGCGGGCGGCAGTTCATTGATTTTGCGTTGTTGACGCCGGTGACGACCGTGGGGAAGGGGGTTTCTTTTGGGGCCTCCTCGCCGTTGTTGGAGGATGTGCCGCGGTTGTCCTTTGGGGGGTTGTTCGAGCAGCACACGAATTTCATCGCGTTGGATGGGGGGGATCACACGGTTTCGCTGAATGGGCTGCAGCAGGCGGGGCCGTCGCAGGAGGCGGTGCGGGAGTTTCGGGTAT
>BEHK01000148.1 GCA_002898775.1 bacterium HR08 | reverse complement strand
CATCTTCACCTGGCCGACCGGTCGCATGGGCGTGATGGAAGGGGACACGGCCATCTACGCCGTGCTCGGTCCGCAGTTGGAGCGCGCGAAGGAGACGGGTCAGATGAGCGAGGAGCTCCGCGCGGCCATTCAGCGCATGCACGCCGAATATGAGCAGACGCTCGATGCGCGCTTCGCCGCGGCCCGCGGGTTCGTGGATGCCATCATCACGCCCGAGGAGACGCGCCGCGTCTTGGCGCTGGCGCTGCGCGTGACGTTCCAGAATCCGGGCCCACACATCGGCCCCTTTCATATCCCATCGCTGGAGTGACGCTTCCATCATGCGCGACGATTTCGAGCATCGGCCTCCCGCGGGCAAACCCTTTGACGCTGTCGGCTTGGGCTTGAACGCCGTGGATCATCTGATCACGGTCCCGCACTATCCGGCCTTCAACACGAAGGTGCAACTCCGCGAGTACGTCGTGCGTCCTGGCGGTCAAGTGGCGACGGCGATGGTCGCGCTGGCGCGATTGGGCTGCCGCACGCGATACATTGGGAAGGTCGGTGACGATGAGTTCGGGCGGTTGCAATTGCGCTCGCTCGCGGAAGCCGGCGTGGAGCATTCCCAGGTGAGGGTCGTCCCCGGGGCCACGAGCCAACTGGCCTTCATCCTGATCGACGAGCCGAGCGGTGAGCGGACGATCATCTGGGGGCGCGATCCTCGCCTCATCATGCGCCCGGAGGAATTGGATCGCGAAGCCATCACCTCAGGGCGCGTCCTGCACCTGGACGGACACGATGTCGCCGCGGCCATTCAAGCCGCTCAATGGGCGCGCGAAGCGGGCATCCCCGTCGTCATTGATCTGGACAATGTCTACCCGGGGGTCGAAGAGCTGTTGCCGCTGGTGGACTATCTGATCACGTCGGCCGAGTTCCCGAAGCGATTCCTGGGCATCGCCGAGCCCGAGGAGGCGCTGCGCGCGCTCAAGCGCCGGTATCAGAACCCCTTCGTCGCCATTACGCTCGGCGATCAGGGAGCGATCGCTTACTGCCACGGCGTCTTCATCCATTCGCCGGCCTTTCGCGTCCCCTGCCGGGATACGACGGGCGCCGGCGATGCCTTTCGCGGCGGATTCATCTATGGCCTCTTGAAAGGCCTGAGCGTGACCGAGACCCTGCGCTTCGCCAACGCCGTCGCGGGATTGAACTGTCGTGGCGTGGGCGCGCGCGGGGGACTGCCCACGCTCGCCGAAGTCGAGGAGCTGCTCCGCACGCAGTGAGCCGGAGCCCGCCATGAATCGCCCGATTTGCCTGGCCGTGATCTCTCCGGAATTCCCCGCGCCGCTCACCAGCGGGGGGAAGAAGCGCACGTTCCACCTGCTTCGCGCGCTGGCGCGCGTGGGGCCTGTGGACCTCATCACCTTCTCGGAGCAACCGGAGGCCGAACCGGTATCCTTGGTGCGCCCCGTCTGTCAACGTCTGGACATCATCCGTCTTCCGAGGCACGCGCCGAAGCTCTTCCCCTTCCTTTGGCGCAACCTCCGGCGCGCCGCGCGGGGGGTGAATCCTCTGATTGATCGCTTCTCGGAGGGCGCTGTGCGCGCAGCCGTAGAGCGCAGCCTGCAGCATCAGGCCTATGAGGTCATCGTCTTGGAGCACTCCTGGATCGCGCACTATATCCCGATCATCCGCCGATGGCAGCCGCACGCCAGGATCATCCTCGATTGCCACAACATCGAGTCCGATCTCTGGCGCCAGTACTACGAGCGCCCGCGGCAGTTTTGGCACAAGCCGGCGGCTTATCGGTTCTGGCGATCGGCGCTCGAGCAAGAACGAGCCTATCTGCCCCACGCCGATCAGGTCTGGGTCGTCTCGGAAGCCGATGCCCGCCGCGCTCGCGCCCTCGCTCCCTCGGCCCGTCTTCGAGTGATCCCCAATGGGACGACCCTCATGGAGGGGTGGGGGCGACCCGCCCACCCGCCGATCATCGGATTTCTCGGCTCCTTGAGGTACCCCCCGAATGAAAGCGGCCTGCGATTCTTCCTGGATCACATCTGGCCGAGGATTCGAGCAGCCACGCCCGACGTGCGGATGATGATCATCGGCCGACCGACGCCCGCTCTTCTTCGGCGCGCGCGCGCGGATGAGCGCCTGCTCGTCGTCGGAGAGGTCCCGGACATCACACCGTATCTTCAGCAGTGGGCGCTCATGGTCGTGCCCCTTCTTCATGGGGGCGGGACGCGAATGAAGATCCTCGACGCGTGGGCGCATGGGATCGCCGTCGTCTCCACCAGTCGCGGGGCCGAAGGTCTTCGCGCGGCACCCGGCGAAGGGCTCTGGATCGCGGATTCCCCACAGGAGTTCGCGGAGGCCGTCCTCCACCTCCTCCGCGAGGAGGCGGAACGCCTGCGTCTCGCCCGCCGCGGATACGAACTGGTGAGGCGCTTCTACAGTTGGGACGTGATCGCCGAGTGCGCGCGCGACGCCATCACTTCGCTTCTCGCCGAAGACGCCGCTCCGCCCGAGCAGTCGCTCGGCGTTGGCCAGAACTCGGAGATTCGCGCCGACGCTCGCTCACCGAACGAGGCGTCCTCCGAGTGATCGGGATGGGGGCCGATTCGTGGATGACATAGGAGCAGCAGGTCCCGCCGCTGGCGATGTGATTGACGCGCGTCACCTCGACGCCGAGCAATTCCCGAAGGAACGCCAGCTCCGTGCGACACGGTTGCGGATAGACGCGCGCGACGTGGGCGATGGCGCAATTATGCTCGGTGAGGACGTACCCCTTCTCCATCTTCTGCCATCGCGCCATGTATCCGTTCTCGCTCATGATGCGCGCGACCTCGGCCACGCGCTCCTCAAGCGTCTTCCCCTCAAGGCGCGGCGCATAGGTCGCGATCCATCGTTCCTTCCGCCGTTCGAACAGCTCATCCACGCGCGCCATGCCCTCATGAGCCGCCAAACACTCCAGCAAATCCAAGACCAGGTGATGGTACCCCTTCGGGAAGAGTGCCTCTGCCTCCTCGGTGAGCTTATAGACGTAGGTCGGGCGTCCCATCGGACGCCGCTCGATCTCGATCCGCACCAGGGCCGCGTTCTCGAGCGCCAGCAGATGCCGTCGCACGCCCATCGGCGTGATGTTCAAGGCCGCGGCCATCTCCTCGACCGTCGCGCGCCCGCGCCGCTTGAGCAGATCGAGGATCTGACGCCGCGTCGAATCCTTGACCCATCGGTCCGTCTGGATCTCATTGATCTCGCGGAGTTCGAGCACCATGTCTTCCCTCTCAGCCGTTCACCGCGGAACGCTCTCCCGGCTCCCCTCGCACGCCTTTCCCACGCGGTCCCTCAATCGCCACGCCCCCATTATACGCCAATCTACCCCGTTCTACCAGGAGCCCGTCTGCTTTTCCATATCGTCCGACGCCCCTCGAGAGCGAGCGCGAGCGAGCCATAAGAGCATCAGCGCCAGGCTCGCGCCGAGCAGATCAATTCCCCAGTCTCGAATCGAGCCCGTCCGTACAGGCGAGAGGCTCTGCCGATATTCGTCCACAGCCGCTACGAGGGCGACCCCGAGCAAGATGCGCCCTCCCTGACCGAGGAGCGCCCCTTTAACGCTTCCCGCCAGACGGAACTGCCCGCTCATGGCGCGCGCGTAGAGCGCCGCCAGGATGGCATACTCGACAGCGTGTGCGAGCTTCCGCAACCCCAGATGCAGTGCGTCGAGCGTCTCCGGATCGGCCGCGGGGAAGACGAGGCGAAGCAGCGGCAGGAGCACGCGAGAAGTCTGCGCCGCCGCCAACGCATCCGAAGAGAAGCCCAGGACCACGCCCGTCCAGATCACGGCCGGAAGCCATCGCCGGACCAGCGCCCGCAGATGCGGAGCGCCTTCTGCCGATGTTCCTTGAAGGAGCAAGACGCGCCTCTCCTTCACGAAGTCCCCCGCCTCGGCATCCCCACCAGGACGAAATCCACCAGATGGTGATCCACATCCACGCGCGCGACGCGCACGCGCACGATATCGCCCAAGCGAAATCGCCGTTTCCCCCGCCTCCCCACAAGAGCGTACCGCTTCGGATCGAAGTCGTACCGGTCGTCCGTGAGCGTCGAGATATGCACCAGGCCTTCGACGAAGACCTCCTCCAACTCCACGTAGAACCCGTACTCCTTCACGCTGACGATGATCCCCTCATATTCCTGGCCGATCCGCTCCGCCATGAAGCGCGCTCGCTTCCACGCCAGGATCTCGCGCTCGGCCTCATCCGCCAGGCGCTCGCGCTCGGTGCAATGCTCGGCGATCCGTTCCAGTGCCTCCCGCTCCTTCGGACGCGCTGGCGCCGTCGGTCGCGCCAGGGCTCGCCGGAGCAACCGATGAACGACCAGGTCGGGGTAGCGGCGAATGGGCGAGGTGAAGTGCGTGTAGTGCTCCAGAGCGAGGCCGAAATGGCCCCGATTCTCCGTCGAGTAGATGGCCGGTCGGAACGACCGCAACATCATCAGCGAGAGGACACGGCCCTCGCGCCGCTCGGCGAACTGACGCGCGAGATGCTGGAAATCTCGCGGCGTGCGCAGGCCCTGGCGCGGGATCGAGAAGCCGAGCGCCTTCACGAGGGCGAGGAACTCCCGCACGCGCTCCGCATCCGGCGGCTCGTGGACGCGATAAATCACCGGCCTCGGTCCTCGCGCGAGATGCCGGGCGACCGTCTCATTGGCCAGAATCATGAACTCCTCGATCAGGCGATGCGCGAGGTTTCGCTCCGCGCGCACGATCCCGCCGATCCGTCCCTCATCGTCGAAGAGCACGACCGGCTCCGGAAGATCGAACGTGATGGCGCCGCGCTTGTGCCGCCGCTCGATCAAGATCTGTCCCAATTCGGCCATCGTCCTCAGTGCGTCGGCGATGCGCGCGAAGGACGCTTCGGCGCTCAGCTCGAGCACGCTGCCCGGACGCACCTCCCGCGCCGAAGGGGCGAGGCGCCCACGGAGCAGCTCGTTGACGACGGTATAGGTCAATCGCGCCTGACTCCGAATCACGCTCGGACACAGCTCGTACGCCAGCAGATCCCCACGCCGATCGATCTTCATGAGGACGGAGAACGCGGCGCGATCTACTCCGGGTCTGAGCGAACAGAGGTCTTCCGAGAGCCTCTCCGGCAGCATGGGCAGGACGCGATCCGGGAAATAGACCGACGTGCCGCGCTCGCGGGCTTCGATGTCGAGCGCGCTTCCCTCTGGCACGTAAGCGCTCACGTCGGCGATGTGGACGCCCAGCAGGAACGAGCCGTCCGGCAAGCGCTCGACGCTCACGGCGTCGTCGAAATCCCGAGCGGATTCTCCATCAATGGTCACCGTCACCCATGCGCGGAAATCGCGCCGCTTCGACTCGCCCCGCGCGAGGCGCTCTCGCCATAGAGGGCGATCGTGAACCGAATCGGGGAGCCCTGCCGCCTCTTGGAGCGCCCTCTCGGAGAAGCGGTGAGGAAGCCGATACTTGCGAATGACGATCTCTTCATCCAAGCCGGGATCGCCATCTCTCCCGAGGATCTCGATGACGCGCCCGACCGGTGGATGGTGCGCCGTGGGAGAGCGAAGGAGTTCGACCGCGACGATCTGTCCGTCCTCCGCCTCCAGGGCCTCTCCCGGCGCGATCTCGATCTCGTACAAGAAGCGCTCATCAAGTGGGAGCACATACCCCGCATACGGTGTGCGCATGAAACGCCCGACCAGGATCGCTTGAGCGCGCTCCAGGACCCGCTCGACGCGCCCTTCCCACGTGCAGCGCGCGCGCGCCGGAGCATCCGCCGGCAATCGCCCGAGCACGCGCACGAGCACACGATCCCCGTGAAGGGCCGTCCCGGCGTGCGATTCGCGCACGTGGATATCCCCATACCTCTG
>BEHK01000147.1 GCA_002898775.1 bacterium HR08 | reverse complement strand
AGCATGGACAATATCTTCGTCTTCGTGCTCATCTTCTCCTACTTCCGCGTCCCCCCGCTCTATCAGCATAAGGTCCTCTTCTGGGGCATCCTCGGCGCCTTGATCATGCGCTTCCTCTTCGTTCTGGCTGGCGTCACGCTCATTCAGAAGTTTCACTGGACGATCTACGTCTTCGGCGCCTTGCTGATCGTGACCGGGGCGCGCATGGCGCGTGAGAAGGAGAAGGAGATTCATCCGGAGCGCAATCCCGTGATCCGCCTCGCCCGTCGCCTCATTCCGATCACGCGCGACTACGTGGACGGGCGCTTCTTCGTCCGAAAGCTGGGGCGGACGCTCGCGACCCCGCTCTTCATCGTCGTGCTCGTTGTGGAGACGACCGATCTCGTTTTCGCGGTGGATTCGATTCCCGCTATCCTGGCCATCACGCGCGATCCGTTCATCGTCTACACGTCCAATGTCTTCGCCATCCTGGGCCTGCGCGCGCTCTATTTCGCCCTGGCCGGCCTCATGCGCATCTTCCACTACCTGCACTATGGCCTTTCGGTCATCCTCGTCTTCGTCGGGGTGAAGATGCTCCTCTCGGACGTCTATAAGATTCCCATCGGGCTCGCCCTTGGCGTCGTCGCGGGCATCCTGGCTTTCTCCATCCTCCTCTCGATCCTGCGGCCGGCGAAGATCGCCGCCGCGCCAGCGGCTGATCCGCCCGCCGTGGAGGCGACCCCGAACGAGGCGGTGAAGGGCGAAGCGCCATCCCGCGAGAGGTCGGAACGATGAAGATCAAGAATCTGCATCCCTGGGACGTCTCGCCGCAGGACGCCATGCGGATTCAAAATCGGCTGCGCGAGCACCTGCGGTTCACGCCACTGGCGGTAGATCGCGTGCGATGGGTCGCGGGCGCGGACGTCTCCTTCGACAAAGGCTCGGATACGATCTTCGCCGCCGTCGTGGTGCTGGAGTTGCCCGAGCTGGGGCTCGTCGAGGAAGCGGCGGTGACGGCGGTGACGCGCTTCCCCTACATCCCGGGTCTGCTCTCGTTTCGAGAAGCGCCGGCCGTGTTGCGAGCGTTCGAGAAAGTCACGCGCTGGCCCGATGCGGTGCTCCTGGATGGCCAGGGTCTGGCGCACCCGCGGCGCATGGGCTTGGCGTGTCACCTGGGACTTCTGCTCGACCTCCCCACGGTCGGATGCGCCAAGAGCGTGCTCGTCGGCACCTACGAGGAGCCCGCTCCAGAGGCCGGCAGCTTTTCTCCTCTGCGAGATCACGGTGAGATCGTCGGCGTCGCCCTGCGGACGAAAGATCGCACGAGCCCGATCTTCGTCTCTCCGGGTCACAAGATTGATCTGGAGAGCGCGATCGCCCTGGTCCTGCGCTGCGTGGCCGGACATCGCCAACCGGAGCCGACGCGCCAGGCGCATGTGCTCGTGAACCGGCTCCGTCGTGGGGAGAGCTCGGGACCAATGACGGGACGACTCTTCTAAGGTCGACCGAGGACGCGCGAGCCCGCTTCTGCGAGCGCGCCACCTGACTCACGCTTCGAAGAGACTGCGCACATACGCTTCGGGGGAGAACTCGATGAGATCGTCCAATTGCTCTCCGACGCCCACGTAGTGAATGGGCAGTCCCAACTCCTTGGCGATGGCGATGACGATCCCCCCCTTGGCCGTTCCGTCGAGCTTGGTCAGGATCAGGCCGGTGACGCGAACGGCCTCCAGGAAACGCCGCGCTTGTTCCAAGCCATTTTGCCCGGTCACGGCATCCAGCACCAGCAGAACCTCATGCGGAGCTCCTTCGACCTCGCGCGCGGCGACGCGGCACATCTTCTGCAGCTCCTGCATGAGATTGATCTTGGTGTGCAACCGTCCGGCCGTATCCGCGATCACGACGTCCATCCGACGCGCCTTGGCCGATCGCAAGGCGTCGAAGAGCACCGCGGCGGGATCCGCTCCCGGCTGCTGCCCGATCAGCGGAACCCCCGCGCGCTCGGCCCAAATCCCCAACTGATCGGCCGCCGCCGCGCGGAACGTATCGGCCCCGCAGAGCAGGACGGAGAACCCTTGACGCTTCAACCGATGCGCGAGCTTGCCGATGGTCGTCGTCTTCCCCGTCCCGTTGACGCCGATCACCAGGATCACATACGGGCGCACGCTCGCGCGCCGAAGGCGCTCCTCGGTCAACAAGCGTTGATCGCCAGAGGTGCGGCTCAAAATGGCGAGCAGCTCCGATTGAATGAAGGCCCTCAGGGCCTGCAGGTCTCGCAAGGCCTCCCGATCGAGCGCCTGACGCGCTCGCTCCAACATCTCCATCACCGTGCGCGGCCCCATATCGGTGGCGATGAGCGTCTCTTCCAGCTCCTCGAGCACGGCCGGATCAAGCTCGCGCTCCCCCAGCGTCAGATCGTGAAACCGCTCGAGCAGTGTCTGACGAGTCCGCGCGATGGCGCGCTTGAACCGCTGCAGAAGCCCCGTCTCCTCTTCGTGCTCCGGCCTCGGCTCAGCGGTCTCCGACCCCGAAGGGAAGAGACGCGCGATCTCCCCGCCTTCCTTTCGCCAAAAGCCCATAGCGCCTCTCTCCTTCTCGCTTCCCAAAGGGGCAAAAATACCACTGCTACCGACGTGGGTCAACATCGCTCTCGCGAGACGCGACGTCTCGCCGTTCGATCTCGCGCCGGGGGCGCGCGCCCGACGATCTCATGCTATATTTTCGAGGCGATGACGCGCTATCGAGCCGATGTCCTGGACGAGCTGAAGCGCTTCGGCATGCTCCCGACGGCGGAGACGCCGCCGGAGCTGGTGCGCGAGCAGCTCAATGACCTCTATTGTTACGAGCTGCGGCGGCTGCGCGATCGGCGGCGGGCCGGAGAATTCCCGAAGCACGAGTACGCGGACCGCGTGCGGCGGCTGCGCGAGAAATACCGGCTGCTGTCGCGTCCGCTCTGGACCTGGATCGAGCGGGAGTGAGGCGTTCTTGACCGGCCCCTCGTTCCCCCACTAGCATCATCACGTCACGAATCGCAGCAGAGGAGGCACGACCGACATGAGCAGGGGCATCTTCGGCGAGGAGAACGAGTTGATCCGCCAACGGCGGAAGAACTTCGAAGCGATCTGCGCCCTGGGATTCGAACCCTATCCGCATAAGTTCGCGCGCACGCATACGATCACCGAGATCGTTCGGGCTTACGGCCACTACGCGGGAGCGAAACCGCCCGAGGAATTGGAGCGCGTCAACGCCGAGCTGCGACAGATCGCCGTGCGCATCGCCGGTCGGATGATGACGACGCGCTTGATGGGACGCGCGGCCTTCGCCCATCTCTCGGACGGCGAGGAGCGACTGCAAATCTATATCCGAAGCAACGAGGTGAGCGAGCGGGAATGGCGGTTGTACAACCATCTGGATCTCGGCGATTTCATCGGCGTCGAGGGGTATCTGTTCGTGACGCGCACCGGCGAGTTGACCGTGCACGTCGAGCGGCTCCACTTCCTGGCGAAAGCCTTCCTCCCTCTGCCGGAGAAATGGCACGGTCTGCAGGACATCGAGACGCGCTACCGGCAGCGGTATCTCGACCTGCTCGCGAATCGCTCCTCGCGCGAGGTCTTCGTGCGGCGCGCGCAGATCATCCGAGAGATTCGGCGCTTCTTCGACGAGCGCGGCTACATCGAGGTGGAGACACCGATGCTCACCCCGCTGGCGACGGGAGCGGCGGCCCGCCCCTTCATCACGCACCACAACGCCCTCGACATCGACCTCTACGCGCGCATCGCCCCGGAGCTCTACCTGAAGCGGTTGATCGTCGGCGGCTTCGAGAAGGTCTACGAGCTGAATCGGAATTTCCGAAATGAGGGCCTCTCCACCAAGCACAATCCCGAATTCACGATGCTCGAGTTCTACGAGGCCTACAGCGACTATCACGACCTCATGGAGCTGACCGAGGAGCTGATCACTCATGTGGTGCGCACCGTGTGCGGCTCGCTCGTCATCGAGTACGGGGAACACCGAATTGACTTCACGCGTCCGTGGCGCCGCCTCACCGTGAAAGAGGCGATCCTTCAGTACTGGCCCGACACGACGCCGGCACCCGCGCCGGAAGATCTGGACGCCCCTGGACGATTGCCCGAATGGCTCCAGGCCGTGGGCGGGCGCTATGACCCCCGTTGGAGCCATGGGCAGATGCTCGGCAAACTCTTCGAGTACGTCGCCGAGGAGAAACTCATCCAGCCGACCTTCATCCTCGGCTATCCGACGGAGCTGAGCCCGCTGGCCAAGCAGAGCGAAGAGGACCCGAACATCGTGCATCGGTTCGAGCTCTACATCGGCGGG
Source organism: bacterium HR08 (assembly GCA_002898775.1). Classification (GTDB taxonomy): domain Bacteria; phylum Acidobacteriota; class Blastocatellia; order HR10; family HR10; genus HR10. Next base: position 1,591 of record BEHK01000147.1, on the reverse strand, counting down.
CTGGAGATCGCTAATGCGTTCTGCGAGTTGAACGATCCGGTCGAACAGTATCGCCGATTCGAACAACAGATGCGCCTGCGCGAGCGCGGCGATGAAGAGGCCATGGTCATGGACGAAGATTTCATTCGCGCGCTCGGCTACGGGATGCCGCCCACAGCCGGCGAGGGAATCGGCATTGATCGGCTCGTGATGCTGCTGACGAATCAGCGCTCGATCCGCGACGTCATCCTCTTCCCCCACATGCGACCGGAACGATAGGCGACGAACGGCTCGCTCTTGGCGCGGCCATCAGGACGATCGTTCCGCCTCCCCAGCGAGGAGCCCCCCTCGCGTCATCGCTTCGATGTCGAGCGCGCGATCGAGGTCCTCCTCGCTCATCCAGCCCCGCTCCCGAACGATCTCCCGAATGGTCCGCCGCGTCGCCAGAAGCTCGCGCACCACTTCGGCGGCGCGCTCATAGCCGATATACGGCACAAGCGCCGTCACCAGGGCCGGACTGCTCTCGGCATAGTACCGACACCGCTCGGCATTGGCGCGAATCCCCACGATCGCGCGCTCGGTGAAGACGCGCAGCGCATTGGTCAGCAGCTTCGCCGAGAGGAGCAGGTCGAAAGCGATCACCGGCATCATGACGTTCAGCTCGAATTCCCCATGAGCCGCCGCCAACGCGATGGTCGTATCGTTGCCGATGACCTGAAAACATACCATCGTCAGCATCTCGGGCATAACGGGATTGACCTTGCCCGGCATGATCGAAGAGCCGGGCTGAAGCGCCGGCAGCTCGATCTCGGCCAATCCGGCGACCGGCCCCGAAGCCATCAGCCGCAGATCGTCGCAGAGCTTGATCAGGTCTACGGCGAGGCTCTTCATCGCCCCGGAGAAGGCCACAAACGGCGCCAGACTCTGCATGGCCGCCATCAAGTTCTCGGCCGGGATCAGCTCTTCCCCTGTCTCCCGCGCCAATTCCTCGATGACGCGGAAGCGAAAGGCCGGATGCGCGTTCAATCCCGTCCCGACAGCCGTGCCGCCGAGGCCGAGAACGCGCAGCTCCTCGACGGCCCGCCGCACGCGTCGCTCGTGCTCCTGGACGATATGCGCGTAGGCATGGAATTCCTGACCGAGACGCACCGGAACGGCATCCTGCAGATGCGTGCGCCCGGCTTTCACGACATCACGAAATTCCTCCCCCTTCCGGCGAAGCGCTCGCGCCAATTCCTCCATGCCGCCGAGCAACGAACGCGCGACCTCCAGCGCCGCCAAACGCATCGCCGTCGGCATGACGTCATTGGTGGATTGCCCCCGATTCACATGATCATGCGGATGCACGGGTTCGTACTCCCCTCGGCGCCCGCCGAGTATCTCGTTCGCGCGATTCGCCAACACCTCGTTCACGTTCATGTGGAAGGACACACCGGCGCCGGAGTTGAAGACGTCCACGACGAAGTGATCGTCGAAGCGTCCGGCGAGCGCTTCGTCGGCCGCGGCCATGATCGCGCGCGCGACCGACTCTTCCAAAAGCCCCAACTCAGCATTGACCCGAGCTGCGCATTTCTTGATCCGCACAACTGCCCGAATCAGCTCCGGAAACGGA
>BEHK01000146.1 GCA_002898775.1 bacterium HR08 | reverse complement strand
CCACGCAGATCCGGCGCGCGCCGCACTCGATGGCCGTCCGGTAGAGCTTGCGGAGCGTCTCCGGATGCGCTCGCGTCGTATCCTCGGTGACATACATGACCGGCAGTCCATGACGAACGGCGAAGGTGACGGCCTCCTCAGTCGCGCGCAGCATCAGGTCGAGCGTCCAATCCTCCGCATACTGCCGAATCGGACTCGACCCGATGAAGGTGCAACACTCGATGGGAAGGCCCACTTTCTCCGAGATGTCAATGACCGGCTCAATATCGGCGCGCACCGTGCGCGCGGCGCAGTTGGGGCGGATCGGGAGGCGGGAGTCCACAATCTCCTTCGCCAATCGCGTCACCGTCTCAACGGCGTGCGGCCCAGCGCCCGGCAGCCCCAGATCCGCCGACTCGATCCCCAGGCTCGCCATCAGGTGCAGGATCTCGATCTTCTCCTCAATGGTGGGATTGGTCACCGATGGCGACTGCAGGCCATCGCGCAGCGTCTCGTCATCGAACTCGATCTCCCGCAGGGTCGGGACATCTCCCCCCACGCGGTTCCAATCGTAGATGAGCGGATGCTCATCCATAGCGCTCGCCTCCTCTGCTCAGCCCAGGATGGCGAGAACATTCAACCAACGATCGCCGGCTGCTGTCAAGCTAGGGCGAGGCCGGGTAGGAGCCGAGGATCTTCAGGAAATCCGTCATCTGACGCACGTCCTCGATCGCCGCCGCGATCGTCGGGTCTTCGAGACTCCCCTCCAGGTCCACGTAGAACACGTACTCCCAGGGGCGACCGGCGATCGGTCGGGATTCGAGCTTCACGAGATTGATATTCCGATCGGCGAAGACTTTGAGCGTGCGCAGCAACGCCCCCGGCACATTCGGCGTGCTGTAGATGAGCGAGGTCTTGTTCGCCTGCTCGGTGATCACATGCTCGGCGGAGATGACCAGAAAGCGCGTGTAATTGCGCGGATCCGACTCGATGCTCTCCACGAGCACGGCCATGCCGAAGCGCTTGGCCGCATCGAGGCTGGCGATAGCCGCCGCATCGCGCAGGCCGTTCTCTTTGATGTACTTGACTGCGCCGGCCGTATCCGGGACCTGATGAATCGCCCATTCCGGATGCGCCGCGAGGAAGAGATGACATTGCGCCATCGCCTGTGGATGCACGTACACGCGGCGGATCTCTTCGAGCCGCACGCCCTCATGCGCGATGAGATTGTGGATGATCCGAAGCTTCAGCTCACCCACGATGGCCACGTCATACTCCAGGAGCAGATCGTAGTTCTCGTGGATGCTCCCGGTCAAAGAGTTCTCAATGGGGACGACGCCGTAGTGGACGCGGCGTTGCGCGACGGCTTCGAAGACCTCGCGGAATGTCGCCTGCGGGACGGGCCGCGCGTTCTCGCCGAAGTACTGGAAGACGGCCTTCTCGCTGAAGGCGCCCGGCTCGCCCTGATAGGCGACCCGCAGCGGCGAGACCTTCACCCACGCGGCCGGTACAACCGGTTTGTACGAGAGGTCGAGTTGCCGCCCGACGACCGGAGCGATCACCTCCAGATCGCGCATGAGCCTCTCCAACTGCTCGAAATACAGGCTCTGCGGGCCGTCCGAGAGCGCCTTCTCCGGCTCCGGATGGACCTCGACGATGATCCCGTCGGCTCCGGCCGCGATCGCCGCCAACGCCATCGCCGCCACGTGCTGCCGATTGCCCGTGCCATGGCTCGGGTCCACAATGATGGGCAAGTGCGTCTTCGCCTTGAGGACGGGAATCAGACTGAGGTCGAGCGTGAAGCGGGAGTGATCCGAGAACGTGCGAATCCCCCGCTCGCAGAGGACGACGTTCTCATTGCCGCGCACGAGGATGTATTCGGCCGCGGCCAGGAATTCCTCGAGCGTGGCGGCCATCCCCCGCTTCAGAAGGACGGGCTTGCGCTGTTCGCCCACGGCCTTGAGCAGCTCGAAGTTCTGCATGTTGCGCGCGCCGATCTGCAGCATATCGGCATAGGCGGCGACCAGCTCCACATGTTCCGGCGAGAGGACTTCGGTCACCACCGGCAGCCCCGTCCGCTGGCGCGCTTCGGCCAGAATCTTCAATCCCTCTTCCCCAAGTCCTTGGAAGCTGTAGGGCGAGGTGCGGGGCTTGAACGCCCCGCCCCGCAACATCGTGACGCCCATGCGTTTGACGCGCTCGGCGACGTCCAACATCATCTCCCGATTCTCCACGGCGCATGGCCCGGCGATGACGACGAATTTCTCGCCGCCGATAATCCGGTCACCAACGCGCACCAGCGTCCGTTCCTTCTTCGCCTCCCAATTGACGAGTTTCAGTTGAACGGCCATCGCTCCGCCTCCTTGAAATGGAATGTCTCGACGCCCCCTCGCGGGAGATCGTCGGATTCAACCGATGGGGGATGTCGTTATCGAAGGGGAATCAGCCGCGCTCGTCCGCTCGCGGCGGACGAAAGCGAAACAGGGCCGGGAAGAAGAGGTGTGGGCGAAGGGGCCACGTCGTCCGAGAAGCCCTCGCCATTGTTCGCTTGATGGCCACCTCCTTCATCATGCCGCCCTCGATCGCAAAAGATGCGAAGGTTCAGTATGCGATGAGATCGGGCGGATGTCAAGGCAGAACGCAAACGCCCAGGCGACATGAGCGCACTCCCCGCACCTCCACAAGCAGTCGGCACAGGATCGCCAAATGTGGCTCATCAATCGGCGCCTCATAGGTGAAGCCGGACGAGGAGCCTTCTCCATTCTGCCGCGAGCCCGCGCGCGGACGCCGGAGTGGAGTCGGTGGATCTCTGGACAGCGCGCGGCCTCTTCTGCTATGTTCCCGCTCGACTTGGATCTCATGCGAGGAGGGGGGATGATGCGGCGGATGATCATCTTCACGAGTCTTTTCCTCTCCATTTCGATCGGGCGAACTCCTGGGCAGATGCCTACCTATGACGTCCTCATTCGCGGAGGGCGGGTCATCGATGGGACGGGGAATCCCTGGTTTTCCGCCGATGTCGCCATCAAAGACGGGCGCATCGTGGCCATCGGGCGATTGGAGGGCGCGACGGCCACCCGCGTCATTGATGCGCGTGGGTTGTATGTCGTGCCCGGATTCATTGACGTGCACTCGCACGCGGATGAGGGGTTGGGCTCGCCGCGCACCAATGCGAATCCGAATATGATCACGCAAGGGGTGACGACGGTCGTCGTCAATCAGGATGGACGCTCGCCGTGGCCCATCGCCGAGCAGAAAGCGCTCTACGAGCGGCAAGGGATCGGCACGAACGTCATCCTGCTGGTCGGACATGGGACGGTGCGCCGTCTCGTCATGGGGGAGGACATCCGTCGGCCCGCCACGCCGGAGGAGATCGAACGGATGAAGGCGCTCGTGCGGCAGGGATTGGAGGAGGGCGCCTTTGGCTTGAGCGCCGGACTGGAGTATGTGCCCGGCCGCTGGAGCACGACCGAGGAGTTGATCGAACTGGCGAAGGTCGTCGCCGCCTATGGCGGGTTCTATATCGCGCATCAGCGCAGCGAAGGGCGCGATCCGATGTGGAAGAACGCATCCGATCCGACACCATCGGTGGATCTGCTGCAGGCGGTGAAGGAGACGATCGAGATCAGCGCCCGATCGGGCGTCGTGGCCGTCGCATCGCACCTGAAGGCGAAAGGGGCGTCTTACTGGGGGAGCAGCTATGCGGCCGTACGATTGATCGCCGAGGCGCGAGAGCGCGGCCTGCCGGTCTACGCCGATCAATACCCCTATGACACGACAGGAACGGATGGACAAACCGTTCTCATCCCCTTGTGGGCGCTCGCCGAGGAGGGCGTCGAAGTGGGCGGACAATTGGGGCAGCTCGCGCGGGACCGAACGGGAGCCTTCGCGCGGATGAAGGAGAACCTGCGACGGCGATTGGCCGATCCAACGCTGCGGGAGAAGATTCGTCTGGACATCGCCCATGAGATTGATCGGCGCGGCGGACCGGAACGCATCCTCGTCTACGAGTTCCCGGATCCGGAGCTGATCGGGAAATCGCTCGCCGAGATCGCGCGACGGCGCGGCGAGGACCCGGTGGACGCGGCCCTGTGGATGCAGCTGAACGGCCTGGATCGCCCGGGCGGAGCGCGCATGCGGGGATTCTCGCTCTCGGAGCTGGACATCGAGCACATTATGCGACAGGAGTTCACGGCGACCTGCAGCGACGCCGGCACGGTCGCCTTCGGCGAAGGGATTCCGCATCCGCGCTACTATGGCACCTTCCCTCGGAAGATTCGACGTTATGTCTTCGAACGCGGGGTGATCTCCTTACCCTTCGCCATTCGCTCGATGACGTCCTTGCCGGCGCAGATCATAGGGCTGCGCGATCGCGGCCTGCTGCGCGAAGGATATTGGGCGGACATCACCATCTTCGATCCGGAGAAGATCGCCGACCGCGCGACGTACACGGAGCCGCACCAATACGCCGATGGCATCCTCTACGTCTTGGTCAACGGCGAATTCGTCGTGGACGAAGGGAAGATCACGGGGAAGCGGCCCGGCCGAGTTCTCACGCCCGCCCGGTGAGGACGAACGAGCGAGAGGGGAAAGCCTTCAGCGGGCCGAGTCGGTCTCGGCTACGCTGAGGGTGCTCCATCCGATGGCTTCAATCTCGACAAGCTCATCGTCACGCGCCGGGAAGGGGCTCCCGCAAAGCGGGAGCACGAGCCGTTGCTCGCGTTGGACGGCTCGGTGGGGGAGAGGCCGACGACGCTACCGCCCGAGGAGACGCAGGAGGATGGCCCTGCTTTTGCCTTCCATGTGCGGGCTGGTCCGCTCGCGCGGGACCCCACCGGAGAATCCAAAAAAGGGGCTTGACAGACAGACAGACAGACAGACAGACAGTATACTTTCGCGGGAAAAGCCAGTACGGAGGAGGCACCATGAGAAGCAGCGTTTCATCCCTTGGACGATGGGGCGTCTTGAGAAAGAAGCAGGTCTTTGGTGTCCTTGCCCTTGGGCTCGCCGGGATCGGGCTCTATGGAGGGAGGAATCAAACGCCTCAGGCTCCGAAAGTCAGCCGCTATCCGACGGAGGCTATTCACCTTGTGTCGGAGCAGGGCGTTCCGCTGGTAGAGGTCGTCGAAGTGGGGGCCGAGGGAGCTCCGCAGCGTTTGGAAAGATACTGGTGCCGGGTGCGGAACAACACCAACAAAGAGATCACCGCGGTGGCGATCGTTTGGACGATCGTTTGGTCCGATGGAGTCTCGGAGGATGCCGAGCAGGTCTTTCAATCCAGCGACACGCGCTTCGATGAGGACGGGCGGTTTCTGGCGCCTGGAGCCACCATCTCGTTTGAGTCCTTAGGGCCTCATCTGGTGGAAGGAGGAAAGAAATTCCTCACGAGGGTTCGGGTCTCTGTGGATTACGTGGAGTTCGCCGATCGCACGAGCGCGGGACCGGATCGCTCCGACGCTTCCAGGCGAATCGCTCTGGTGAGGCGGGGAGGTGAAGCATACCGGCGATGGTTGTTGCAGATCTATCGGGAGCAGGGCAGCGCGGCGGTCGCCAACAAGCTTCTGCGCGGAAGCGAGGAGGAGTCCCTTGAGCAGTTGGAGGAGGCGGAGACAAGCCTCAGCCCCCCACAAGAGATTCCGCGGTTGAAGGCTTGGCTCAGACAGGGAGCTCGAATGTCCCGACAACGACTCCTGAGCCTGTATCGAGAGCAAGGGATCGAAGGCGTCGTGGAAAGGCTCTTGAGAAATGATTGAGTCGGACGCTCTCAGCAAGGGGGTGAGATGATGAAAGCCTGCGTGCTATTTCTCTTCAGCGTGCTCGTCATGGATCGGATTCTGGCAAGCTGTAAGAGAGTCGAGTACTGTGATGTGAGGGGAGAACCGGGGAATTGTGAGCTGGACTTTGCATACTACGACTGTAGCGATATTCGGCACTATGTACCGAGAACCTGCAGGGATGGTGAGACGAGGGAAAATTGCGTGTGCACATGCTACGGCGATGGCTATTCGATTTTTTACTACGATAAG
>BEHK01000145.1 GCA_002898775.1 bacterium HR08 | reverse complement strand
CCACCGGCGCCCCACCTCCATCCGCACCCATCTCCGCCAGATCCTGCACCGTCTGGACCTCCCCGACCGCGTCGCCCTCCGCCGGTGGGTGCGCCTCGGTCGCCTCGATGATCCCCACATCGCCCCCCTCCTGGAGCTCGAAGACCCGCCTCCCCTCGGCGAGGATTCGATCGACGAGGGGTTCCTCAAAAAATGAGGAAGGCCAGAGGGCTTTTTCATCAAAAAATAAGGAAGCGCGAGGAGGACGATGGCGCTAAAATGAAGGGTGAAGTCTTTGCTCTTTGGAGGTGAGGCCATGACCGAGCGCTATCTCTTATACGACAGCGGGTGTTCAGTGTGCGCGGCCCTGGCGCGAGAGGTGGAGGCCTTAAGCGCCGGGCGGCTGGGGGTGCGCTCGCTACGGGAGCCCGAGGTGCAGGCGATGCTGAACCGGGCGAAACCAGGCTGGCGCTGGGAGCCGATGCTCCTGGAGATCGAGGGGGAGCGCATCCGGGTCTTCACAGGCCTGGCGATGCGGATGCGGTTGCTCCAGCTCCTGGGCCCGGCGCGAGCCCTGCGGGTGGCCCAGGCCGTGGCCCGCTTCGGCGGGCCGGTGCTGGGGGTGGATTGGGGGCGGCGCGACTTCCTCCGTCGGGCCCTGGGTGCCCTGGCCGGATGGATTACCGTCCGAGGACTGAAATCTGAATCCATCTTCCAGGCCGATCGAACCTCTGCCCCGAAAACAAAAGGGTACTTCCAAATCGTTTCAACTCGAAAATCCGAACCTGCTGCCCTGTGCTGGTATTCTTGGAATGGACGTGGATCTTATCAAAGCGCCTGCAACGGCTGCGGGAAATGTGGGACCTGGAACAACACTGCCTACCAAGCTACTTGGCCAATCGTTACTACATATTCCCTGTGTGACTATAGCGGTTGTGGACAAAGCTTGTTGGCCCGTCAGTGCGGTTCCACAATGTATGTGACCAATCGTTGCAATGGAGCTAGCATCGGCGTCACCGTAGCGGATTGCGGGCCTAATATGCGCAATTACTGTTCCGCGCCCGAACGTTGCCCTCCTGGGGGCATTGTAGGTTATGAGCCGGCGATCACCGATCTCACTCCCGCAGCGTTTTCCGCCATCGCGGATCTAGCCCTGGGAACCATCCCGATGACGGTTCGCTTCCAAGCCACATGCGCCAGCGGGATCCACTCGTCTGCAGGAGCTCCCCCTATCGAACCCCTTGTCCCGACAGATCTTTTCATCCAGGGATGGGTGCGGGAGCGAACTCAGGAAGGCTGGCGTGTTGAGAGTAAGGGGGCTTTCTGGATTCTGCGTATCGATCCAAATACATCTATATGGAAAGGAGAGGAAGGAGGCGAAGCACTTCTACAGCCGGGTGATTTTCTGTTTGGTCGCGGATGGTTGATCGCTGAGAATCGGTTGCTTGCCACCCGGATATGGCTGAACCTTGTTAATCTCTATGGCCAGGTGCTGTCCTGCATGCCATGGACGATCGATCTGCAATCCGCTGATGATCAGCGCTTGCACATCCTGATGGATGTGAAGACGCTGCTTGACGAGGAACCGCTATCCACGCCACGCGCATCTGGACCCTTGAGCTCTCATCGCGAGGGGGATAATGATGGGACGAGGGCATAAGCTTCGGCAATGGATGATTCGGACGGGGATCCTGGGGCTCCTGGGGATCCTGGCCAGCTGCGGACAGCCGGAGGGGGCGCCCGGGGGGGCCACCGCCACGCCGGCTCCAACGGCCCATCCTCTCGCTCCCACGGCTTCGCTTGCCCTCACCGTCTCCCCTTCCCCGGCGCCGATCGCGCCCTGCGCCACCCTCCCGCCAGGACGGCTGGTCTTTCTCCGAGACGGAGCAGTGATTCGGAAAGACCTGCCCGGAGGAGAGGAACGACCGCGAACGCCGGCGGAAGGCTATACCCGCCTCTCCCTCTCCCCCGATGGCACGTGGATCCTGGCCTGGAAGGGAGAAGCCCCGGCGGTCCTGCTGAAGGTGGAGGACGCCACCGCCCTGCCGCTTCCAGGAGGGGTTCGGGCGGCCGCGTGGGCACCTTCCGGAACAACCCTGGCCTACGCCGATGACCAGGGGCTGTGGATCCTGGAGCCCGCCGCCGGACCCGCCCGGCTCCTGCGATCCTGGGAGAAGGGGACCCATCTGGACCCCGCCGCCCCCGTGCCGCTGGCCTGGTCGCCCGATGGCGCTCGCCTCGCCTTTTCCTACGAGCGCCTCGGCTCCTCCCCCGGGCAGATCGTCGAGCAGGGCCTGGCCTGGGTCGACCGTGCCGGAACCCTGCGCCGAGTCTGGGCGTTCCCGAACAGCGCTCAGGATCAGGCGTGGCTGGCCGGGTGGTCCGGGGATGGGCAATGGCTGCTGTTCTGGCACGGCCTCCATCGCTCCATGTCCCTGGCGGCCGACGGCCTGGAGCTACTGGCCATCCCCGCCGCAGGCGATGCCTCGCCCCGGAGGGTGGCGGATCCCGTTCTGCCCTGGCCGGCGGCCATCGCTCCCCAGCCGGGCACCCCCGTGGTGGTCGTGATGGCCGGCGGCGGTCGGGAGACGTGGCACCACAAATCCCTCATCCGGGTGGATCTGACGACCGGGGAGCAGCGCTCCCTGCTCCCCCCCGATCGGGTGGGACTTGCCCCCCGATGGTCGCCGGATGGTCGCCGTCTGGCCTTCGTGACCGCCCCGGATGCCGGAGAGGCCGGAGACCTGGCCGCCCTGGCCCAGCGGCGGATCGGGATCCTGGGCCCGGAGGAGGGGCCGCCGCGGATCCTGCCGGCCCCCCACGGCCTGCGGATGGAGGGACCTCGCTGGGCCGACTCCGGAGCATTCGTGCTCAGCGCAGGCCTCCAGGATGATCAGGCCGCCCTCTGGCTGCTGGCGGCAGATGGATCCTGCGGAAAGCTGGTGGGGGAACGGCTCGCCCTTCCCCAGATGGTGGCCGGGGCCCCCGCCTCGCTGGGCTTTTACGGCCGGATCGACTGGGACGGGGTCTTCGATTTCCGCCCGGGGGTTCGCTCCTCCCCGCCCTGATCGGGAGGATCGGGAGTAGGGGGCCGTGGCCAGAAGCCAATCAGGGCGGCTGCTCCCCGCTCCCCGGAACTGTGCTCGCGAATCTGCTCGGACTGCAGGAGTGGTCCGGCGCCCGTCATCGATCTGATCCAGCCCACCTTCGCCGATTTCTACGATCCCGCTCAGCGGGGCTGCTTCGCCTGCGAAGTGCGCGGGCTCGCCCAATGCCCTTAAGGAGGAAACCAACCCACAATGCGGCGAGAGATCCTGAGGATCCTGGGCCTTCTCGGGCTGTTGGGGATCGGGGGTTGCGGGACGCCCCTCTCCGCCCCCTCCCCCGCAACCCCCACGCTGAAGGTGACAGCCACCCATCCGGCCACGCCTCCCCTCGAGGCGTCGCCCTCTCCACGTCCCTCCCCCACCCTCCCCCCGGGGGCGACGCCCACCTTCCCGCCCCAGCTCTATCCCTCCCCCCAACCCCGGGCCACCGGGGTGGTGATCGCCGGCCGTCAACTGTGCCCCAACCTCCAGGGCGTGGAGGCCGCCCAGCCTACCCCCGAGGAGGCCCAGGCGCTGGTGCAGGCTTACTTCGCCGGCGATCCCGAGACGCGGCGACGGCTCAGTGACCCCGCCCACTGGCCGGATCTGGGCGAGATGCCCCCGCCCGCGCCGGATGTTACCCCCACCCCGATCCCGTAGGAGGAACTGGCAGCGCCCCGGCCGGCGCGGCAATCTCCTTATGCGGACCTCCTCGCGAACATGTGCGGACCGGAGCTGGTCGATCGGCTGTGGTGGGTGGTGCGCTGCGCCGGTCCATGTGCCAACCCGAGGCGGCCGATTTCCCTGGACGTGGATGTATATTTGCTGCGACGGGCCGGACGATGGCTGATCGCCCTCGTCTTCCCATAAAAACCTGACCCCGGGCGCTAAGAGCCGATGCTCCTCGAAATCGAGGGAGAGCGCGTCCGGGTCCTCACGGGCCTGGCGATGCGGATGCGGTTGCTCCAGCTCCTGGGCCCGGCGCGAGCCCTGCGGGTGGCCCGGACCGTGGCCCGCTTCGGCGGGCCGGTGCTCGGCGTGGATTGGGGAAGGCGGCGGCTGCTGCAGCAGATGGCCGGGGCCCTCGGCGGATGGATCGTCTGGCGAGGATTCAGCAGGTTCGCCTCCTCACCCATTGAGCGCCACTCTCCTGCAGGGGCTGTGGAAGTCCTGACCGGAATCTTGGTGGAGCGCCAGGCAGATCGGCTGATCCTTGCCCATGCGGACAAGTTGTGGCAGATCATTGTTGACACCTTCACTACGGTCTGGAAAGGAGGGGAGCGAGAGCTGGATGCCCTCCAAATTGGCGACGAAATCATGGTGCGGGGGTGGGGAGGGACCGGAACTTCAACACGAAGAGCGCTCCGACTCTGGGCCAATCTGACGCGGGTGCATGGGATTGGGGTGGAGACGAGCAATTCCTGCTGGAGGGTTCGAGGTGGGCAATGTCACGGAGAAGAGAAGGAATATGAAATTCTATGGCGATCTCTCCCTCAACGGATAGATTTCCACAGCGGGGATCCATTGCCAGAAGCTGAGCTCGATATCCGGGAAGGAGATTTCGTTGATATCATCGGGGAATCCTTAGGTCCCTATGTCGTGAATGCGACGCGAGTGGCAAGGATGCCAGGGAGCATGAGGGAACCTTTGAGCTCCTATCCCCAGGGAGCTGTGCGGATTATTCGGACGCAGGGTTCATGCACCTATGTCTATCAAGGCCATGCCCGATGGTTCAACTGTGCTGCCGGCGCAGGGCGTTGTCGGACATGTGACCCAGTCAACTCCGCTCAGGCGGCGTGGCCCGCTATGGATCGCTGCGGCTCATGTGCGTGGAACTGCTGTGATTGTTCCCGGGGTTGTCGAAATCAGGTTTATCTTACCTGCGGTCATTCCGTGCTGGTCAAAGATCTGTGCACCGGAACCGCCCGGCAGATTACTATCGTTGATTGCGGGCCGAATCAGGTGCAATATTGCACTGCTGGATGCGGGTGGCCGGACTGTCTCCGCTATTCCACCCCAATTATTGATCTCACACGCCCAACTTTCGCCTGGTTTGGATATGACCCCGCTCAGCGGGGTTGCTTCTCCTGTGAAGTTCAGGTGACTCTGCCGTGCTGAAGGAGGGAAAGATGCGATACCTGGCATCGCTCCGGGGGATGGTCTGGGGACTCGCACTGGGGCTGGCTGCGTGCACCACGCCCCCTCCAGCCGCCCCAGTAACCCCTTCGGCAACGGTTCCGGCGGTGGAGACCCCTCTCCCTCCGCCCTCCCCCACCTGGGCGCTGCGCCCCACGCTTCCCCCTCCCCCCTCCCCCACCCCCTGGGCGCCTCCCCCGGGGTTCGATGGGACGGTGTATCGACCCCCCATCCCCCCAGCGCCATCGGTGCAGCTCACCTACAGCGCCGCCTGCCCCAACGGGGAAGGCCTCGAGGAGAGCCCCCCACCCCGCCCCGAGGAGATCCTGGCCCTGCTCCAGGCCCTGCGCTCGGAAGACCCCATCGCCCAGCGACAGGCCACAGACCCGGCCTTCTGGCCCCTGCTCCCGCCACCGGGGCGGCCGGCGTGGTCCGCGGATGTTTCGCCGGAGACCCTGATGAAGCCGCGGCCGGGGATGGAAGCGCCCTACGGGGAGCTGCTGCGCAACGGGTGTGGGGATGAAGTGATGAAACGGACGTGGTGGGTCGAAGTTTGTCCGGGTCCGTGCGCCGACCCCCGGGTGGCCGCCCAGGAATCCCTCAAGGGGCACCTGTTTTTGATCCGCCGTCGAGGGCACTGGCTGATCTGGGCGATGCGCTGAAGGCGGGGGAGGAACCTGATACAGGAGGTGAAGCGGATCCGCCCGGCCGGGCAGGCCGCCACCGGAACCCCCCACCGGGCCCGGATCGACCTGCCACTTCCTGCCGAAAATTCTAATGCAATTCCCCCCTGTTTTGTCACGATCCTGTCACGATGGGCGGATATGA
>BEHK01000144.1 GCA_002898775.1 bacterium HR08 | reverse complement strand
GGGGACGACGCTGGCCGCTCTGCAGGGGGTGATCCTGCTGCCGCTGGCGCCGCTGGTCGGCATTCCGCTGACCCCCGCGCGGGTGCTCGGCTTGGTGGCCTTTCTCTTCCTGTTGGCCTTCGGCCTCACGGCGTTTGGCTTCCTCCTGGCGTGGGTCGTGGACTCGACGCATGGGTTCCATGCCATCGTCAATTTGATCTTCATCCCCATGTGGCTCGTCTCCGGAGCGCTCTTTCCCATGAGTGGGGCCTCGCCCTGGGTGGCATGGCTCATGCGGGTGAACCCGTTGACCTACGGCACGGCCGGTGTACAGCGCTTGCTCTTTCTCCACGAGCCGTTGGCGGCACCGAGCTTCTCCCTCGCGCTCGGCATGACGCTTCTCTTCAGTCTCCTGGCGTTCCTGTCGGCGCTCACCGTCGTCCATCGGCGCTCGAGGGGAAGTGGCCTCGGGGTTTGAGGAAGCGGGTCAGGACAGCGAGCAGGCTCACCAGTGATAGAGCATCACGTAGATCGCGACGCCCGTGACTGAGACGTAGAGCCAGAGCGGGAGTGTCCATCGGGCGATCTGTCGGTGTCGCGGGTATTCCGCGCGCAGCGCGCGGAGGAGCGTCAGAAGCACCAATGGGAGAATGATCAGGGCCAAGACCGTGTGCGAGAGCAAGATGGCGAAATACAGGATGCGGATGAATCCGCCCTTGGGAAAGGGCGTCGTGCCGTGAAACGTGTGATAGAGCACATAGGAGAGGAGGAAGAGCGCCGAACTGGTCACCGCTCCGAGCATGCACGCCCGATGGGCTCGCACGCGCCGCCTTCGGATGAAGCGATACCCGGCGGTCAGAAGGAGCGCGCTCGTCAGATTCAAGAGCGCATTCACCGTCGGCCACAAGATGCGCATACGCCTCGCCGATGACCTGGGGATTATACGCGATCTCGCTGCCCCTGCCGAGGGGCCGAGTGCGCTTTTCGAGATCGAGAGTTGGTGACGCGTTTGACGCCCGCGGACCGTTTCGATTACGCTCTCCGGCGATATGGGAGCGCCGGCCGTTCAGGTCGTCATTCCGACGTACAACGAGCGGGAGAACATCGCGCGACTCATCGCGGAGCTTCGCGCGCACGCGCCTGAGGCAGGCATCGTCGTCGTGGACGATGATTCACCTGATGGAACGGCCGCGGTCGTGGAGGAAATCGCGGCGGCTGACGCGCGAGTGCATGTCTTGCGTCGTCAAGGGCATCGGAGTTTCGCGCGCTCGGTCGCTGAGGGGATGCTCTGGGCGCTGGCGCGCGGACCGCAGTTCGTGATTCAGATGGATGCCGACCTCTCGCACCATCCGCGCTACATCGGTGATCTGCTGCGCGCCGCGAACGAGGCCGATCTGGTCATCGGTTCGCGATACGTGGGGGGTCGCGTGAACGTCGTCCATTGGCCCCTCTCGCGCCTGATCTTGAGCGTCTTCGCCAACGCGTATGTCCGGACGATCACGCGCCTGCCGGTATTCGATACCACCGGTGGCTTCCGCTGTTGGCGCGCCGAGGCGCTTCGAGCCATTGACCTGCCCTCGATCCGATCCGAGGGGTATGCGTTTCAAATCGAGACCCTGTACCGAGCTTATCGGTGCGGGTTCCGCATCATCGAGGTCCCGATCATCTTCACCGAGCGGAATGCCGGGGCCTCCAAGATGAGCACGCGCATTATCGCGGAAGCCGCGATCCGACCCTGGCTGCTCCTCATGGGAAGGGGATCGCTCAGATCCCGCGCGTGAGCCCATTCGTCGAAGCGCTCACCACATGCCGAAGCTCTTGCGGCTCCGAGCCAAAAAGAGCGCGGAGATCCCTGCTCCGAGCGAGGGCGTGAGAAGCGCTCGTCGTGAGGGGGGCGGGCGATCTCACGGCTTGGGAGGGGAGCCCGGTCGCGAGGCCGATGCTTCAGGCGCTGAGATCGAGCCGACGGCGAGCTGCGCGCCAATCCAAGCCGGTGCGCTCATGTAGAGGATGCCCTCCAGGGCATCGCCTGCTTCCGAGCGCAGCGTCTCGCGACGAGCGCTTTCGTTCATATGTGGCTCGACGCCCCTTGTGACACAGAGAGCGTGAGCGTCGGCCACTGGCGGCAGAAGAGCGCATCGCCTTGCGTGGTGTCCCGAGAGTCCGTATCATCTTGCCTATTTCGACACGGAGGGCCGAAGAGCGTGGAGCTCAGAGGGCGAGGCGTCTTGATCACGGGAGCGGCCAAGCGTATTGGGCGTGCGATCGCGCTCGCCTTGGCTGAACGTGGGGCGGACATCGTCATCCACTATCATCGCTCCGAAGAGGCTGCGCGCGAGACCGCGCGCGAGATCGAGGCGCGGGGTGTTCGTGCGTTCGCGCTGCAGGCGGATTTGACGAATGTCCGGGAGATCGAACGATTGATCGAACGCGCGGCGGAAGCCCTCGGCCGTCTCGACATCCTGGTGAACAATGCCTCGGTCTTCTTCCGAACGCCCTTCGGCTCGGTCACCGAGGAGCAGTGGGATCTCAATCTCGACGTGAATCTCAAGGCGCCCTTCTTCTGCGCGCAGTGTGCCGCGCGCTTCATGCGGGAGCAGGGCGGGGGGAAGATCATCAACATCGCCGATTGGGCGGGATTTCGCCCGTACGTGGGCTACATCCCGTATTGCGTCTCGAAGGCGGGATTGATCGCGCTGACGCAAGTCTTGGCGCGGACGTTGGCGCCGACGATCCTGGTCAATGCCGTCGCCCCCGGTCCGGTCCTTCTACCGGAGGACTACGGCGAGGACGAGATTCGAGCGATCATCGCGGGGACGCCGCTCAAGCGGCTCGGATCACCCGAGGACGTCGTTCGCGCCGTCCTCTTTCTGATCGAGGGGGGCGATTTCATCACCGGACACACGCTCGTTGTGGACGGGGGCCGGCTCATCGGCCCTTGATCCGGGCGCGACATCGAGGAGGGGAGAGATGTTCAGGGCGACGAAGGAGATCTTCTTCTGCTACGGCCATCGGCTCTTGAACTACGCGGGGAAATGCCGCAATCTGCACGGGCATAATGCCCGCGCGGAGGTCGAACTGGCCGCCGAGCGGTTGGACGATCGTCACATGGTCGTGGACTTCGATGAGATCAAGGCGGTCGTGAAGTCGTGGATTGATGAGCACATTGATCACAAGATGGTCTTGTGCAAGGACGATCCGTTGTTGCCGATCTTGCGGGAACATGGCGTCGCCTGCTTCGTGTTGGACACGAATCCGACGGCCGAAGCGCTCGCCAAGCTCATCTTCGACGTGGCGGCCGAACGGGGCTTCCCCGTCGCGCGGGTGACCGTGTGGGAGACCGAGAGCTCGTTCGCGACGTATGAGCCCTCGCGCGAGGAGCGGAGCTGACCCGAGGACGCTGTGAGGAGGGGAGACATGGCGTGGCTTCTGACCGAAGCCGATGTGGAACGCGTGCTGACGATGGAGCTGGCGCTGGAGGCCGTTGAGGAAGCCTTTCGCGAGCAGGCGGCGGGGCGGGCCATCAACGAGCCGCGCCGTCGGCTGCGCGTCCCGCGTGGGACCTTGCATCTGATGAGCGCGGCTGTGCTCACGCGAGGCGTCCTGGGGTTCAAGGCCTATACGTCCTTTCCCGGAGGCGCGCGTTTTCTCGTCCTGCTCTACGACGCGGAGACGGGATCGCTCATGGCGTTGATTGAAGCGGATAGGCTCGGGCAGATGCGCACGGGAGCCGCCAGCGGTGTCGCCACCCGATATATGGCGCGGCCCGACGCGCAGACGCTCGGGATCTTCGGAACCGGATGGCAGGCGCGCAGTCAAGTGCAGGCCATCTGCGCCGTGAGGCCCATCCGTCGCGTCCTCGCCTACAGTCGCACGCGCGAGCGACGGGAAGCGTTCTGTCGAGAGATGGCGGCGGCCTTGGGCGTGGAGGTCCTCCCGGCGGAGCGGCCCGAAGGGGTTGTCGCCGACGCCGATATCCTCGTCACGGCGACGACGGCGCGCGAACCGGTCTTCGATGGCCGTTGGGTGCCCCAGGGCGTGCATATCAACGCGATCGGCGGGAATGCGCTCCTTCGTCGCGAATTCGACGAGGAGGTGATCCAACGGGCGTGCGCGATCGTCGTGGATTCGAAGGAGCAGGCGCGCCTGGAATGTGGAGAGTTCCTGCATGCGATCGAACGCGGGCGCCTGGCGTGGGACGCCGTCCATGAATTGAAAGACGTCGTCGTCGGACGCTACGTGGCTCGAACGCAGCCTTCGGACATCACGCTCTTCAAATCCCTGGGCATCGCCCTGGAGGATGTGGCGGTCGCCGCTCGCGTCTTCGAGCGCGCTCGCCAGGAGGGACTCGGTCAGCCCGTGCGCTTGTGGGCGTGAGCTTCGGCGAGGTCGGACGTCTCTTTCCGGAGGAGGGTATGGAACGCGAGTATGGGGTCATTGACGTGCACGTGCACATCATGCCCTGGCGGATGATTCGGCCGGAAGCGGCCGCGAGCATGAAGCGCGACCCGCGGCAATTCGAGGAGCTGATGCGTCTCATGGACGACCCCGACCGCTTCATCGCCCTGCTGGATGAAGCGGGCGTCGAGAAGGCCGGGCTCATCAACTACGTGAGCCCGGACATCATGGGGTTCACTGAGGAGGTGAACGAATTCTCGGCCCGCTATGCCCGCCGGTATCCGGACCGATTGATCCCCTTCGGCTCCGTTCATCCCCGATTCTGCAAAGATCCGGCAGGGGAGATGGATCGGCTGGCCGATCTGGGGATTCGCGCGATCAAGCTGCATCCTCCCCATCAGTTGGTCTATCCGAACGAGTACCTGAATGGCCTGAAGGCGCTGGAGGTCATTTACGCGAAGGCCATCGCATACCACATGCCGGTGATGATCCATACGGGGACGTCCATCTTCCCCGGCGCGCGCAACAAGTTCGGCGATCCGATGCATGTGGATGACGTGGCCGTGGATTTCCCCGAGTTGACGATCATTCTGGCGCACGGCGGTCGTCCGCTCTGGATGTCGACCTGTGTCTTCCTGCTCCGGAGGCATCGGAACGTCTACATGGACATCTCGAGCATCCCTCCGCAGAATCTGCTCGCGTATTTCCCGCAGCTTGAGCGACTGGCCGACAAGACCATGTTCGGATCGGACTGGCCGGGGCCCGGTGTTCCGGGGATCAAGGCGAATGTCGAGGCGTTTCGGCAACTCCCCATCTCCGAGGCGGCGAAGCGAAAGATCCTGCGCGAGACGGCCTTGCGCGTCTTCGGCGCATGAGCGATCTTCGTCCGCCGCGCGGCGCGTATCCCGGATCCCCCTCGATTGAAAAAAGCTCCGTTGAAGGCCGGCTCCAACGGAGCGAAAGGGTCTCTATGAACTGTGGCGATGCTGAGGATAGTCGATGGCGCGACTGCGGGCCATACGGCGATCGCCGTATTTTTCACCGGCGCGGGCCGTATTTTCGGCCTTTCGGTCAAAAACGGACCTCGCGGTCGAGAGATCGAGCAACTTTTTCGGGACATTTCTTGACGTCGCTGGGAGGGTTGTACTATAAGGCTAGCCGTGCGATGAGCGGTTAGGGGAAAGGATGACGCGCATGATGTCTCACGGCGGTGAAGGTCTGTGGGAAAAGCTCTCGCGACTCTCCCCTCACGTGGATCCGACGACCCTGCTGCAGGACCTCAGGCACTTGGATCGGGAGTTCGAACATTTGCCATCCGATCAGCGGCTCCTCTTCTTGGCGGAGATGCTGCGGAAGCGGCAAATCGGCTCCTCGTTTCAGGAATGTCTGGAAGTGGCGGCCTTGTGGATGAGTTCGGACCTGTGCGATCGGGCGAATCCGGGGCTCGCGGCGGAGCCGATGCGCGCTTCGCCGGCTTCTGTGGGAGGCGGAGGAGCGGTGACTCCGGCGGCCGCTGGGGTCGCGGTGGAGGATTCGCCCGCGCGACCGGAGGGCGAAGAGCCGCGTGCGGGCGGGGGGAGGGAGGAGCTGATCCGGGAGCTGATTCGCATGATCGTCGCTCAGATTGAGGCCTCCTGCGGATGGAGCGAGCGCGAATTG
>BEHK01000143.1 GCA_002898775.1 bacterium HR08 | reverse complement strand
ATCCACGCCCACATGGTTTGTCGCGTTCGCCTGCGCATCCAGGTCCACCAGCAGCACCCGTCGTCCCATTCGGGCCAGACAGGCCGAGAGATTAACGGCTGTTGTTGTCTTGCCGACGCCTCCTTTCTGATTGGCGATGCCGATCGTAGCGAACATAGGATCCCTCCCGGAGTTTATCTAAGTCCTCCACCCGCACGAGCTTCCGCCTCCGATCGAGGGGATCGGGTCGGCTGGGGAGCTCCCCCCGCTTGACCAACTGCCAAATCTTGCGCCGCGAGACGCCCAGATACTCGGCCGCCTCGCCAATGGGAAGAACCTCGACCTTTGCTGCCATTTCCAGAACTCCCTCGAAAAACGTTTCGATGCGTTATTATATGTGATTTCGCGTTTCAGTCAATGCGAAAAATCCTTCACCTCCTTAGCCAATATCCGCGAGCAGGCGGTCCGGCAAGGCCGCTGCAGCACGAGCGTGCATGGTGGGTTACTTCTGGATTCACTGACTGATGGCCGGGTAGATCTGGCGCGCGAGCCAAGGGCGATTTCAGAGAAGTCGGCGACACGAGAACCATAAGGGAACCCAACCCGTAGTATTACCAACCCATGGAGTTGTGTTGAACTTCTTCACCAGGACAGCACTGGTGTGGAGCTGTCGGGCAAAAGCAGGAGAGCAGTTGCCCCATTGCGTGTGGCTTAGGGAGCTTCATGCCGAAGGGAGACGATATGGCCGCTTCTGGCAACCCAGAAAAATCTGGGGTTGACAATGGGAGAATTAATGTCTAAACTTAGACCTCACTGCTGGAGCATCCTTGGCTTCAATGAAGCAGGGGCTCCTGCAGCACGCGTGCGATGGGGAGAACAGCGAAGTCGAGGAAAATGGGCTCTTGACCCAAGAGGCGGTAGCTCGTCTTTGAAGGGAGGATGAAATCATGAGCATCACCTATGATCGGATCCCCAATAATGTGAACCTTCATGAGGATCGTCAGCTCCAGCGGGCCTTGGAGCAATGGCAGCCGAACTTCCTGAAATGGTGGAGGGAGGTGGGGCCCGATGGCTTTCAAGAGGATGAGATCTATCTTCGAACGGCCGTCAGTGTGGATCCCGATGGATGGGCTGTTTATGATTACGTGAAAATGCCCGAATATCGGTGGGGGATTTTCCTCGTCCCTCCGAAGCCGGACCGGCGGATCGGATTTGGGGATTATCGAGGACGACCGGTATGGAATGAGGTTCCTGGGGAATTTCGCAAGGAGTTGCGCCGGATCATCGTCGTTCAGGCGGATACGGAGCCGGCATCGGTCGAGCAGCAGCGTCTGCTCGGACATACGGCTCCCAGCCTGTATGATCTGCGAAATCTCTTCCAGGTGAATGTCGAAGAAGGGCGACATCTCTGGGCCATGGTCTATTTACTGCACAAATACTTCGGCCGGGATGGGCGCGAGGAGGCCGAAGATCTCCTGGTGCGCCGTTCCGGGCATCCGGATAATCCCCGTATCCTGAGCTCCTTCAATAAACCTGTCCGGGATTGGTTAGATTTCTTCTGCTTCGCGATGTTCATGGACCGGGATGGGAAGTACCAATTGGCGGCCTTGGCCGAGAGCGGTTTCGATCCGCTCTCGCGAACGACGCAGTTCATGCTGACCGAGGAAGCCCATCATCTCTTCGTCGGGGAGACGGGGATCGAACGCGTTGTGAAGCGGACGGCCCAATTGATGCGTCAGGATCCGAATGAAGATGTCACGAATTGCGGGGGGATCCCGCTGGACATCATCCAGAAGTACATCAACGAATGGTTCTCGGCAGCGTTGGATCTGTTCGGGAGTGAGGATTCTTCGAATGCAGCGATGTATTTTGCTGCAGGCTTGAAAGGGCGATTCCGGGAGGAGGACCTTTGGGAGGATCACGTCGCCCTTCAAGGGAGCTACGTCTTAGAGGTACCAGAGCCCTCTGGAGGGATGCGGACGGTCGAGATCCCGATGCGTCGGGCTATGAATCAGCTGCTGCGCGATGCGTTTGTGGCCGATTGCGAGCGGGCTCTCGCCCGGTGGAATAAGGTCTTGGAGCGGGAGGGCATCGCCGCGCGGCTTCGATTGCCCTCGCAGCGGTTCAACCGCGGTGTGGGGTTCTACGCTGGCTATCGCTTCTCACCGACGGGGGAGCTGCTTGACGAAGCGCAGTGGCAGGCGCGTCGTGATGAATTCCTCCCTTCGGAGAAGGATCGGGCGTATGTTCAATCGCTGATGGTGCCCGTGTACGAACGCGGGAAGTTCGCGAACTGGATCGCTCCGCCCGCGCGGGGAGTGAACGGCAAGCCTTTGGACTTCGAGTATGTGAGGTTCCACCATCGTTCGGGCGCTTGATCCGATTGCGCTCCGGCTCGCTGAAGGGGGCACGGATGTCGGTGAGCATGGGGTCCCTTCTGCCGCCCGATCTCCTGCGGAGATTGGCCGGGGATGACCTCGATGCGCATCTGGAGAAGGTCGTCCTTCTCGTCTCCGTGGATGAAGAGGGGTGGCCTCATCCGGCCCTGCTCAGCTACTTCGAGGTCGTCGCCCACGATGCCCGTACGCTGCATCTCGCCATTGGGAATCGGAGTCGGACGGCCCGCAATCTCCGGGAGCGCGGGCGGCTCACGCTCATCGTCGTTGATGCTGAGATGGTCTACTACATCAAGGGGAGGGCGCGCGAGATCGCGCCCCGGATGGATGCCTCGCCCGAAGATGCCGTGTTCCGCGTGCAGGTGGAGCACGTGCTCGCCGATCGGAGCCGTGAGGAGGAGTCCTCAGCTGTGATCATTGCGCCGATCACGTACCGCGCGCTCGATCCGAGCGCGTGGAGATCTCGCGGCGAGCGCATCTTTCGGGAATTGCGGTCCTGTCATGGAGACCAGGCGGAGAGACGCGCTTGAAGGGGTGAAAGTCGTCGAGTTCGGGGGATATGCTGCCGGTCCGTTCATCGGCAAGTATCTCGCGAACTTCGGCGCGACCGTCGTCCACGTCGAGTCGAAGGAGCGTCCCGATGGATTCCGTCTGCAATACCCTCCGTTCAAGGAGGATCGCATCGGGATCAACCGCTCCGGATGCTTCACCATCCACAATGATTCCAAGTATGGGATCACGCTGAATCTCAAGCATCCGGAGGGGAAGAAGCTCGCCTATCGCCTCGTTCAATGGGCGGATATTGTCATTGAGAACATGCGTCCAGGGGTGATGGCCCGCCTGGGATTGGACTTTCAGACGCTCTGTCGGGTAAATCCTCGCTTGGTGATGCTCAGCACCAGCAATATGGGGCAGACCGGACCGTGGGCCCTCCATCCCGGATTCGGCTCTCAACTCTCCTCCTACAGCGGGTTCACCCACCTGGTGGGAGAGCCCGATGGTCCCCCGCAGCTCATCTACGGCCCCTACGTGGATTACGTCGCCGTCGGATTTGGCGGAGTGGCCGTGCTGGCCGCCCTCGATTATAGCCGCCGTACGGGTCAGGCGGTCTATATTGATCTCTCGCAATACGAAGCGGGAGTGCACTTCCTCAGCCCGGCTCTTCTCGATTACGAAGTCTCTGGTCGGATCGCCCACCGAGAAGGGAATCGTGATCCTGTGGCCGTCCCTCATGGATGTTTCCCTTGCCGAGACGGGCAGTGGTGCGCGATCAGCTGTTGGGATGATCAGGAATGGGAGCGTTTGGCGCATGCGGTGGGGCACCCCGAATGGTGCGAGGATCCGCGTTTCCGGACGGCTCCCGAGCGGAAGCGGCACGAGGCGGACCTGCACCGACGGCTCGCGGAGTGGACGAGGGAGCGCGATGCGCGCGACGTCATGTGGCATCTGCAACGACACGGGGTGCACGCCGCGTGCGTCAATACGATGAAGGACCTCTTCAGTGATCCCCAACTCCTCTTCCGGCGCGTGTGGCAAGAGCATGAGCATCCGGAGATGGGACGCGTGTGTTATCGCATGGTCTCCTATCAGCTGAGCGAGACGCCAGGATCCATCCGGTGGGGAGCTCCCTGCCTGGGACAGGATACCCGAACTGTCTTCATTGAGATGCTGGGACTCTCCGAGCCGGAGTTCGAGGAATTGCGGGAGAAGGGGGTCTTCGAATGAGCCATCTTTTGAGATCAGAATTCATGAAGGAGGCGCTATGGTCACTGTATTGAAGAAGATCGAGAAGGATATTTCGACCTTGAGGAACACCCTCGAATGGCTCGAAGCCGAAGGTGATCTCCTGGTGACGGACGTGGAAGTTGATCCGGATCTGGAGATCACGGGGATTCAAAAGTCGCTGGATGGGAGCATCCCCATCCTCTTCAATAAGGTCAAGGGATATCCCCATGCGCGGGCGATCACCAATCTCTTCGCGAACATGAGGGTCGTGGATAAGATGTTCGGATTCGAGAGCCCGCAGGATCGCAAGCGGAAGATCGCCCACGCGATCAACCATCCCCTCAAGCCGGTGGAGATCCCTCAGGATCAAGCTCCGTGTCAGGAGGAAGTGATCACGGACGATCTCGATGTGAACAAGTACATCGTGGCGATCCGGCACACGGAGCTGGAGAGCGAGCGCACGATCGGAAGCGGGATCAGTTGCGTCGTTGGGGAATACTTCAACGGCGGCAGCCATATCGGCTACAACCGCATGAACTTCCGGTGGGGGAATGTGGGGACGTTCCAGATCTCTCCCGGATCGCACATGTGGCAGGTCTCGACCGAGCACTATTATGACGAGAAGCCCATCCCGCTGACGGTATGCTTCGGTGTGCCACCGGCATGTACGCTCATGGCCGGAGCCGGCTTCGACTACGTGATCCTCCCCAAGGGATGCGATGAGCTCGGAGTCGCGGGGGCGCTGCAGGGAAGTCCCATCCGGATCGTCAAAGCGCGTACTGTTGACGCCTATGCCATTGCGGATTCCGAGTACGTGCTGGAGGGATACCTCTATCCGCGCGATCGGCGTTATGAGACGGCCGAGGCTGAGAAGGCGGGCGTCCAAGGGAAGTTCCCCTTCCATCCCGAGTGGGCCGGCTATATGGGGAAGGCCTACAAAGCGCCCACCTTCCACGTGACGGCCATCACCATGCGCAGACGGGAGTCTCGCCCCATCATCTATCCGCTCGGTGTGCACACGGCCGACGATAGCAACATTGATACAACGGTCCGGGAGGCCGCCATCTTCGAGCTGTGCGAGCGCTTGCAGCCGGGGATCATCCAGGACGTCCATATCCCCTATTGCATGACTGATTGGGGTGGCGTCATCATCCAGGTCCGCAAGCGCAATCGCGTCGAAGAGGGATGGCAGCGCAACTTCCTGGCCGCCATCCTCGCCTGCAATCAGGGGATGCGATTGGCCATCGCCGTCAGCCCCGACGTGGACATCTACAACATGGATGAGATCATCTGGTCGCTCACGACGCGCGTCAACCCGCATACGGACATCATCAACCCCGTGCCCGGTGGCATTGGGCAGACCTTCCAGCCCGAGGAGCGACTGACGGCTGGAGATCGGGAGTGGAAGGCTTCCAATACGCGCTTTGAAGGAGGGATGGGGATTGATGCCACGGTGCCCTTCGGATATGAGAAGGACTTCGAGCGTCCCGTCTATCCGGTTTATAAGGTGGACCTCGCTCGCTTCTTCTCCTCCACCGATATCGAGCGGGCGCGTCGTGAGATGAAGGGGTGGGTGGAGTTGCTCTCTCGCACGGGACGGTGAACGGCGATGTTGCTCGGGTCCTATCGCGTCATCGAGATCGCCGATGAGAAGGGGGCGCTCGCGGGGAAGATTTTCGCTGATCTCGGAGCAGACGTCATCAAGGTGGAGCCTCCGTGTGGGGATCCAGCTCGGCGTCGTCCTCCGCTCGTGGCTGCGCGCGATGGGACCTCCGTCAGTCTCTTCTGGCTGGCCCTCAATGCGAATAAGCGAGGGATCACGCTGGCGTGGGAGACCCCAAGTGGGCGTGAACTTCTTCTGAAGCTCATCGAGAGGGCCGACTTCATGATCGAGAGCCTCCCCCCGGGGACCCTTCGGCGGAGCGGGCTCGAGTGGGAGACACTTCAGCAGATGAATCCCCGGCTGATTCTGATCTCCATCACCCCCTTCGGTCAAGAGGGGCCTTATCGGGACTTCCTCGGCTCCGATCTGGAGGTGATGGCCTTGAGCG
>BEHK01000142.1 GCA_002898775.1 bacterium HR08 | reverse complement strand
CTCGTGCTCGGCGCGCGCGTCATCGGCCCCGAGTTGGCGAAGGAGCTCGTGCGCACCTTCTTGAACGCGCGCTTCAGCGGTGAGGAACGGCATCGTCGTCGCTTGGAGAAACTCCGCCAGCTCGAAGCTCGATTCCTGAGACCTCAGAGGGAGCGCGCTTGATGAGCTATCGCACGCTGATCTCGACCGAAATCCTGCAACAGCATCTGGACGATCCGGCTTGGGTGCTCGTAGACTGCCGCTTCGCGCTGGACGATCCCGCGCGCGGCGAGCGCGCGTATGAACAGGGGCACATCCCGGGCGCGCTCTACGCGCACCTGGAGCGAGACCTCACGGGCATGATCATTCCGGGGAAAACCGGACGCCATCCCCTCCCGCCCGTCGAACATCTGGTCGAACGATTCAGCGCGTGGGGGATCGCGGCGACCGTTCAGGTCGTCGCCTATGATGACAGCGGCGGCTCCATGGCAGCGCGCCTCTGGTGGTTGCTGCGGTGGCTCGGACATGAGGCCGTCGCCGTCCTCGATGGCGGCTGGCCGTGCTGGCGCGCCGAAGGCCGCCCGTTTCGGCGCGGGCGCGAATGGCGCTCTCCCCGCCGCTTCGTCCCCCACCTCCGCTCGGAACTGGTGGCGAGCGTCGAGGACGTCATGGCGGCCCTGAGCGATCCTCACATCCGCTTGATTGATTCGCGAAGCCCGGAGCGGTATCGCGGCGAACGCGAGCCCATCGATCCGGTGGCCGGACATATCCCGGGAGCCATCTGCGCGCCGTATCTCGAAAATCTCGATGCCCGAGGCCGATTTCGCCCCGCCGCCGAGCTGCGCCGTCGCTTCGAGCGAATCTTGGGCGACGTCCCCCCCTCGCGCGCGATCTTTTACTGCGGCTCCGGCGTGACGGCGGCGCACAACCTCCTGGCGCTCGCGCACGCGGGCCTCGGTGACGCACGACTCTACGCCGGCTCCTGGAGCGAATGGATCACCGACCCCGCGCGCCCGATCGAGCAGTCCGGAAACGTGAAAGCGCTCGGACCATGAGAGCACGCCTCCTTTCCACCTGAGGGTTTGCAGAGCGGACCGGACAACCGCTAAACTCACGGCTCACCGTGAGCCTCACAAGGAGGGGAGACGATGAAACGAGCCGGGACCATCGCACTCATCCTGTGGCTCTCGCTCACGACGTTCGTCCTCGCGCGACAAGACGTCTCACGCCCCCTGAGTCCGGAAGATCGCGCTTGGGTCGAAGAGACGCTTCGGGGAATGACGCTGGAGGAGAAGATCGGGCAGATGCTCATCCCCGCGATGTCCCCCGCCTTCATGAATCGCGAGAGCGAGGAGTTTCGCCGCATCGAGCGGAATATCGTGGACTTTCACGTCGGTGGCTATCACGCCTTCGGCGGAGATCCCGTCGCCCTGACGGCCCTGTTGAACCGCATGCAACGGCTGGCGAAGATCCCTCTCTTGATCACCGCCGATCTGGAGGGCGGACCGGGATATCAATTCCGCGGAGCGACGCGTCTGCCGCGCGCGATGGCTCTGGGCGCGACCGGAAGCGAAGAGTTGGCGTACCGCGCCGGCCAGATCACGGCCATCGAAGGGCGCGCCATGGGGATCCATGTGAACTTTTACCCCGTCCTGGACGTCAACAACAATCCGAGAAACCCCATCATCAACATCCGATCGTTTGGTGAGGACGTCGCGCTCGTCTCGCGGCTCGGCCAAGCCTACATTCGCGGCGCGCAAGAGAACGGACAACTGGCGACGGCCAAGCATTTCCCCGGCCACGGCGATACGAGCCAGGACTCGCATCTGGAGTTGCCCGTCATCACGGTCGGACGCGATCGCCTGGAGCGGGTGGAGTTGCCCCCCTTCCGCGCGGCTATCCGCGCGGGCGTCGCGGCGATCATGACGGCTCATATCGCGTTGCCTCACCTGGAGCCGGAGCGAGGCGTGCCCGCGACGCTCTCGCCGGCGATCCTCACCGGGCTTCTTCGGACGGAGCTGGGCTTTCAGGGTCTGATCTTCACCGATGCTCTGCAGATGCGAGGGATCGCGGATCACTTCACGCCGGAGGAGGCGACGCTGCGCGCCGTGCGCGCCGGAGCCGATGTGATCCTCTTCCCCGTGGACGTCGAGAAATCCTTCACCGCGCTCCGCCGCGCCGTCGAACGCGGCGAGATCCCCCTGGAGCGCATCGAGGCCTCGGTGCGACGCCTTCTGGAGGCGAAGGCGCGACTCGGCCTGCATCGGAATCGGTACGTGGATCTTGACCGGATCGAGACGATCGTCGGTCAGCAAGAACACCAACAATGGGCGCGCACGATGATCGAACGCGCGATCACCCTGGTGCGCGATGAACGCCGTGTCCTCCCGCTCTCGCTGCAGGAGGCGCAGCGCGTCCTCCTGCTCACGATCCTCGACGCGCGGGAGGGATGGCGCGAAGGTCCGCCCGGAGCGGCCTTCCGCGCGGAACTCCTCAAGCGCCATCGGAACGTGGTCGAAGTGACCATTGACGAGCGAACGTCGCGCGAGACGATCGAAGTCATCAAGAAACTGGCCGGCCTCTGCGACGTCATCTTGGCCAACGGCTTCATCCGCGTCGCTGCGTACAAAGGTTCCATTGATTTGACCGAGGAGCAACTGGACCTGCTCCGCTTCCTCTCAACCGTGGAGAAACCGTTCGTCTTCACGCTCTTCGGCAGCCCCTACGCGCTCTCCTTCGTGCCCGAATTGCCGACCTCCATCCTGACCTATGAGTACTACCCGGAGGCCGAGCGCGCGGCGCTTCGAGCCATTCTCGGCGAGATCCCCTTCACCGGGAAACTCCCCATCAGCCTGCCCAACGCATATCCGATCGGGCATGGCCTGACGACAACGCGATGAGGAGGAACATATGCGCCTCGGATTCATCGGACTCGGCACGATGGGACGCCCCATGGCCATGAATCTCCTCAGGGCGGGGTTCCCTCTGACCGTTTATAATCGCACGGCGAGCAAGGCCCAGCCGCTTCTGGAGATGGGCGCGGCGTGGGCTCCTTCTCCGGCCGACCTCGCCGAAGCGTCCGAAGTCGTCCTCACCATGCTCTCGGATACGCCCGATGTCGAAGCCGTGCTCTTCGGTCCAGGAGGGGTCTGGGAGGGCATACGCCCGGGGAGCATCGTGATCGAGATGAGCACGATCGCTCCAGAGGCCGCCGCGGCATTCGCGCGGCGCCTCGCTGAGCGAGGGTGCGAGATGCTCGATGCCCCCGTCAGCGGCGGAGAACGCGGGGCCATCGAGGGCACGCTCGCCATTATGGTCGGAGGCCGAGAAGATACTTTCCAGCGATGCCTGCCCATCCTTCGCGCCCTGGGGAAGACGATCATCTACACGGGACCCAGCGGGAATGGTCAGAAGACGAAGCTCGTGAATCAGCTCATCTGCGCCCTGACCATCATCGCCGTCATCGAGGGCGTTCATCTGGCGGAGAGCTTGGGCCTCAACTTGGAGACGACGTTCCGCGTCGTCTCCGGTGGAGCAGCCGCCTCCTGGATGCTCTCGACGCTCGCCCCGAAGATCATACAGAACGACTTCGCGCCGGGGTTCAAGATCGCCCTTCAACAGAAAGACCTGCGCCTGGTGCGCGAAGCCATCCAGCAGATCTCGGGACGAGCGCTCGAGAATGAGCCGGAGCTCTTTCCAGGAGCGGCGCTCGCCTTTCGCCTCTTCCACGAAGCTGTCGCCGAGGGACTCGGCGAACAGGGGACGCAAGGGCTGATCGCGCTCTATCGGCGCCGCGCCCGACTGTGAGCGTCGCCGGGCACGCCGCGCGTCTGCCGAGCCGCCCCGCCGTTCGGCTCACCAGGTCACTCGCTCCGAAGCCGCATAGAGCAGAGCGTTGAAGACGGTCTTGAACGTGGCGTAGGACTGTCCTCGATATTGCGGTCGGAATCCAAAGAGGACGGCGCGCCCCCGACCGATCGGAACCTCGACGAGCGCCGCTTTCCCGGAGAGTCGCGCTCCCCCCAGCAACCATCCGCTCAACAACGGATCGCCCGACGGATATCGCGCGATGGCCACCGCCGATTCCCCCACCTCGAACGCCGGCCCTTCCTCGAACCAGATCGCCGCCTCGCGTTCCATGCCGAAGGCGATCGGATGCGCGGGATCGAACTCGGCCTTCAGGATCGAACCTGGTCCATAGAACTCTCGCTCGGAAACGTCCGCGAGCACGTCGCGCACAGTGAGACGAAGCCCGCTCAGGAGGACCGTCGAAGCCTGATTGAACGCCACGAGGGTTCCTCCCGCCTCGGCGAAGGCGCGCAACTGCGCGAGGCCCACCTCGCCAAGTCCTCCCGTGTACTCTTCGGGCATCGTGCCCGGCCGATGCCCCTCCACGATCGCGCGCGGCGCGTGATCAGGTAAGAGGATCACGTCGTAGCGCGCGCGCAAATTCCCGGCTCGCACATCGCGATCATAGATGTTCTCATAGGGGATGCCGAAGCGGTCGAAGACCCATCGCGTCCATCCTTCGTCCATCGAGGGGACGTAGCTCCGATAGATCCCCACGCGTGGCTGTCGCAGCTCAAGAGCAGCCCCACGCGGACGCTCGCGAGCCGCGTGCACCATGATCGAGAAGCGTCGGGCGACCTCTTCAAGGAGCGCCTCCTGCCCGGAGGGGACGAACGCCGTGCCCGGAGGAACAGCCGACGCCTCCAGGAGCCGATACACACGCGCTCCTCGCTTCAGCAACTCAAAGAGCGCGGCGATCTCATGATGACCCTCTGGCCGAATCAGATACCCATGCGGGGACCGTCCGCCCACGATCCCTCCTCTCGGTTCGTCCACCTGCTCCACGCGCTCCAGCTCGGCGGAGAAGGGGCGGGCGATCTCCACCACATCCACCCCCATCAGCAGGGGGAGCGTATGCGCCGTCACGTCATAGGGGCGCTTGGGCGGTCCGCCCGGGTACTCCCGCAGATCGGGATAGCGCTGCCGCTCAAGCAGCGTCTTGGCGAACGCGCCATAGGGTTGTGCCAGCGGGATGACATAGCTGCCCGCCGAGAAGGTCCGCCCGTCCGCCTGAAACGCGGCTCGCGCTCGCCAGACCTCTACGAGTCCGAAGCGCAAGGTCTCGATGAGCACGCGAGCCGCCGCCGGATCTCTCTGCTCCGCCGGAATGACGAAGGCATACGGTGGCCCTGGCCGCTCGACCGCCCGCTTCCCGACCCGATAAAAATTCCACAGGAAGTGATCCCGATGCCGCGCCACCGTCTGCAAGAGCGAGAAGAAGGCCGAGAGCTGATAGTCCACAATATCGCGCAAGCGCCAAATGCCCCCGGGCCAGGGCTGGGGGAAATTCCAACTCGATTGTCGCGCATCATAGCCGCGTCCCCCCTGCAGCCGCTCGAAAGGAACCTCGATCGGCGATGCAATGCGCACGCTCGCCGATTCCGTCAAGATCCGCAAGCCCCCATGATAGCACTGGTAGCACCGCGCCGGCGTCCAGAGATCGTAGATCGCGTTGACGACGACCCCCGTCTTTCCCTCCGCCGTGAGATCGGCCGCCATCTTCAGGCCCAACCAGTTCATCCCCTGCACGAGGATCGGGTCAATGTTCGGCTCGATCGGATCAATCCAGGGCGGCGTGAAGATGCGCGCTCCATAGGCCCCCATCTGATGGACATCGTAGACGACCTGTGGGTGCCAGGCATTATGCACCTTCTCCACGGTGAGCCGCGTCTCCACCTGCGTGAACATATACCAATCCCGATTGTTGTCGTGCCCCACGTACTTGTGATAGAGCCACGGCGGACTCGCCCCCTCATACGGCGTGCCGAGCGTCCGCTGATACCACTCGTAGACCATCTGATTCCCATCCGGATTGAGCGAGGGAATGAGCAGAAGGATCACGTTCTCCAGGATCTCCCGCACGCGCGGCGAATCCTCGGTCACCATGCGCCACGCGAACTCAAGGGCCGTTTGCGCACTGGCCACCTCCGTCGAATGAATATTGCAGGTGATCAAGACGACGACCTTCCCCCGCTCGATCAACGCCCGCGCTTCTGTCTCGGAGAGGCCGCGCGGATCGGCGGGCCGCTTCTGGAGCTGACGATACTCCTCCAATCGAGCGAGCGTCTGCGGAGCCGCGATGATCGCCATGATGAAGGGGCGCCCTTCCGTCGTCAGCCCCAACTCCAC
>BEHK01000141.1 GCA_002898775.1 bacterium HR08 | reverse complement strand
TCGTGTCATTGACCGAGTAGCCGACGAGCGTCAGCAGGGCGGCCACGACGTTGAGCGAGATCTCCTTCTGCACGAGGGAGAAGATGCCGAGCGTGATCAAGACATCGTGGAAGAGGGCGATGACCGCGGCCACACCGTACACCCATTCGAATCGGAAGGCGATGTAGATGAGCATGCCGACCAACGACGCGAGCGTGACCGAGATGGCGCGTTGTCGCAGTTCCTGTCCGATCTGCGGGCCGACGATCTCGGCGCTGATCATCGCCGCATTGCCGGCGAAGAAGCGCTGCGGCAGCCACTGGAGGAGAGCCCCGGGAACACTCTGGATGGCGCGCAGATCCGCGAGGTCGCGCAGCAGGCCTCCCTGCTCGCGGTCCCGATACTGGATGATGGCTTCCGCATATCGCGTGTATTCGAGCTCGGCCGCAGCGCGACCCGAGCCCGGGATCAGGCGCAGCGGATCCTCGGTGAGCAACACCTGCTGCAGCCGATCGCGGCTGATCGTGTTCAGGTCCAGTTTGGTCGCCACTTCCGAAGGCGGATTGAACGTGTTGAGCGCCGCCAAGATCGCGCGTTTCTCCACATCGAGTTCGCTCTCGGCCGGTGATCCCGTCTTCTGTCCGATCTCTCGTTGCGGGAGGCGGATCAGGACCTGGTCCTTGATCCCACTGATCGGATCGCTGATCGGTTGAATGACGACTTTACTCGGCGGAATCCCCTGCTTTTCGAGCGCTTCGCGCAACCGGTTCTCCGGCGGCGGCGCATCTTTGAACTTCACGTTCACGAGCGTGCCGCCGGCGAAATCAATGCCGAGGTTGAACCCGCGGGTGAAGGCGGAGACCCCCCCGAGCAGGAGCAGGACGAGCGAGACGAGGATGAACCTTCGTTTGAGGCCCATCCAGTCCACATTTGGGTTTTTGATCAGCTCGATCATGGCGGTTCAGATGCTCAAGGCCGCGGGCCGACCTCCCTGGCGCTCCAGGACCCACGCGAAGAGCGACCGCGAGACGAAGATCGCCGTGAAGAAGTTGGCGATCAATCCGGCCGTGAGCGTGACGGCGAAGCCACGGATCGGCCCCGTCCCGAAGACGAAGAGAAAGAGCGCCGCGATGATCGTCGTCAGGTTCGTGTCGAAGATCGTGGTGAAGGCTCGCTCAAAGCCCAGGGCGATGGCCGAGGCCGGGACCTTTCCGTTGCGCAATTCTTCGCGGATGCGCTCGAAGATGAGCACGTTGGCGTCCACGGCCATGCCGATCGTCAGCGCGACGCCGGCGATGCCCGGCAAGGTCAATACCGCGCCCACGATCTTCATCGCTGCCAGGAGCAAGATCAGATTCAGGACGAGCCCGATGACGGCGTTCACGCCCGAGAGCCGGTAGTAGAAGAGCATGAAGATCACAATCGCCGCGAGTCCGGCGATCGAAGCCGCGAAGCCCTGTCGGATCGAATCAGCGCCGAGGCTGGGGCCAACCGTTCGCTCCTCCAGATAGATCACGCGCGCCGGCAGAGCGCCCGAGCGCAACGTCAAGGCGAGGTCCTCGGCTTCCTCCTTCGTGAAGTCTCCCTCGATGCGCCCCTCATCGCGGATGGCGTCCCGGATGACGGGCGCGCTCTTGATCTCATTGTTGAGGATGATGGCCAGGTTCTTCCCGATGTTGGCGCTCGTCGTCGCGTAGAAGCGTTCGGCTCCCGATGGGCGGAGCGAGAACAAGATCTCATACACGGAGCCTCCGGCCTGGGAGGGAACGGCTTGCGCGTTGCGGAGGTCATCTCCGGTAATCACGGGCGTCTTCTCGACAACGTAGTATTGGACCGGAGGGACATTCGGATCACGCCGCCGCTCGCGCGCCGGGAGAATCTCCTTGTCCGGAGGTACGGTGCCGCCCAGGGATTGACGCGCGGCTTCCTCGCTCGGGTGCGGGCCGCTGTGGACGAGTTTCAATTCCAAGCGAGATTCGGCCCGGATGAGGTTCTTCACCCGCTCGGGATCGTCCACCCCCGGCAGTTGCAGGAGGATCTGATAGGCGGTCGCCGGGCCGTGGCGCGCGATCGTGGGCTCAGCGACGCCGAAGGCGTTGATCCGCTGCTCGATGATGCGCATCGCTTGCTCGGTCGCCCGCTCCCGAATGTCTCGCTGCTCCTCGTCCTTCATCTCGAAGATGAGGCGCTTCCCCTCATTCCGCGCCGTCCATCCCGGGCCGAAATCGAGCGTGATGCGCGCTTTGGCATCTTCGATCTGGCCGCTATCCTCCAGGTCAATCTCGATCCGGCCAAGGGCGGGCGAGGTGAGGTTTGTGAACTTGATCCCCGCTTGCTGGAGGATGGAGCGGGCCTTCTCCAAGTTCCCGGCCGTGATCGAGCGAACGGCGTCGTCGGTCTGAACCTGCAGGATCAGGTGGCTTCCCCCGCGCAAGTCAAGGCCCAGCTTGATGTTCTCCGCGAGATTCTTCTTGAGCCGACCCGGCGTGAAATTCGCCGCGATCGCCTGAGCGGTGATGCGACCCGAGGCGTCGCGGATCTGAAGGGGACCGAAGAGCAGATAGAGAGCGATCACCGTGACGCCCCCGATCAGCAGGAAGCGATTTCGAAGCTTCCGGCTCATCTCCTACTCCGCGCGGAATCGGTCGGCTTCCGGGATCATTTCACCGTCGCCCTCTCGCTCTCCTCCGGTCGCGGCTGCTGCAGGCCGATGACCGCATTGCGGGCGATCTCCAGACGCGATTGGTCGGAGCGGACAACCAGCGTATCCTCGCGCAGACTGATGATCGTCCCGTAGATGCCGCCCGTCGTCACGATCTTATCGCCGACCTTGAGATTGGCGATCAACTCCTGCAATTTCTTCCGGCGCCGGCGCTCCGGCAGGATGATGAGCAGATAGAAGATGAGGAAGATGAGGAGCAATGGGACGAGCGAGAGGAAAGCATTTCCCGCCTGCAGAAGGATTCCCGCGCTCATAACATGCCCGCTGACGACGGCCTCTTGATGACCTCCTGTTGATGATCGTTTCGGTCAACTTGCAGAGCGGCCCTCCCGGTACCGGCGCGAGAACTCCTGCGCGAACTCTGCGAAGTTGCCAAGAGCGATAGCTTGCCTGATCTTCCGCATCGTGTCAAGGTAGAAATGCAAGTTGTGATAGGTGCAGAGGATGGCTGAGAGGATCTCGCCGCTGGCGTAGAGGTGGCGGATATAGGCGCGGGAGTACCGACGGCAGACTCGGCATGCGCACTCCTCATCCAGCGGGCGGGGATCGCGGGCATAGGCGGCATTTTTGATATTGAGCGGGCCGCGCGAGGTGAAGACCTGGCCGTTGCGCGCGTTTCGCGTCGGCAGCACGCAATCGAACATATCCACGCCTCGCCGCACGCCTTCGACGAGATCTGTGGGCGTCCCCACGCCCATCAGGTATCGGGGGCGCTCGCGCGGCATCAACTCGGCCACGTATTCCACCATATCGAGCATGGCCGGTTTCTCCTCGCCGACGCTCAAGCCCCCGATGGCGTAGCCGTCGAAGCCGATCTCCAGAAGCTCCTCCACGCTGCGCCGGCGAAGGTCCCTGTAGAGGCTTCCCTGAATGATGCCGAACAAGGCGGCCGGCGTCAGCAAGCCCTCCTCCCGAAGCTGCTCGAATCGCGCTTTGCTCCGGCGCGCCCAGGCCGTCGTCAGGCGCACGGCGCGTTCGGCCTCCGCCCATTCGGCCGGATTCCCCACGCACTCGTCCAGCACCATGAGGATATCCGATCCCAGGGCCACCTGAATCTCAATGGCGCGTTCGGGCGTCAGCAGATGGCGCGATCCGTCCAGATGCGATTGGAAGTGCACCCCCTCCTCGCGGACCGTCCGCAGTGGGGCCAGGCTCAGGACCTGATACCCCCCGCTATCGGTGAGGATCGCTCGGTCCCAGGCCATGAAGCGGTGGAGTCCGCCCAGTTCTCGAATCACGTGTTCCCCGGGGCGCAGAAAGAGATGATAGGTGTTGGCCAGCACGATGCGCGCGTCCAATTCTTCGAGCATCTCCTGCGTCAGCGCTTTCACCGTCGCCTGCGTCCCGACGGGCATGAAGACGGGCGTCTCCACCGGACCGTGCGCCGTGTGCAAGACTCCGGCGCGCGCGCGCGTCGCTGGATCCTCGGCGATGAGCTGAAAGATCACCATCGCTCGGCCCGATTCTCCATCTTAGCCCTATCGGGCGGAGGGCGGTCAATGGCGCGACGCGCCGGTGAGAGAGCGACGCGAAAGTGATCCGCCGGGCTTCGCCAGATCGGCGGTCTCGTGTAAGCTTATTCGCTCACTGAGCGTGAGGACCGCTAGATCTTCGACGGGAGGAGACGGACATGGCGTGGCGACGCCTTTCGGCTGATGAGGTCTATCGGGCGTGCGACCCGAGCGCCTTCGAGTTCGAGACGACCGAGCATCTGCCGCCTCCGGAGGGGTTCATCGGGCAGAAGCGCGCTGTTTCGGCTCTTCGCTTCGGCTTGCGGATGAAGAGCCACGGCTACAACCTCTTCCTGGCGGGGCCACCCGGGACGGGCAAGACGAGCTTGATCCGCGCCATGTTGGAGGAGATCGCGCGGGATCGGCCCGTGCCGGGAGATATTTGTCTGGTGCATAACTTTCGCGATCCCGATCGGCCGCGCGCCCTCTATCTGCCGGCGGGGATGGGCCGACAATTGAAGCGCGATATGGAGGGGCTTCTGGAGCAACTCAAGCGGGAGATCCCCCGCGCGCTCGAGAGCAAGGAGTATCAGGAGCAGCAGGCGGGCATCATGCGCGAGTATCAGCGGCAGAGCGCGGCTCTCTTCGAGGAGTTGGAGCGGCGGGCCAGTCGCGAGGGCATTCAGGTGCGGGTCACGCCGGCCGGGATCATGACCGTGCTCCTGCACAACGGCAAGCCGCTCACGCAAGAGGAATACGAGGCGCTCGATGAGGCGACCAAGGAGCAGGTGCGCCGGAAGATGGAGCAGTTCAACGAGCAAGTCGCCGAGCTGCTCGACCGCGTGCGCGCCATGGAGCGCGAGGCGCGGGAGAAGACGGAGGAATTAGAGCGTTGGACCCTGCTGTTCGTCGTGAAGCGGCTCGTGGACCATCTGCGCCTGAAGTACGCCAACTCTTCGGCGATCCTCGAGTACCTGGATCAGGTGCAGGAGAACATCCTTCAGGAGCGCGAGAAGTTTCGGCCGCGCCCGCCGGTCGAGCCGCCGGGATTCCGGCTCGATGAGCGCGCGAGCTTCGTCGAGTATCACGTCAACGTGCTCGTGGATAATTCCGCGACGCAAGGAGCGCCGATCGTCTTCGAGCCGAATCCCACGTACACGAACATGTTCGGCACCATCGAGCGCGAGGTGCGACTGGGAGCGCTCGTGACGGACTTCACCAAGGTCAAAGCGGGCTCGATCCTTCGCGCCAACGGCGGATTCCTCGTCGTCGAAGCCCTGGATGTCTTGCGGTATCCCTTCGTCTGGGATTCGCTCAAGCGCGTCATCGAGACGGGAGAAGTGCGCATCGAGGACGTGGCCACGCAGTACGGGCTCGTGAGCGCCACGGGGATGCGGCCCGAGCCGATCAAAGTGGATGTGAAGATCGCCCTCATCGGCAGTCCGCTCCTGCACTATTTGCTCTACACCTACGACGAGGACTTCCGCAAGCTCTTCAAGGTGAAAGCCGACTTCGACACACAGATGGATCGCACGTCGGAGAACCTGGCGCAGTATGCCTATTTCATCAAATCCTGCTGCGATCGAGAGGGACTCCGGCATTTGGATCGCAGCGCCGTGGCGGCGATCATCGAGTACAGCTCCCGATTGGCGGGGGATCAGACGAAGCTCTCCACGCAGTTTGGGGAGATCTCGGACGTCGTGCGCGAGGCCAACTACTGGGCGGATCAAGAGGGAAGCCTCTACATCACCCGCGCGCACATCGAGCGCGCTATCGAGGAGAAGATCTTCCGCTCCAATCGCATCGAGGAGCGCCTCCTGGAGATGATCGCGCGCGGCGACATCTTGGTGGACGTTCAGGGAGCGGTGGTCGGTCAGATCAACGGCCTCGCCCTCATTCACTTGGGCGATTACACGTTCGGGAAGCCCTCGCGCATCACCTGCCAGACGTTCGTGGGGCGCGAGGGCGTCATCAATATCGAGCGGCGCGCCCGCTTGAGCGGGAGCATCCACGATAAGGGGGTCTTCATCTTGAGCG
>BEHK01000140.1 GCA_002898775.1 bacterium HR08 | reverse complement strand
TGGGGTTTCTGGCGACGGCCGCCGTCTTCACGAGCGCTCGTCTGTTCGGGCACATCTTATGACGATCGTGCTCGTCGGGATGAATCATCGCACGGCGCCCGTGGAGGTGCGCGAGCGCCTGGCCTTCGCGGACGCGGAGCTCCCCGAGGCCCTGCGGCAGCTTGTGGACGGCACGACGATCACTGAAGGTCTGATCCTCTCCACGTGCAACCGCGTGGAGATCCTCGCCGTCACCCCCCTCTCCGAGCACGCGGCCCTGGAGCGCATCCGCGCCTTCCTGGGCCGGCGACATCAGATTCCTCCTGGCGAGTACGAGACCGCTCTCTACCGCTATGTGGATCATGAGGCCGTTCGGCATCTGTTCCGCGTCACGGCGGGCCTGGACTCACTGGTCCTCGGGGAGCCGCAGATCTTCGGGCAAGTGAAGGAAGCGTATGCCCAGGCCGCGGCGGCCGGAACGGTGGGCAAGACGCTCCATCTGCTTTTGCCGCGCGCCTTCTCCGTCGCCAAGCGCGTGCGCACAGAGACGGCTATCGGAACGATGGCCGTCTCCGTCAGCTCCATCGCCGTCGAGCTGGCGCACAAGATCTTCGAGGACCTCCAGGGGAGGACGGTCTTGCTGATCGGGGCGGGGAAGATGGCCGAACTGGCCGTCCGGCACCTGATGGCCTCCGGCGTCCGCCATCTGCTCATCTGCAATCGCACGCGGGAGCGCGCCGAGCAGCTCGCCGCTCACTTCGGGGCGGAGGCGCTCTCCTTTGACGCGTTGACTTCGGCGATCGCGCGCGCGGACATCCTCCTCTGCTCCGCAGGAGGGGCCGAGTACGTCGTGCGACGCGAGCACGTGGCGGCGGCCATGCTCGCGCGACGCCATCGTCCCCTCTTTCTCATTGACATCTCCGTCCCGCGCACGGTCGAGCCGAGCGTCGGACAGCTCGCCAACGTGTTCCTCTACGACATTGATGACCTGGAGCAGATCGTGCGCGCGCATCTGGAGCACCGCCGCGCCGAAGCCGCGCGCGCGGAGGTCATCGTGGATCAAGCCGTGGACGCGTTCATGAAGGCGCTCCGCAGCCTGGACGTCGGCCCCGTGATCGCCGCCTTTCGACGGCGCTTGGAAGAGATCGCCTACGGCGAATTGGAGCGCCATCGGCGGTATCTCGGCGCGCTCACGCCGGAGCAAGAGCGCGCGCTGCACCATCTGTTGGAAGGCATCATCAACAAACTCGCCCATCCGGCGATCGCGCGCTTGCATCAGGCGGCGCGCGAGGGCCTGCGCCATCCCGCGGATGTGAGCTTTCTGGAACTGTGGCGCGAGGTCCTGGAGGCGAGGGATCCCTCCCTCTCGGCCTCGCGCAAATCTCGGTCTTCGCAATGAGGCGCTCACCTCTGGTCATCGGATCACGCGGGAGCGCGTTGGCGCTGCGCCAGGCCGAGATCGTCCGCGCGAAACTCGCGGCGCGAAATCCGCAACTCCCCCTTGCTGTGAAGATCATCAAAACAAGCGGCGATCGCATCACCGACCATCCGCTCGCGGCCTTCGGCGGCAAGGGCCTCTTCATCAAAGAACTCGAGGAAGCCCTGCTCGCTCGCGAGATTGATCTCGCCGTCCACAGCCTGAAGGACATGACGGCGGAGATCCCCGCGGGTTTGCGCCTGGCCGCCGTCCTGGAGCGCGAGGACCCGCGCGATGCTCTCATCACGCGCACGGGGCACGGGACGGTGTTGACGCTCCCCGAAGGCGCGCGCGTCGGAACAAGCAGCGTGCGCCGCGCGGCGCAATTGCGCGCGCTTCGCCCTGACCTCGACCTTCAGCCCCTGCGCGGGAATGTGGACACGCGCTTGCGCAAGCTCGATGAAGGCCAATATGAGGCCATCATTCTCGCCGCTGCCGGACTCGTGCGCCTCGGCCTAGAGCATCGCATCGTCGAGCGGATTTCCACAGAAGTCATGATTCCCGCTATCGGACAAGGGGCCATTGCCCTCGAGACGCGCGCCGATGACGAGGAGGTGAACGCCCTGGTGGCTCCGCTCGATCATCCGCCGACGCGCTCGGCGACGGAAGCCGAACGCGCGTTCCTGCGCCGGCTCGGGGGCGGATGCCATGTCCCGATCGCCGCTCACGCCGAAGTCCTCGCGGAGGATCCCACTCAGTTGATCCTGCGCGGAATGATCGCCCGCGCCGATGGAACGCGCCTTTTGAGGGCGCACGTCATTGGGCCCCTGGCGGAGCCTCTTGCGCTCGGTCAGCAATTGGCTGAGCAACTGATCGCCCGCGGCGCCCTCGCGCTCCTCATCCCTTGATCCGCGAGACTACGCCATGGCGTAGCGGAGCCCGAAGAGAGCGGCGAAGAGGTAGATGAACCAGTGAACTTCGCGCCCGCGTCCGGCCGCCAGCTTCACAAGGGCATACGAGATGAAGCCGAAGGCGATCCCATCGGTGATGCTGAGCGACAGCGGCATCATGATCATCGTCAGAAAGGCGGGGATCGCTTCCGTCATCTCCTCCCACGGGATTCGCGCAGCTTCCTTCATCATGAGCGTCCCCACCAGAACCAGTGCGGGCGCGATGACCGGATAGAGCGTCGTCCCCTGCGCCGTGTGATACCCCCCGCCGATCATGCGCACCAGCGGATAAAACAGCAGCGACAGCAGAAAGAGCGCGGCCGTCACCAGATTCGCCAATCCCGTGCGCCCGCCCGCGGCGACGCCCGTCGCGCTCTCGATGTAGGCGGTGACCGTGGAGGTCCCGAGCATGGCGCCGCCGACTGTGCCGATGGCATCGGCCAACAGGGCCTCGCGCGCGCGCGGCAGCACGCCGTCGCGCAAGAGGCCCGCCTGTCCGGCCACGCCCACGAGCGTTCCCACCGAATCGAAGAGCGCCAGAAAGAAGAAGACGAAGATCGCTTCCAGCATCTGCGGCCGCAGGGCGCCCAGCATATCCAGGCGCAGCAACGTGGGCGCCAACGACGGCGGATGACTGATGAGCCCCTGATACCGCACCAGTCCGAAGAGGAGCCCGACGCCGGTGGTGAGCAGAATCCCCCATAGGACAGCCCCGCGGATGCCCCGCGCGAAGAGAACCGCCATAACGGCGAGCCCGAAAAGGGCGAGTAGGACCGGCGGCGACGTCACATCGCCCAAAGCCACCAGTGTCTCCGGCGAGGCGACGATCACGCCCGCCCACCGGAGGCCGATCGTGGCGATGAGGAGCCCAATACCTGCCGCAATGGCATGCTTGAGCGAAGCGGGAATGGCCGTGATGAGCCGCTCGCGCAGCCCAATCCCCGCCGTGAGGATGAAGACGATCCCGGCCCACGCGACCGCCCCGAGGGCGATCGGCCACGGCACCCCCATGCCCAGGACGATCGTGTAGACGAAGAAGATGTTATGCCCCATGGCCGGAGCGACGGCGATCGGATAGTTGGCCAGAAAGGCCATCAGCAGCGTCGCTCCCGCACTGGAGAGGCACGTGGCGACCAGCACCGCGCCGAAATCCATGCCCGCAGCGCTCAGCACGGCCGGCTGCACGAAGATGATGTAGGCCATCGTCAGGAAAGTCGTCACTCCCGCGAGCGCTTCCGCGCGGATCGTCGTTCCCAGCTCGCTCAGGTGAAACCACCGCTCCACAAGCGCCATCGCCCGACTCTCGACCAGGCGCGCTCTCGATCCCATGCCGCTTCCCTCGCTCGCCATTTCCCGGCGGAGCCAGTATAGTACATGGCATCTTCCACGAGTTTCAACACAGGAGGGGGGAGATGCGGAAGCGAACAAGACGTCTGTGGTCAGGGGCGATCGGCCTGATGGCGTTCCTCAGCGGCCTCGCTGCGCCCGAGCGCGTCGTGCGCGCCGAGGTCCATCGCTTCAAACCGACGGTCGGCTATCCGACCTTCGCGCGACGCGAACCGGTCTTGCGCATTCGTCCGGGCGACATCGTCGAGACCGAGACGCTCTGGGGCGAATGGTACGAACGCCCCGGAGGGAAATGGCCGGGCGAGGTCGGCCCCTTCTACATCGAAGGCGCCATGCCGGGCGATACGCTGGTGGTGAAGATCCTGCGTCTGCGCCCCAATCGCGACATCGCCATCTCCACGCACAATCCCACCTTCGGCCTTCTGGCCGCCGATCGGTGGACGCCGATGCTGACCGATCCCATTCCGGCTCGCCGATTCGTCTGGACGCTCGATCGCGAGCGCCGGACGGCGACGCTGGAGCTGCCCGGCAGCCAAAGACGACGGATCGAAGTCCCACTCGCACCGATGCTCGGGCGCGTGGCCGTGGCGCCACCGGGCGAGGAGTCGTTCGATGGGCTATGGCCGGGACCATTCGGCGGCAACATGGATGCTCCCGAGGTGCGCGAGGGGACGACCGTGTACCTGCCCGTCTTCCACGAGGGCGCGCTCTTCTACTTCGGGGATGGACACGCACTGCAGGGGGATGGGGAGATCTGCGGTTCCGGATTGGAGACGACGATGGAGGTCACCTTCCAATTTGACCTCATCAAGGGGAAGAAGATCGCCTGGCCGCGCTTAGAGGATGCCGAATACATCATGGTGGCCGGAAGCATGCGCCCGCTTGTGGATGCCGTGCGCATCGCCTGCGTGGAGCTGATCCACTGGCTCGTGGAAGACTACGGTTTCGAGAAGTGGGAGGCGCTGCAGATCGTCTCGCAACTGGCCGTCCTGCGCGTGGCCAACGTCGTGGACCCGCACTATACCGTGGTCGCGAAATTCCCCAAGCGGTATCTGCCGCGCTGATCCAGAACGCGGATCTGCTCATCGCCCGGAGCGGAGCGCGGCCCGCAACGCCCGCGCGATCCGCGCGACGTCCTTCTCCCGCAGTTCGGGATAGAGGGGGAGGCAGAGAACCGTCCGCGCGCACGCTTCGGCCACGGGGAAGTCGCCCGGCCGATAGCCGAGATGGCGATAGGCGGGTTGCAGATGGAGCGGCACGGGATAGGTCACAGCCGTTTCGATCCCCGCCTCGCCCAACTGCCGCCGCACGCGATCCCGATCGGGCACGCGGATGACGTAGCGATGATAGACGTGCCGCCCATAGGGCATCTCCTCCGGAAGCACGATCTCCTCCACGTCCGCGAGCTTCTCCCGATAGAGGGCGGCCAATTCCCGACGCCGCTCGTTCCACCGATCGAGATACCGAAGCTTGGCGCGCAAGATGGCGGCTTGCAATGTATCCAGCCGATAGTTGAACCCCTCCTCCAGATGCTGATGCGCATCGGCCCGCCCGTTGTTGACGAGGCGGCGCAGCCGTTCGGCCCATGCCGCGTTCTGCGTCACAATAGCGCCGGCCTCACCGCACGCCCCCAGATTCTTGGTCGGGTAGAAGCTGAAGCATCCCAGATCGCCCAGGCTTCCGGCCTTGAACGGGCGCGCCTCCGGCTCCATCCGATATTCGGCGCCGTGAGCTTGCGCGGCATCTTCGACCACGCGGAGATGATAGCGCCGCGCCAATTCCAGAATGGGCCGCATGTCGGCCATCTGCCCGTAGAGGTGCACCGGTACGATCGCCTTCAGCCGCCGCCACGTCGTCCGGTTCACCAAATAGCCGATCCGCTCGTGAAACACATACTCGCGCTCGATCTTCTCGGCGAGCTTCTCGACGTCCAGCGTGTAGGAGCGCGGTTCGATGTCCACGAAGACCGGGCGCGCCCCCGTGCGTGTGATCTCGGAGACGGTCGCGATGAACGTGAAGGGGACGGTGATCACTTCATCGCCCGGCCCGATGTCGAGCACCAGCAGCGCCAGGTGCAAGGCCGCCGCTCCCGATCCCGTTCCGACGGCATGAGCGACCCCACAATAGGCCGCCCACTCGCGCTCGAAGCGCGCCACGTCTTCGCCGAGGACGAATTGTCCGGACTTGAGGACGCGCTTGATCGCGGACTGCAGGCGTTTTCGGATGGATCGGTGCTGACGCCGAAGGTCAATGAGCGGAATCGGCACGATGCTCCTCCGCGCTCCCCTCCGGCGAACGTGCGACGGGACGATAGAGCGTATCGCGCTGCTGCGGACGGAATCCGGCGTCGGTGATCAAGCGGCGAATCTCCGCCTCACTCACCGAGACGCGTGGCACCCCCGCCGCCGTGACGACGTTCTCCTCGATGATCGTGCTCCCGAAATCGTCGGCCCCGAAGCGCAAGCCCACCTGCGCGACCTTCAGCCCTTGCGTCAGCCAAGAGACCTGCAGATGCTCCACATTATCGAGGTAGAGGCGCGAGACGGCGAGCAGCTTCAAGTATTCCACGGCCGTCGCCTCCAACCACCCTCCCCTCCCCAACTCCGTGTTCTCCGGCTGGTAGGTCCAGGGGATGAAGGCCGTGAAGCCGCCCGTCTCATCCTGAAGCGCGCGAATGCGCTCCAAATGCCTGGCGCGATGCCAGAGCGATTCCCCGAAGCCGATGACCATCGTCGCCGTCGTGCGCAAGCCCTCTTCGTGAGCGATCCGCATGACCGTGAGCCATTCCT
>BEHK01000139.1 GCA_002898775.1 bacterium HR08 | reverse complement strand
GAAGAAGAGCGTGGGACTGGAGGGCTGCTCGGCCAGCGGCTGCACCGTGTTCAACCGATTGTAGACGAGCTTGGACTGCGTGATCAGCCGCGGACTCCAGGTATGCGTGAGCGAGAGCAGGATGCTGTTGTTGGTCGTCTCCTGCCCCGTGTCGAATCCCTGGTAGGGGCTATCGCTGACGACGCCCTTGAACAGCTCCCCTTTCTCCAGCGCATAGCGGGCATAGAACTGGGTGCGCTCGCTGATGTTCCAAT
This sequence comes from bacterium HR08, assembly GCA_002898775.1. Taxonomy (GTDB): domain Bacteria; phylum Acidobacteriota; class Blastocatellia; order HR10; family HR10; genus HR10. The sequence continues at coordinate 6,373 of BEHK01000139.1, read as the reverse complement.
CCACGCGCCCGATCAGATCGGTGGTGTTCTGCGGATCGCCGCCGCCGGAATTCGACGGACGGTTGTAGCTGACGCGATAGAAGATCGGGAACGTCGGGCCGAGCGTCCGATCACACACCGATCCCGGCGCGCACGGATCGGCTCCGGCCGCGATGAGATCCTGCCGCGTGATGGTCGCCAATCGCACCAGCCCCGGCTTCAACGTCCCATAGCGCTGGAAGAAATTGCGCGTCGCGGGAGCGGCCGCCCCGATGAACTGCTCCGTCGGCACCAGGACGAACCGCGTCGCCGTACTCCGCACCCGAATCCACTCGGTGCTCTGGAAGAAGAAGAGCTTGTCCTTCTTCACCGGCCCGCCGATCGAGTATCCGAACTGATTGCGCGTGAAGACCGGCTTCGCGATCCCGTTGGCGTTGTTCTGGAAACTGTTGGACGCTGTCGCCGAGACGCGGTTGAACTCGTAGACGGTCCCATGAAACTCGTTCGTCCCGGACTTGGTCGCGACGTTCACGATCCCGGCCGATGCCCGCCCGTACTCGGCCGTGAAGTTGTTCGTGATCACGCTGAACTCCTGCACGGCATCCAGGGGAATGCTCTGTCCCACGGCGGCGACGAACTCATCGTTGTTCGCCGCACCATCGAGCAAGACATTGGTGCCGGCCGCTCGCTGCCCATTGATCGCCACGCCGACGCCGCGCCCGGTCGGATCGGCCGGCGAGATGTTCCCCGCCGTCACCACGAGCGCATACGGATTGCGCGTGAGCGTGGGCAGCTCGACGATCTTCCGCGAATCAATGACCTGAGCGATCGTCTGCGTCTCCGTGTTCACTAAGGTTCCGGCCTCGGCAATGACCTCGATCTGCTCCACGGGTCGCCCGACCTCTAACGTGAAGTCCACGGCCACGCGCGACCCCACGGTCACTTGCACGCGCCGCTTAGCCGGAGCAAACCCCGGCGCTTCGACCGTCACCTCATAGACGGCCGGAAGCAGATTGGCCACCACATAATTCCCCATCTGGTCCGTCGTCGTCCGACGCTCCGCGCCGGTCACGATCGAGCGCACCGTCACGGTCGCCCCAGGAATCACCGCCCCATTGGGGTCCAGGACGACACCGACGATCTGCCCGGTCTCCGTCTGCGCTCGCGCCAGACCGATCCCGACCAGAATCACCAGGGGAATCGAAACCCACCTCACCCGATGCCACTTACGGTCGCTCATTGCTTCCCTCCCGATAGCGAGATGTCTCGCGAAATCTCAATCCCGCGAGCGTAAAGATCACCTCTCTCCCGAGCAACTGTGAAGGAGGCCCCCGATCTCCAGTCTAGCTGCTCGTCAGAAGATAACCTCCCCGAACAGTCATCCGGGTCGGCATCACTCTTGCTCAACCGCTCATTCATACCCCATCGTTTTTCAAGCAAAGATCGTACCGCGGCGCGAGATTTTCGATAACTCCAGAGAGACGAAGCCATTAGCCTCATGACGATCTCGCGCGCACCTTCGCGAACTTCCGAAAATCTGGAAATTTCATCCGAAAATCTGGAAATTCCCGGGCTCCCGAAAGACGCTCGGCGACCCGATCCTGAGGCCAGCGCCCGCAGAAGGCACCTTCTGGAAGGCCGTTCGCCGAGCGCGCGGCTTTCGCCTTCTGGAGAGACGCAGTACAATAATGGCCTATGGACGACGACAAGCTGGTCATCGCCGGTCGTGAATTTCGCTCGCGATTGATCGTCGGGACGGGGAAGTATCCCTCGCCGGAGATCATGGTGGAAGCGCACCGGCGCAGCGGGGCGGAGATCGTCACCGTCGCTGTGCGTCGCGTGAACCTGGATCGGCGAGAGCCTTCCCTGCTCGACTACATTGATACGAGCCGATATCTGCTTCTGCCGAACACGGCGGGCTGCCGCACGGCGGAAGAAGCGATCCGCACGGCGCATTTGGCGCGCGAGGCGCTCGGCACGCCCTGGCTCAAGCTCGAAGTCATCGGCGATGAGCTGACGCTCTTCCCTGATGTCGAGGAGACGATCAAAGCCGCCCGACAGTTGGTCAAAGAGGGATTCATCGTCCTCCCATACGTCAACGATGATCTCGTCGTCGCGAAGAAGCTGGTGGACCTCGGCGTGGCCGCCGTCATGCCGCTCGCAGCTCCCATCGGCTCCGGCCTCGGCATTCAGAACTACACGAACCTGCGCATTCTCCGCGAGCAGATCACCTCGGTCCCACTGATCGTGGACGCGGGGGTGGGCACAGCCTCCGATGCGGTGATCGCGATGGAGATGGGATATGACGGCGTCTTGATGAACACGGCGATCGCTATGGCGAAAGATCCTCCGCTCATGGCCGAGGCGATGAGACTCGGCATCGAGGCCGGCCGGAAGGCCTTTCTCGCCGGGCGCATTCCCAAGCGCCTCTACGCGAGCGCGAGCAGCCCGCTCGAAGGCATCGTGCGATAGCCGCTCACGCACAGGGAGAAGGAGATGACGTCACGAGGTCTCGGCCTCCTGCTGTCTGTCATCCTGTGGAGCGAACCGCACGTCCTGAAAGCTCCCCAGCTTCCCCCTTCGCCTCCCGTGAGGGAAGAAGGGTGGATCCCCATCACCGTGCTGGTCGGAAATGTGGATGAGGATCCGGACCTGGAATATCTCGTCGTCCTGCGCGCGGCGCCGCGCGACGCGAACGCGGAAGAGGGCGTGCGCCTCCGCTTCTTCGACTTCGATCCCGAGTCGCGAACCTGGACGCCCACGGAGATCACCAACGAGAGTCAGGAGAGTGAGTCCCGACTCTTCCCGCCGGAGACGACGGTGACGCTTGAGGACATCACCCATGATGGCCGAGCGGAGATCATCATTCGTTCGCGAAAGCCCGCGGAATCGCCGGGTCAGGCCCAGGGCCTGGTGATCTTGACCAAACAGGGGCGATACCTCCGCCAGCTCTTCGTCTCCTGGGAGGGCGCGCCCGAGCTGCGTGACCTCGATGGCGACCGGATCATGGAGATTGTGCTCCACGCCGAATATGTGGGGCCCTTGAGCCCGGAAGAGGCCGTCCTCTATCCGGCGCAGGTCTTCGCGTACGAGGAGGGTGTCTTTCGTCGCGCGCCCTTGCTCCGATATGCCGCCCACCTCGCCGAGATGGCGAAGGCGGCGCGCGCGGCATATGAAGCCTTCAAGCGCCAATGGGACTCGCCGCCGGGGACGGAGCACGATCCGAGGAAGCTCTTTCGCTCCATCGCTCATGTGCTGCTGCTGCACCGAGCCTCGGAGGACACCGAGGGGATGCGCACGTACTACCTCGCCGAGCGCTCGTGGCTCCGCGCGCAACTGCCGCCGGCGTACCTTCAGGCCCTGGATGACCTCATCACCCCTCAAGCCTCTCTGAGGCGGTGAGCGCGTTCGCGAAAAAGCGCTCCAGCGGACTCTGCAACGGACTCACCGCGATCACCCGCCCGCCGAGCTGCCGAATCACCTCCACCCACTCCCCGACCTCCGCCGACGTGGGCGCCTGAATCCGCACCAGAGCGCGATCCGCATCAACCGCACATCCGCGAGCGCGAAGCGACGCACACGCGCGCGCGTCGAGATCCCGCGCGAGGATCTCCACCTTCCCGCCTTCACCGGAAGCCGCTAACTCGATGGGGGAACCACAAGCGCGCATCCGACCGCGATGAAGCAGCGCCACGCGATCGCAGATGGCTTCGGCCTCAGCCACCACCGCCGTGCTCAAGAAGATGGTCTTCCCTTCCTCACGCAAGCGGAGCAGAAGATCGCGCACCTGGCGACGCCCGTCGGGATCGAGCCCTCCCATCGGATCGTCGAGGATGAGCAGCTTCGGATCATGGAGCACGGCCTGCGCCAAGCCGATGCGAGTCAGCTCGCCGCGCGAGAGCTGTCGCATCGGTCGGTCGGCGACCGCCGCGGGAATCCCCACCTGACGCAGCACAGCGGCGATGCGCGCTGACCGATCCACGCGCGAGAGCCCAAAGAGCCGACCGAAATAGTCCAACAGCTCACGCCCGGTCAAAGCTTCGGGGAAAGAGGGATGTTCCGGCAAGAATCCGAGCTGCGCGCGCACCGTCAGCTCCTCTGGCGAGCGACCGAAGAGGCGCACCCTCCCGGCCGTCGGTCGGATGAGATGCAGCAGCAGTTTGACTGTCGTCGTCTTCCCCGCTCCGTTCGGTCCCAAAAGGCCGAAGATCTCCCCCTCACGCACCTCCAGCGTCAGATGATCCACGGCTCGGTGGAATCGGCGACGGAGCCATCCGCTCGCATAATCCTTCGTCAGATTCTCGATGGCAATGACGGTGGACATAGCGTTCACAATCGTGGGAGGATGAGGGGGGACTGCGGCGAGAGGCGCACCGCTCCCGTCCGCGGATCTAACTGATACAGATGCCCCATGGGATCGCGCGGCGGATGCCCGAGGAGTCCCTCGGCGACCATCTCCGGCCAGGAGGAGGGCCACCGCCCGCGGGCGCGCTGGAAAGCCCGCACCAGAGCGTGCAATCGCTCCAACTCCTCTTCGGCTTGCAAACAGAGGAGTTGATACCGCGCGTTCTCGCGCACGTGCTCGCTCTCACCATGCTCGAGCCGATCTCGCCAAATGCGCCGCGCGATCTCGCGGCGTCCAGCTCGCGCGTAGACGGCCGCCGCCAGGTCTTTCGTCCAAGCGGGCGCTTGCGGATGCCGACTCACCCGCAGGAAGACCTCCGCCGCGCTCGCGTAATCGCGCAAGTCCCACAGCAAGACGAATCCCTGGTCGAGCAAGAGTCGCCATTCTCCGGGATTGGCCGCTATCCCTCGCTCCAGGAGCGCCAGCGCGCGATCCGGTCGTCCCGCCCCTTGCGGAGGCGGCAGCGCCAAGAAGATCGCCCCGAAGCGATAAGCGGCGATGAACTGCGGATCCAAGGTCGTCACGAGCATGAGCAAATGCTCCAGGTGCTCAAACCGCGCCCCGGGCCGAAAGGCGCGTCGCCCATAGTATTGCACCGTGCGGAGCCAATAGAGATCGGCCAAGAGCCCCTCAAATCCGAAACTCCACCGCCGGAGGGCCTCCGCCGAAGGAAGCCAAACGGCTTCGCCCTCTTGCGGAGGCGCCTGAACGCGCGCGTCCAAGTGTCGGTGCACCACGACGATCCCCGCGCTCCCGAGGATGAGGACCCCCCCGACGATCACCGATCGGCCCGTCATGGGAACTCCCGCCGATGGAAGAGGACTGCCGCCAGGAGAAGGACCATCGCCAGATACACCGCAGCATACGCTGACGCCATCCCGATCGCCGACCACGCGATCTTCTGCTGGTGAACGATGGCCGCCGTGAAATTCAAATGCTGCAGGTTCGGCAGTCCGTAGTAGAGCGCCCGACTGAGGAGCGCCAGGGCTGGCGATCGCACCGCCTCCGCCCAATAGAGGAATTCTTGACTCGCATGCCCGATGAGGACGACGCCGAGGGCGAAGATCACCGAGAGTGTGAGCGTCGAGAACGTCGAGAATGCGATGGCGAGGGCCGCCGCGAGCAGGAATTGCAGCCAGAGGAGGAAGACGACCGGCAGCAGAAGCGGCAGCTCCGTCGCCCACGTCGGCGCCACCAGAGCGAGGATCAACACGAGCACCGAGGTCATGATCCCCACGCTGACCAATAGGACGAGGGCGCACCCGCAGAATTTCCCGATGATCACTTCCCATCGCCGCACGGGCTTGGTCAAGAGGACAGCGATCGTGCGACGCTCGATCTCCCGCTCCAGGAGCCGCCCCCCCATGAGGATCGCCATCACGGTCCCCAGCACGCGCATCGCTCCCAATCCCACATCGAGCACGATCCGACGCTCCTGACCGACGGACAGTTCGCCGAGCAGAAGGGTCATGACAATCAGAAGCAGAGCGAAGAGGATGAGCACGCGAAGGACGCGCTCTCGAAGGAGCTCACACGTGGCCGTGAAGGCGATGGCGATGAGACGTCCGAATGGGGAAGCCCCCATCCCGGCCGGCGCCGAAGGACTGGCGACCGACGTCCGACGATGCGCCGCGATCATCGCCACATCATACCACCGGACGAAGGCGCGCGTTTTTCGAGGACGCTGACGCGCGCGCGGCCGCCACGAGCCAGGGCCCATGGCGACGAGCATCGCTCCGGCATCACTGCACGGGACGCGCATCCCCGGGCTTGGAGAGGACCCCATTGCTCGCCGAGAACGCGGCCGTCGAGGATTCGTAGATGGTACCGCTTTGATCCGTGCCGAAGTACCGCGTTCCGGTTGACCCCGGAGCCGTCGGATGTAATTCCGCCGCGTATCCGGTCCCCAGGCCGTTCGGCGCATCGCCCGTGTCGGCCGCGCTCCCCTCATACCCGGATCGGGCGACGGGCGCGCCCTTCGCCCCGAAC
>BEHK01000138.1 GCA_002898775.1 bacterium HR08 | reverse complement strand
TGAGGAGGCGCGGGCGCTGCTCGCGCTGCTGGGGATGCCGTTCCGCACGGGAGCGTAGGAGAGGGAGATATGGCGCGAAAGAGTCAGTTCGCCAAGATGATGAAGGAGCCGAAGTTCAAGGTGCGCTATCGCAATCGCTGTCGGCGATGCGGGCGCGCGCGGGGATACTATCGGAAGTTCATGCTCTGCCGGCTGTGCTTCCGCCAGCTCGCGCTGGAGGGGCACATCCCGGGCGTGATCAAAGCGAGTTGGTGAGGGGGCGGCCATGATGACCGATCCGATCGCCGATATGCTGACGCGGATTCGCAATGCCGTGCGGGCGCGCCATCCGCGCGTGGATGTGCCGGCTTCGAAGATGAAGGTGGAGATCGCGCGGATCTTGAAGGATGAGGGGTACATCAGCAATTACAAGGTCATGGGCGAGGGGGCGAAGAAGACGCTGCGCCTCTACTTGAAGTACGGGCCCGAGGGGGAGTCACCGATCTTGAATCTGGAGCGCGTCTCTCGACCGGGGCGGCGTATCTACGTGGGGGCGAAGGAGATTCCGCGCGTCTTGGGCGGGTTGGGGATCGCCATTCTCAGCACGCCCCAGGGGATCATGACCGGGCGCGAGGCGCGCCGTCGTAACGTCGGCGGGGAGGTCTTATGTTACGTCTACTGAAGAACGCCGCGCGCGCGACGCGAAGGAGGTGATCGAGCATGTCGCGGATTGGACGGAAGCCGATTCCCATTCCCAAGGGCGTGACGGTCGCGATCGCTCCGACGCAGTTGGAGATCAGCGGGCCGAAGGGGACGCTGCGAACGCCCGTCCCTCCCGGCATTCGCTTCCGCCTCCAAGATGGCGTGCTCGTGGCCGAGCGCGAGGATGAGGAGGCGAAGGCTCGACACGGATTGGCGCGCGCGCTGGCGGCCAATACCGTGCGCGGCGTCACCGAAGGGTTCACCCGAGAGCTGGACATCGTCGGGATCGGCTATAAGGCGGAGGTGCAAGGGCGACGGATCATCTTCTCGCTCGGGTATTCGCATCCGATCGAATTCCCCATTCCCGATGGGATTGAGGTGAAGGTCGAGCGCCGGAATAAGCCGATTCCCGAGTACCAGATGACGCTCATCGTCTCGGGCATTGATAAGCAACTGGTCGGGCAGATCGCGGCGAACATTCGGAGCCTGCGGCGACCGGATGCCTATAAGGGCAAGGGCATCCGATACGCCGATGAGGTGTTGCGGCTGAAGCCGGGGAAGACCGGGAAGTAGTCGGGCTATGATCAAAAAGAGGACGCGACAGGAACGACGTCTGGCCGTTCACAAGCGCATTCGGAAGCGGATTCGGGGGACGGCCGAACGGCCGCGATTGGCCGTCTTCCGCAGCCTGCGCCATATCTATGCGCAAATCATTGACGATGAGCGCGGGATCACCTTGGCGGCGGCTTCGACGCTGGATCGCGCGCTGCGCCAGAACGGGCGCCCTCGCTATGGGGGGAACGTGGCCGCGGCGCGCGAGGTGGGCAAGCTCATCGCCGCGCGCGCCTTGGAGAAAGGGATCACGCGCGTCGTCTTCGATCGCGGCGGCTATCGGTACCACGGCGCGTGAAGGCGCTGGCGGAGGCTGCGCGCGAGGCGGGCCTGGAGTTCTGAGCTGAGGAGGCATCCTATGGCGGTGGCCAAGCGCGAGATCATCTCGCCCGAGGGATTGAACCTGAAGGAATACGTCGTCTCGGTCAAGCGCGTGGCGAAGGTCGTCAAAGTGGGGAAGAATCTCTCCTTCAGCGCCCTGGTCGTCGTCGGCAATCAGGAGGGGATCGTCGGCTTCGGCCTGGGGAAGGCGCGCGAGGTGCCCGCGGCGATCAAAAAGGGCATCGAGGCGGCCAAGAAGAACCTCATGCGCATCCCCTTGAAAGGGACGACGATCCCGCATCCAGTGATCGGGCACTTCGGCGCGGGGAAAGTGCTCCTGCGTCCGGCGTCCGAGGGGACGGGAGTGATCGCCGGCGGTGCCGTGCGCGCCATCATGCAGGCGGCGGGCGTGCGCGATGTGCTCACCAAGTCCATCGGCTCGAATAACCCGCATAACGTCGTGCGGGCGACCTTCGCCGGACTCCGCATGTTGCGCAGCGCTGAAGAGGTCGCCCGATTGCGCGGGAAAGCCGTCGCCGAATTGTGAGCGCGCTCTCTGGGGGAACGACTATGAGCGAGGCGAAGAAGCCGGTCAAAACGATCCGCATCCAGTACTATCGGAGCGTCATCGGGCATCCGAAGAAGCACAAGATCATCGTGCGGAGCCTCGGCCTGACCAAACTCAATCAGATCGTCGAGCGCCCGGATCATCCGGCCATCCGTGGCATGGTGGCGAAGGTGCCGCATCTGGTGCGTATTCTGGAAGATGAGCCGAAGGCGTGAGGGGGCGCCCCAGGCGGTCGAAAGATCGCCCGGGGACCTCGTGAGGAGGGGGATATGGTCCTGGGCTTGCACAACTTGAAGAGGCCGGCCGGAGCCGTGCATCGGCCCAAGCGTGTGGGGCGCGGGCCCGGATCCGGTCATGGGAAGACGGCCACGCGCGGGCACAAGGGGCAGAAGTCGCGTTCGGGGTTCTCGCTCCGGCCGGGATTCGAGGGCGGACAGATGCCGCTCATCCGTCGCTTGCCCAAGCGAGGATTCACGAACGAATTCAAGAAGCAGTGGGCGGAGGTGAATCTCGAGGTGCTGGAGGCGAAGTTCGAGGCGGGCGCGGAGGTCACGCCGACGATCCTGCACGAGCGGGGCATCGTCAAGAAGATCGGTGACGGCGTCGTCATTCTCGGGCGGGGCGAACTGACCAAACCGTTGCGCGTCGTGGCCCATCGCTTCAGCGCCTCGGCGCGAGAGAAAATCCTCGCCGCCGGAGGGAGCGTGGAGGTGATCGCCCGATAGTCCCCGGCGGCATCGGGCGGTTCGCCGCGGAGGGGGATATGCTGGAGAATCTCATCAAGACCTTCCGCAACGTGTTCATCATCCCCGATCTCCGCAAGCGCCTGCTCTATACGCTCGCCATGCTCGTCGTCTATCGCGCGGGGTCGGTGATCCTCACCCCCGGCATTGACCGGGTCGTGCTCGAGCGGCTCTGGCGCGATGTGGCGAGCAACTTGCTCGGCGTCCTGGATCTGTTCACCGGCGGGAACCTGCGCGTGGTCTCGATCTTCGCCCTCGGAGTGACGCCCTACATCACGGCCTCGATCATCATGCAACTGATGACGGTCGTCTCCGAACGCGTGAAGCAGATTCAGCAGGAGGGGGAGCTCGGGCGCCGCAAGATCAACCAGTACACGCGCTACGTGACCGTGCTGCTGTGCCTGATCCAGTCCACGGGGATCGCCTATTGGCTCACGCAGCAGCCCGATCTGGTGACGGGATTGAGTCCGCGGGCGTTCATCCCCCTGGCCGCGCTGACATGGACCACGGGGACGATCTTCATCATGTGGATCGGGGAACAGATCACCGAGCGCGGCATCGGCAACGGCATCTCGCTCATCATCTTCGCGGGGATCGTCATCGGACTCCCGCGCGCGCTCGGGCAGATCTGGGAGCGGATCGAGCGGGCGGACCCACTGACGACGCTCGGCATCCTGCTCATGCTCGTGGCCGGCGTGCTGATTATCGCCGCCGTCGTTTTCGTGGAGCGCGGGCAGCGGAAGATCCCTATCAGCTACGCGCGTCGGGTCGTCGGGCAGCGCATGCTCGGTGGACAGATGACGCATCTGCCGCTGCGCGTGAACATGGGCGGGGTGATCCCGGTCATCTTCGCGGTCTCCGTCCTCTCCTTCCCGCAGACGATCGCGCAGTTCACCAATTGGACGTGGTTGCAGCGCCATGTGCAGAATTTCAATCGCGCGGGCCATCCCTTCTACGACCTCGTCTTCGTGATCGCCATCGTCTTCTTCAGCTTCTTCTATGTCTCGATCATCTTCAACACGGACGAAGTCGCCGATAATCTCCGCAAGCACGGCGGGTTCATTCCGGGCATCCGACCGGGTAAGCGCACGTCCGAGTATTTGAACGAGATCCTGACGCGGCTGACGGCCGTCGGATCGCTCTATCTGGCGATCATCTGCCTGATCCCGCAACTCATCCTGACGGGGTTCAAGGTGCAGGAGATTCCGTGGGTCGGTCCGTGGCTCTCCAACGTCCTGGCCAATACGCCGGGGCTCGGTTGGATCCAGGACGGCTTGGGCTTTCAGTTCTACTTCGGGGGCACGTCGTTGCTGATCGTCGTCGGCGTGGCCATGGATACGATCGCGCAGATCGAGTCGCAGCTCATCATGCGTCACTACGATGGCTTTCTCGGTTCGCGCGGTCGGCGCCTGCGCGGTCGGCGCGTCGGATAGAGGGTGACGTGGGCGCGATCATCGTCCTCATGGGGATGCCGGGAGCGGGCAAAGGGACACAAGCGCGGCTCCTGGCGCAGCGGTTCGGATGGCCGCAGATCTCCACCGGCGACATCCTGCGGGAGATCGCCGAGACGGAGACGGAGCTGGGGCGCCTGGTGCGCCAGACGCAGAAGGCCGGGCAATTGGTGAGCGACGAGATCCTGGCCGAGATCCTGCGCGAGCGCACGGGGCGGGCGGATTGTCAGAGGGGGTATATCCTCGATGGCTATCCGCGAACGGCGGCGCAGGCGGAGTTTCTCGATGCCCTGGCCCGAGAGCAGGGGAAGCGCGTGATCGTCATCCATATCGTCGTCTCACGGGACTCTCTGGTGAAGCGCCTGGCGGGTCGGCGCTCGTGTCCGCGGTGTGGCGAGATTTACAATGTGCATCTCCGGCCGCCGCGCGAAGACGAGCGGTGCGATCGCTGTGGCGCGCCCTTGCTGCGGCGAGCCGATGATGTCCCCGAAGCGATCGAGAAGCGCTGCGATGTGTATCGGGAGAAGACGGCGCCGCTGCTGGACTACTATCGGCAGCGCGCGGCCTTCTTCGAGGTGGACGGAGAGCGCCCGATCGAGGAGATCTTCCGGCAGATCGAAGCGATCGTGCGCGCGGAGGTGGCTGGAGACGATCCTCGCTGACTATGGTCGTGTGTCGGACCAAGGAGGAGATTGAGAAGATTCGGCGCGCCGGGCGCATCGTCGCCGAGGTCATGCGCGATCTGCGCCAGATGGCGCAGCCGGGAGTGACCACGCGCGAGCTGGATCGCTATGCTGAGGCGAAGATTCGCGCCCGCGGAGGGATCCCCACGTTCAAGGGGTATCGGGGATTTCCCGCCTCCATCTGCACCTCGATCAACGAGGAGGTCGTGCACGGCATCCCTTCGGATCGAAAGTTGCAGGCCGGGGACATCGTGGGGATTGATTGTGGGGTGACGCTCGACGGATATGTGGCGGATGCCGCGATCACAGTGCCGGTCGGGGAGGTCTCCGAGGAATTGCAGCGCTTGATCCGGGTGACCGAGGAGGCGCTCTATCGGGCCATTGCTCAAGCGCGGGTGGGGAACCGGCTCTACGACATCTCCTACGCTGTGCAGTCGTATGCCGAAGCGCACGGGTATTCGGTCGTGCGGGATTTCTGCGGGCACGGCGTCGGACGCCAGATGCACGAGGACCCGCAGGTGCCGAATTTCGGGGCGCCGGGACGCGGCTTACGCCTGAGGCCGGGACTGGTCCTGGCCATCGAGCCGATGCTCAATATGGGGACGTATGAGGTGGAGATCGCCGAGGATGGGTGGACCGTTCGCACCGTGGATCGGAAGCCCTCGGCGCACTTCGAGCATACGATCGCCATCACCGAGCGGGGCCCGATCATCCTGACGACGCTCGATGCCGAGCCCCTTGGCGAACGCGATCTTCATGTGCTATAGTTGGTGACTTGCGTCAAGGAGGGAAGCGCCATGAAGGTCAGGGCCTCCGTCAAACGGATGTGCGATCGCTGTCGCATCATCCGCCGCAAGGGGGTGGTGCGCGTCATCTGCACGAATCCGAAGCATAAACAGCGGCAGGGGTGACGACGTATGGCACGAATCGCGGGCGTGGAGATTCCACCCAATAAGCGCGTGCTCATCGGATTGACCTACATCTTCGGCATCGGGCGTTCGCGCTCGGCGCGCATTTTGCAGCAGGCGGGCGTGAACCCGGATAAGAAGGTGCGCGATCTGACCGATGAGGAGATCACCCGCATCCGCCAAATCATTGATCAGGAGGGGAACATCGAGGGCGATTTGCGCAAGAAGATTCAGATGGACATCCGCCGCCTGATCGAGATCGGGTGCTATCGAGGATTGCGCCACCGCTTGGGGCTTCCTGTTCGCGGGCAGCGCACGCATACGAATGCGCGCACGCGGAAGGGGCCGCGTCGGGCCACCGTGCCGAAGAAGAAGGCGCCGGGGAAGAAGTGAGCGCCTAAGGGGAGACGACCATGGCGAAGGGGGCCAAGCGACGGGGAGCGAAGAAGAGAGAGAAGCGGATCGTGCCACATGGGATCGTGCACATCAAGTCCACGTTCAACAACACGATTGTGACGGTGACCGACCTGGAGGGGAACACGCTCGTGTGGGCCAGCGGCGGGACCTTGGGCTTCAAGGGCTCGCGCAAGGGGACGCCTTTCGCGGCGCAGCAGGCGGCCTTGCGCGCGGCGACCATGGCGCGCGAGCAGTGTGGCATGCGCAGTTGCGAGGTGTGGGTGAAGGGCCCGGGA
>BEHK01000137.1 GCA_002898775.1 bacterium HR08 | reverse complement strand
GGGATTCCGGCGCGAGGAGGTCTATATCACCAACGTCGTCATGTGCCGCCCGCCGAACAATCGCACGCCCGAGCCCGATGAGATCGCGACCTGCGAGCCCTTCCTCTTCCGGAAGATCCGCGTGATCCGACCCGATGTCGTCGTCGCTCTGGGCGCCATCGCCGCGCAGTCGCTTCTGGGGACGAAAGCCCCCATCGGACAGATCCGCGGGCGATTCTTCGAGGCGCACGGGACGAAGGTCGTGCCCACTTTCCATCCCGCCTTCCTGCTGCGCGCGCCCGAGCGGAAACGCGAGGCGTGGGAGGATTTGAAGAAGGTGCGGGATTACGTCCTGAGCCTCTCGCGCTCCGAAGAGGCGACGCGCTGAGTCGCGCCCGATTCATCGCGCGGCCGCTTCGATCTCCCGCACGAGATCGAGCGCCGTCCATTCGTTGCCGCGAAGGACGGCCTGCAATTTCCCATCGGGGCGAATCACGGCCGTCGCGAGATTGTGAGTGATCGTCCCCCCTTCGGTCCAGAACGAGAGCCCGAAGCTCGCGCCGAATCGGGCCATCTCGATCGCCGGACTCGTGGCGAACGTCCAATGCCGGAAGTCGGCGTTCCACCGCTCCCCATAGGCCTTGAGCACGGCCGGCGTATCATATTCGGGATCGAAGCTGAGCGTCAGAAACCGCACGCGATCCTTCTGGAGCCACTCCGCCCGCCGTTTCCACAAGACCTCCTGCGCTTCGACGAACCGGCGAGTCATCAACGGGCAGTAGTTCGGGAAGGGACATCGCGTGAAGATGAACGTGAGGGCGATCGTCTTCCCGCGCCATTCGCTGAGCCGGAACGTGCGCCCCTCTTGATCCGTGAGCGCGATGTCCGGAACATCGTCGCCCGGATTGAGCAGATATTCGATCGGGAGGGCCTTGGACCGATCCCAGGTGGGCGGCTCGCCCTTCTTCACCACGCGCAGGCGGGAGATCCATCCCGCCTCCTCGGTGACGACCAGTTCCCCTTCGACCTCATCGCCCGGCTCGACGCCCTCAAGCACGCGCGGATCTTTGACGGGAAACGGCATCGTCATCGCCTTCATGTAACCGGGGATCTCCTCATGCGCGAGCGTGACCGATTGCCGATTGGCGGCCACGGCGACGACGCGCCCGCGAATGGCATACGTTCGCTCGGACGCGCGCTCCCGACATCCGAGAAGGGAGGTCGGCAAACACAGAAGGATCACCCCGATGCTCAGCCTCCGCCGCATAAGGCATGAATTGTATCGGCCTCCGCGCCGTGCGCGCAAACCGCTCATGAGCCGCCGCCTCTTGTTCGACGCGGCGCTCCTCAGTACAATGCTCCTTCGAGCGCCCGTATGAGGAGAGAGAACGTGTCGGAGAAAACGACGCCGCAACGCTCGCGGTCGGTCCTGCTCCTGTTGCTGCTGGCCGTCCTCTTCATCTTCATCCCCTTTCTGACCTGGTATCTCACCTGGTTCGGACGTCCGCTCACGGATCGCCAGATCGAGCGCTACCTCGACGATGAGGAGAAGCCGCGCCACGCGCAACACGCGCTCTCGCAAATCGCCGATCGGATCCTGCGCGGCGATCCCTCGGTCCGGCGCTGGTACCCGAAGGTCGTGAGCCTGGCCGAGCATCCGCGCCCGGAGATTCGCCTGATGGCGGCCTGGGTGATGGGACAAGACAATCAGGCCGAGGAATTTCATCGCGCCCTCAAACGCTTGCTGTCTGACGCCGTCCCGATGGTTCGACGGAACGCGGCGCTCGCTCTGGTGCGCTTCGGAGACGAGAGTGGGCGGTCGGAGATCCTCCAGATGCTTCGCGCCGAGCCGATCCGGGCGCCGGACGAGGGAACGATCGCGCTGAGCGTCTCGGCGGGAGATGACGTGCGGGCGGAGACGTTGCTGGCGCGCATCCGACGTGAGGACGGGCGCCAGGTGGACGTGCGTGCGCCCTGGCCGGGACGCATCGAGCGCGTGCTCACGACAAGCGGCGCGCGCGTGCGCACTGGGGAGGAGATCTTCCGCCTGATACCGGAGCCTCAACAGGCCTACGAGGCCCTGCGCGCGCTCTACCTCATCGGGCGAGCGGAGGACCTGCCCGAAGTCGAACGCTACGTCAACGCGGACTCAGCGTGGCCCGAGGCCGTGCGCGAACAAGCGCGCCGCACCGCTCACGCCATTCGACAACGGGCGGCTCAGTCCACCCCTTAGCTGGATCGCGCTCGCACGAGTGAGCCCAAGAGGTGGCCGCGTGGGGCGGCTCTCGCCCCCGCACGCCCGGATCGGCCTGTTCGCCGTCGCCTCGCGGACATGTGCAGGAGCGCGCTCACCGCGAGAAGGGCGGAAGACCTTCCCCTTGACAATCGCGCAAGGCGCGACATATATTCTCGCTCGCCCGAGAGGAGGATCAGCACGGCCACGACGAGGAGAGGGTGAGTATGGGGCATATGACGCGAAGATTCTTTCTGGCTTCTCTGGGGGTCTCGACCGTCCTCGCGCGTCCGCGGTCTCTCTTCGGATCGCGCGCGGGTCACGGAGGATCACCGCCGCCTCCCCCTTCTTCGGGGCAGGGGCGCGAGCCGATGCCGCAAGTGACCCCGCTCTCGCCGCCGTTTCGCCTGCCGGAGAGTTGGTACCGCCAGACGGTGAGGCGGCTGCAAGAGCGGCTGGCCGAACGCGGGCTCGATGGCATCATCCTGAAAGATCGGTGGAACATCATCTACGTCTCCGGCCTCTTCCACACGACGACGGAACGACCGTTCTGGCTCTTCGTCCCCACGCGCGGAGAGCCGGTCTTCTTCCATCCGGGGCTCGATAAGGACCTCGTCAACACGTGGTGGATCAAGGAGGGCGAATGGTACTTCGATTATCCGCATGCCGGGCCGTTCAATGCGCTCGCGTATAAAGCGGGGCCGAAGGCCGATCTCTTGCAGTGGATGCTCAAGGGGCTGGCCAAACGCGGATTCGGGCGCGCACGCCTGGGCATTGAAGAGGAAGTTGGGCCGACGACGATGAAGCGCATGCAAGAGGCGCTGCCCGAAGCGCGGTTCGAGGTGGCCGGGGACATCCTGCTCCGCATGCGGATGATCAAGACGCCCGAGGAGATCGAGCTGACGCGCAAGGCGATCGCGCTGCACGATCGCATGCTCGCCTTCGCCCGCGACTACATCCTTCAGCGGGGAACCGACGCCACCGATTTCGAGGTGCGCCATCGGACGGAAGAATTCGCCACGCACGAGCTGATGAAGCTCATGCAACCCACCGGGCGCCCCCATCAGGCCGTCGGCGTGAACCTGCGCTTCAGTTGTCGCGCGGGCGTGGCCACGGCTTACCCGCATCCGAATCAGTTCTTCTACGCGCGAATTCGACGGGGCGACGCCGTCCAGATCGCCGCCGTCATCACCATCGGCGGGTACGGGGGCGAAGGATACCGCGCTCTGCACATCGAGCCGATGACCGATCACCAGCGGAAGCTGTGGGACGTGCACACGGAGATGGTCCTCAAGCAACAAGAGCTCAGCAAGGCGGGCGTTCGCTGCAACGAAGTCGCCGAGAAAGTCCTGGAGATCGCCGTGCGCGCCGGGCTCGAACGATACGTCTACCACCGTCCGGCGCACGGCCAAGGCATGGAGGGGCATCAGGCGCCGTACATCGCGCCGGGCGACGAGACGGTCCTCGAAGAGGGCATGATGTTCAGCAACGAGCCGGGGCTCTACGATCCCGAAGGGGGCTTCGGCTATAACCATTCCAACTGCGTGCTCGTGACGAAGGATCGAGGGGTGGCCTTGAATCAAACGCCACTCACGCGCGAGTGGTGCTGGCTGAAATTGTGAGAAGCAGCTTTCGAAACTTCGCGCACGGGAGGGACCGATGCCACGAATGAAGAGAAACGCTTGGATGGTGGGACTGGCGCTCGCCCTCGCCGGGATGAGCCTCTCGGCATGGCCGCAGACGCCGCCGCCAGAGCGGCGCAGCATCCCGCCGGCGCCGGATCGGCGTCCCGACGAGGGCGAGGGGCCATTTGAGCGCCTGATCATTCGCGGCGCGACGCTCATTGACGGGACGGGCGCCCCGCCCATCGGCCCCGTGGATATTGTCATCGAGGGGAATCGCATCAAGGAGATTCGCAGCGTCGGGTATCCCCGAGTGCCGATTCGCGAGGCGGGCCGACCGCAAGGCGCGACGCGCGAGATTGATGCGCACGGCATGTACGTGCTGCCCGGATTCGTGGACCTGCACGGGCACATCGGCGGCGTCGCGCAAGGCACACCGGCCGAGTATGTCTACAAGCTCTGGATGGCGCATGGAATCACCACCGTGCGTGATCCGGGTTCGGGCAACGGCGTGGACTGGACACTGCGCGAGCGCGAACGCAGTGCGAAGAATCAGATCGTCGCCCCCCGCATCTTCGTCTACGTCCGTCCCGGCATGGGATGGGATCGCGGGCCGATCACCACGCCTGAGCTGGCGCGCGAATACGTCCGATGGGCGGCGGCCAAAGGCGTCGATGGGCTCAAACTCACGGCGTACGATCCCGAGATCATGGCCGCGCTCATTGACGAAGCGAAGAAGCACGGGCTGGGGACGGCCGCCCATCTGGCGCAGACGGGGGTCGCACGGATGAATGCTCTGGATGCCGCGCGCCTGGGACTCACGACGCTGGAGCACTGGTACGGCTTGCCGGAAGCCCTCTTGGCCGATCGCACGGTCCAGGACTTCCCCTACGACTACAACTACAATGACGAACAGCATCGCTTCGCGCAGGCCGGGCGACTGTGGAAACAAGCGGCGCCCCCCGGAAGCCCGAAGTGGAACGCCGTCCTGGAGGAGATGATTCGCCTCGGCCTCGTGCTCGATCCGACCTTGAGCATCTACGAAGCGAGTCGCGATCTGATGCGCGCGATGCGCGCCGAGTGGCATGACACATACACGCTGCCGTCATTGTGGGCCTTCTATCAACCCAACCGCGAGGCGCACGGTTCGTTCTTCTTCTACTGGACGACTCAAGATGAGATCGAGTGGAAGAACAACTACCGGCTGTGGATGACGTTCGTGAACGAATACAAGAATCGCGGCGGGCGCGTCACGACCGGATCGGACTCGGGATTCATCTTCAAGCTCTACGGCTTCGATTACATTCGCGAGCTGGAGCTCTTGCAGGAGGCGGGCTTTCATCCCCTGGAGGTCATTCGCTCGGCCACGCTGTGGGGCGCCGAAGCGCTCTTCAAGCCCAAAGGCAAGCCGATCGAGTTCGGCGCCATTCGATCGGGCATGCTCGCCGATCTGCTCATCGTCGAGGAGAATCCGATGCAGAATTTGAAAGTCCTCTACGGCACGGGCGCCATTCGGCTCAACGATCAGACGCGCAAGGTCGAGCGCGTCGGTGGCGTGAAGTACACGATCAAGGACGGGATCATCTACGACGCGAAGAAGCTCTTGGCCGACGTCGCGCGCATGGTCGCTGAGGCCAAGCGACACCCTGTGCCGGAGGCCACTGCAGCGTCGCGACGCTCGCCTTAGCGCGCGCGTCATCCGGCCGGGCGACAACAGGCGCCCGGCCCAGAAGCGAACGGGCGCGGTGGGCTGTCCTGCCCGCGCGCCCAGACCTCACCCAAACTGAGGAGGGATGGCCATGAGCATGAGAACCGGTTATGCAAGTGAGGTCATCGCCGGCATCGCTCTGATCCTCGGCATCGCCGTCGCCGTCACTGCCCAAGTCCAGGTGGGGGCGATCGCCGGGACCGTGAGGGACGCTAGAGGAGCGGTCCTCCCCGGCGTCACCGTCACCGTGAGCGGACCGGCGCTCATCGGCGGCCCCCGCACGGTGAAGACCGACGAGAACGGCTACTACAAATTCCTCGATCTGAAGCCGGGCGAATATACGCTCCGCTTCGAGCATCCCGGCTTCAAGACCCTCGTTCGAGAACGGATCGTCATCACCTCGGCCTTTCAAGCGACGGTCAATGTCCAACTGGACGTGGGCGAGGTGGTCGAGGTCGTCACCGTCAGCGGAGAATCTCCCGTCATCGACACGAGCAACGTCGTGACGCAGACGGTGATCTCGCAGGACATCCTCGAGCGCATTCCCAATCCCCGTGACCCCTGGGTGCTCGCGCGCATGGTCCCCGGCGTCGCCGCGGGCCGATTCGATGTCGGCGGGACGGAAGGGATGCAACAGTACGCGCTGACGATCCATGGCTCGCGCGACAGCGATAAGAAATTCGCCATTGACGGCCTGGAGATCAATTGGCCGGGGGGCACCGGAGGCGCGACGGCCATCTACTACGATGCCGGCATGTTCAAAGAGGTCAATTACCAAGTGGGGGCGCTGCCCGCCGAGATCTCTCAAGGCGGCGTCTACATGAACATGGTGACCAAAGATGGCGGGAACGAAATTCACGGCTCCATTCTCTTTTTCGGGGCGACCGATGCACTGCAGGCCAATAACGTGAGTCCCCAGCTGCGGGAGAAACTGCTGGCGCGCGTGCCCGCACGATTGCGTCAGCGCCCGGACGTGAAGGCGGGTAATCCCATCAAGAACGTCTACGATCTGAACGGCAACGTCGGCGGGCCCTTCATCAAGGATAAGCTCTGGTGGTTCGTCTCCGTGCGCCAATGGGGGGTGGATCAACTCGTCTCGGGCGCGTTCAATCCCGATGAGACCCAAGCGATCGACGACAACCGCATCCGCAACGCGTCGGCTAAGGTGACGTGGCAG
>BEHK01000136.1 GCA_002898775.1 bacterium HR08 | reverse complement strand
CACCTCCGTCTTCTCCGGCTTCGGGACCACGTTCATTCAGGGTTCGATTGATTCCACAACGGCGAACTCGGCGTATCCCATTCTCATCGAGTTCTTTCATAGTCCCTCGTGTGATCCATCCGGACATGGAGAAGGCCAAACATTTCTCGGCTCAACGACTGTGAGTGGGCCGGGCTCATTTAACGTCACGCTCTCGGGCTCAGTCTCGGGTGGCGTGATGACGGCGACAGCCACCGACAATAATGGCAATACGTCTGAGTTCTCTGCGTGTGTGACCGTACAACCGGCGGCTCGGTTGATTGTGCGGAAGGAGATGGTGGGTGGGGTGGGGGCGTTCACGTTCACGGGGACGCCCAGTGGGACGATCAGCGTGAATGGGGGGACGTTGACGGCGGAGGTGGTGCCGGGGGTGTACACGAGCGTGGAGGGGGTGGTGAGCGGGTGGGATTTGGTGGGGATCGTTTGCGATGACAGCGACAGCACGGGAGATGTGGGGACGCGGACGGCGAGGTTTGTGGCGGCGGCTGGGGAGGTGATCACCTGCACGTTTCGGAATGTGAAGCGGGGGCGGATTGTGGTTCGGAAGGTCACCGAACCGAATCCTGATCCGACAAACACGCAGTTCTCGTTCACGGGAGCGGTGACCGGAAGTCTTCGGAACGGTGAGACGCTTGTGGGAGACAATCTCGTGCCGGGCGCGTACGTAGTGACAGAGGTCGTCCCGAGTCAGTTCGAGCTGGTTTCGATCTCGTGCGATGATGGCGCGAGTTCTCAGCCGAGTTCTGGTGATGTCGCTCAAGCGAGAGCAATATTCCGTGTGGATCCGGGAGAGGCCGTCACCTGCACGTTCACGAATCGGCTCAAGCGGGCGAATCTTGTGGGAGTCTCCTTCTTCGTTCAATCTGAGGCTGCTCGTGGAGCGGCCGTCCACGCCTCTGCAGAGGGTGCACGGGGAGTGATCGTCGTGGACGCGGTTCAGGATCAGGTGCGTGTGTTCCTGAATGCTGGAGATGGGACGTTGCGGCCGGGGCAGACGATTCTCGTCGGGAGGGAGCCGGTAGCGGCTGCCGTTGGCGATCTCAATGGCGATGGGGCGACGGACGTCGTGACGGCCGATTTTCAGTCGCAAACGTTGACGATCCTGGAGGGTGTGGGGGACGGCACGTTTCGGCGCAGGCGCGCCCTTTCGGTTCCGGCCAAGCCTATGGCTGTAGCTGTGGGCGATTTCGATCGAGACGGGCGAGCGGACATCGTGGTCGTTTATCCGGACGAGGGGGATGGGCAGATCTTTCGCGGGCGAGGTGACCTGACGTTCGTCGCTGGGCAGCGCGTTCGTGTCGGGAGGCGACCTGTCGCGTTGGCCGTCGCTGATTTGAGCGGCGATGGCATCGTGGATGTGGCGATCGCCGATGCGGCTTCTGACAGCGTGATCGTGCTTGTCGGACGTGGAGACGGGACATTCGTCCCAGGCGGTGAGGTCACGGTAGATCGCGAACCGGTCGCCATTGCGGCCGCTGATCTGGATGAAGATGGGCGGGTGGATGTCGTCACGGCCAATGTTCGTGCCTCCACGCTCTCGATCGTGCGCAACGAAGGGATAGCGGGGTCCCGCCTGCGCTTGCGAGTTGCCGCGACGGTGCCCACGGCCGAACAACCGGTGGCCGTGGCGATAGGGCGACTGTTCAGCGACGGGGTGGGCATCGCCAGCGCCGGTTCTCTGGCGCAACAGGTCTGGGTGCATGCGCGAGAACAGAGCGGGCGGTGGGGCTCTCGACAGCGGATGAACATCAATGCTGTCCCGACGGCGGTCGTCGTGGGGGACTTCGATGATGATGGGCGGTTGGATCTCGCTGTCCTCGACGTGACCGGAAGCACGCTTCAGGTCTGGCTCAATGGCGAAACCGGCGTCTTCCGACGCCGCCAGTGATGGCGAAGCTGTGTGAAGGGAGTCGGCGGAATCGTCTCCCTGATGTGTTCGCCGAGGTGTTGCCATCCGGATCGCCTTCTTCGATAGGCGTCGCGCTCAGACCTCAGGCATTCCCGGTTCGTCGCTTGTAATCGGCGTGCCAGTGAGGTGTGGATCCCATCCGGTCTGCAGGAAGTCGAGCGATTGTCATGCTTGTCTGCCGAAACGGTCAATCTCAGCCGCCGAGATGCGTGTGGAGGGGCGGTCCCCGGTGTTCTTCTGCGGGGTGGGACAGGCCTCTCTTGCTGTGGGAAAGGGGGAGTGATAAGATGAATGCCTCAACGTCGCGCGCAGTGCGCATGATGAGGAAACGGTGAGGAGTGAGGGCGCATGAGCAACAAGGAGGGTGAGGTCACGTTCAAGGTGACGGATCGTCGGCTCTTCAATCCCGACGGGACATTGCGGGCGGAGGTCTTGGAGCGGGAGCCGGTGAGCGCGCCGGCGGAAACGCCGAAGGTCGAAGAGCCCGCACCGACGCCCCCTTCGATCGAGACGTCGCCGCTCTTTGTCGAGCTGCTCGTGAATCTCATCTCCTCGGCGGAGATCAATCTGGGGATGATGGAACATCCGGCTTTGGGGAAGCGGGTTGTAGATTTATCGGCCGCCAAGCAGATGATTGACTGGCTGGGGGCGTTGCGGGAGAAGACGCGCGGTAATCTCTCTCGCGAAGAGGAGGAGCTGTTCGATGGAGCGCTCACGCAGTTGCGCATGCGCTTCGTTCAGTTAGCGAATCGGCAGCCGAGGGAACGGGAGGCGGGGGCTTGAGGAGAGATACGTGGGCGCACCTCTTGGGCACTGGGCGGCGGCCGGTGGGGATGCGCCGATGACGATTTCATGATCTCACTGGAGCGCGTGTGAAAAGGGGGTTCTTACCTCTTCGGGGGGAGGCGGCGCTAGGGTTCGATGAGGATCGTCCGCGATCTGTGGCAGGAGGTCATTCGGTGCCCCACGGTGGTGACGTTCGGCGTCTTCGATGGGGTTCACCTCGGCCATCAGCGCATTTTGCGCACAGTCGTTGAGCGGGCGCGAGCGTTGGGGGCGACGCCGACGGTCATCACCTTCGATCCGCATCCGCGACAGGTTTTGCGTCCGGAGACAGCGCCTCCCTTGCTTCAGACGTTGGAGCAACGCTTGGAAGCGTTCGCCGAGCTGGGGGTGGAGCAGGTCATCCTCATGCGCTTCACTCGTGAACTGGCGGCCGTCTCGGCTGAGGATTTTCTGCTCACGTACGTGTTCGGGCGCTTGGACGCGCGCGAGCTGTATCTGGGGAAGGGCGCAGCCTTCGGGCGCGATCGGCAGGGGCGGATTGATCTGGCCGTACAGATCGCGGCGCGATTGGGACGGCGGGCGATGGAGATCGACGAGGTGACGTTGCGCGGCCATCGGGTGCGCGCGACGACGATTCGGCGTCTGTTGCGGACGGGGCGTGTGAACCTGGCGCGGCGTCTCCTGGGGCGTCCGTATGAAATCCGCGGGCGCATCATCACGGGATCCGGTCGTGGTCGCGAGCAGCTCGTCCCGACGGCGAATCTGCAGTCGGAGAATCCGATTCTGCCGGCAACCGGCGTTTATGTCACCCTGATGCGTCTCGGGGAGCAGTGGTATCCGGGAGTGACTAATGTCGGGCATCGGCCGACTTTCGGCGAGGGGGGGACCATGAGCGTTGAGACGCATCTGTTGGGTTGGCGCGGGGATGCGCTCGGCGCGTCGGTGGCGCTGCGATTCCTGCGACGGTTGCGGTCGGAGCGCCGATTCGAGACGGTGGACGCCTTGCGCGCTCAGATCGAGCAGGACATCGCGCGGGCGCGCCGGTATTTCACGCATCCGCGCGTTCGCGCTCTGCTCCCTGTTGACGTCTCGCCCTGTGAGCGATACGCTTAAGAACTTCCCCCGGCGAGGAGGGAATGAGATGGCGATTCGTCGAGTCGTTCTGGCGAAACCGCGGGGGTTCTGCGCCGGCGTCGTGCGCGCCATTGAGATTGTCGAGCGCGCGCTCGCGCTCTTCCCTCCGCCCATCTATGTCTTCCATGAGATCGTTCACAACCGGCATATCGTCGAGCGCTTGCGTCGTCGCGGGGTCATCTTCGTGGATCGGATCGCCGACGTGCCCGAAGGCGCGACGTGCATCTTCAGCGCGCATGGCGTTTCCCCGCAGGTTCGGGCGGAGGCGGCGCAGCGTCGGTTGCGGGTCATTGACGCGACCTGCCCGCTGGTGATGAAGGTGCATCTGGAAGCCGTGCGATTCGCCCGCGAGGGGTATTCGATCGTGCTCATCGGGCATCCCGGGCATGAGGAGGTCGAAGGAACGATGGGCGAAGCGCCCATGCATTTGGTCAGCTCCATCGCCGATGTGGAGCGGTTGCACGTGGAGCGTCCCGATCGGATCGTCTATCTCACACAGACGACGCTCAGCGTGGACGATACGGCGCATGTCGTCGAGGCCCTGCGACGTCGGTTCCCTCGGTTGGAATCGCCGCCCAAGGAGGACATCTGCTACGCCACGCAAAATCGGCAGAATGCGGTGAAGGCATTGGCGCGCGAGGTAGACCTCATCCTTGTGATCGGTTCGCGGAACAGCTCGAATTCGCAGCGGTTGCGGGAGGTCGCTCAAGCGGCGGGCGTTCCGGCGTATGTGATCAACGATGAGACGGAGATCGAGCCGGCGTGGCTGGAGGGGGTGACGTCCGTCGGCGTGACGGCCGGTGCGTCGGCGCCTGAAGAGCTGGTCGCGCGCGTGATCGCGTATTTTCGCGCGCTCGGCGCCGAGAGCGTCGAAGAGATGCCCGCCGAGGACGAGGGCGTGCAGTTCGCCCTCCCCCCGGAGGTGGCGCGATCGGAGGCCTCCTCGCCCCTTCTCGGAGCGCGCGAATTCGCGTGAGGGCGTATGACGAGGAGAGCCGTCGTCCTATTGAGCGGAGGCATAGATTCGACGACGACGCTCGCGATCGCCCGCGCCGAGGGGTATGACGTCTACGCCCTCTCCGTCCGGTATGGTCAGCGGCATGAGATCGAGCTCGAGCGCGCGCGGGCCATCGCCGATGCGTTCGGCGTCGCCCGACATCTGATGATCACCATTGACTTGCGGGAGATCGGTGGTTCGGCGCTCACCGACGAGCGCATCGCCGTGCCGAAGGACCGAACGCCGGAGGAGATCGGCGCCGAGATTCCGATCACCTACGTCCCCGGGCGGAACACGATCTTCCTCGCCTTCGCGCTCGCGTGGGCTGAGGTGCTCGGTGCTGAGGACATCTTCTTCGGGGCGAATGTTCTTGATTACAGTGGCTATCCGGATTGTCGGCCCGAATATTTGCGGGCGTTCGAGCACATGGCCAATCTGGCGACGCGCGCGGGCGTCTCGGGACAGGCGCGATTTCGCCTTCACGCACCGCTGCTTTTAATGACCAAGGCCGAGATCATTCGGCGGGGGCGAGAGCTGGGGGTGGACTATCGCCTCACATGGAGTTGCTATGATCCCGTGGAGCGAGAGGGGGAAGTTCTCGCCTGCGGGCGATGTGATAGCTGTCAGATTCGACGGCGCGGTTTCGCCGAAGCGGGGATCGAAGATCCGATCCCGTATGCGAATTGAGATCGGGAACGAAGGGGGGCGTCACGCCTTGATCTCCCTGGGAGGTGGGAGAGACAGAGATCGCAAACGGCGGTGGAGGGCAAGATGAAGGTGAGACGCTTGGTGCTTTCCTTTCTCCTGGCGTGCTTCGTGAGCGGAGATGTATGGGCGCAGTCCGAACATGAGATCACATTGCCGACCTTGGGGCGCACGGAGTGGATGATCCTGTGGGCGGTTCTGGCATCCGCTCTGCTGGCGCTCCTCTATGGCGCGCTGCTGGTTCGGCGGGTGATTCGACAGGAGGCCGGGCCGGAGGCGATGGTTCGCGTCGCGCGGGCGATCGAGGAAGGGGCGATGGCGTATTTGGGGCGGCAATTTCGCACGATGATCTGGTTCGTGCTGGCGATCACGCTTCTGCTCTTCTTCGTGTACCAGCGGGTCTATCCGGATTGGCGATTTCCGGCGGGGATCGCCGTGGCCTTCCTCATGGGGGTGATGGCCTCCTATGGCGCGGGCTATGTCGGGATGTGGTTGGCCGTGAAGGGGAACGTGCGCACGGCGAATCTGGCGCGGTCGAGTTTCCCGCGGGCGTTTGAGCTGGCGTTTCGAGCGGGGGCCGTCTCCGGGATGTTCACCGTGGGATTCGGATTGCTCGGCGCGACGATCATCTTCCTGCTCTTTCAAGAGGAAGCGATGAAGGTGCTCGTGGGATTCGGCTTCGGGGGGAGCCTGGCGGCGCTCTTCATGCGCATCGGCGGTGGGATCTACACGAAGGCGGCGGACGTCGGGGCGGACTTGATCGGGAAGGTCGAGAAGGGGATTCCCGAGGATGATCCTCGAAATGCGGCCGTCATCGCGGATAATGTCGGTGACAACGTGGGGGATTGCGCCGGGATGGCGGCCGATGTCTTCGAAAGCTACGAGGTGACGCTGGTGGCGGCCATCATCCTGGCGGCGGCCACGCTGCTGGATCCGGCGTTCACGCGGTATTATGGGGCGCACGCCTCGGCCTTCGCTCTGAAGTTGATCCTGTTTCCCTTGTTGGTGCGCGCACTGGGGGTCTTCTCGTCCATACTCGGCATTTGGAGCGTGCGCATGCGGGGCGAGCAGGTGAAAGATCCCATGCGCCCGATCACCGTAGGGTATTGGGTCTCGGGGCTCGGTTCGATCGTCGGGTTCGCGCTGTTGAACGTCTTCTACCTGGTGGATCCGGT
>BEHK01000135.1 GCA_002898775.1 bacterium HR08 | reverse complement strand
CTTCCCGCGCTCGGGCGTTTGCTGGTACCGATCGCTACTGCCGGCCATCATGGCCCCGAGCGACCCCATCCCCCGATAGGTCTTGAACGTGCGCCCTTGATAGAGGATCGTCTCCCCCGGACTCTCATCGGTCCCGGCGAAGAGCGAGCCGATCATCACGCAATCGGCGCCAGCCGCGATGGCTTTCGTGATGTCGCCGGAGAATCGGATCCCGCCATCGGCGATGATCGGAACGCCCGTGCCGCGCGCCGCGCGCGCGCACTCCATGATCGCCGTGATCTGCGGCACGCCCGCTCCTGTGACCACGCGCGTGGTGCAGATCGAGCCCGGCCCCTGCCCGACCTTCACCCCATCCGCACCAGCCGCGATCAATTCGCGCGCCGCTTCCGCCGTGGAGACATTGCCGGCGACCACATCCACTTCGGGGAACTTTCGCTTCAGCTGTCGCACGGCCTCCAGCACGCGCGTCGTGTGCCCGTGCGCCGTGTCAATGACGAGCACGTCCACGCGCGCTTTCACCAGCTCCTCGGCCCGCTCCAGGAAATCCCCCGTCGCGCCGACCGCCGCTGCCACGCGCAGTCGTCCCAAGTGGTCCTTCGCCGCATTCGGATACTTGATCGCCTTCTGAATGTCCTTGACCGTGATCAACCCTTTGAGCCGAAAGTCCTCGTCCACGATCGGGAGTTTCTCGATCCGATGCTGCTGCAGGATGACCTTCGCATCCTCGAGCGTCGTCCCCACGGGCGCCGTGATCAACCTCTCGCGCCCGGTCATCACGTCGCGGACGCGCAAGTCCATGCGGGTCTCAAACCGCAGGTCGCGATTCGTCAAGATCCCCACCAGCTTTCCATCGCCGTCCACCACGGGCACGCCCGAGATCTTGTAATGGGCCATCATCGCCAGGGCTTCGGCGATCGGCCGGTCCGGCGTGATCGTGATCGGGTCCACGATCATCCCGCTCTCGGAGCGCTTCACCTTATCCACCTCGGCCGCCTGCGCCTCGATCGAGAGATTGCGGTGAATGACCCCGATCCCCCCCTGCTGCGCCAGCGCGATGGCCAGATGCGCCTCGGTGACCGTGTCCATCGCCGCGCTGCTGATGGGGATGTTCAGCCGCACGTTCCGCGAGAAGAAGGTCGTCGTATCGGTCTCCGTCGGCAAGACATCGCTCTTGGCGGGGATGAGCAGGACATCGTCGAAGGTGAGCCCTTCGGGAAGGCCCACCGTCGGTATGGTCTCACTCTGGCCGCTCATAGCTAGGCTGTGAGTTTATGCGAGGAGGGCGCGATCGTCAAGGAAGATCGCCTCCGTCGCCCCTCAGGCCGCCGCGATGTGCTCCTTCAACTTCTCCGCCTGATGGTGCGTGATGAGGGCCTCGATCAGCTCATCCAACTCGCCATCCAAGATGCGATCGAGCTGATAGAGGGTCAGACCAATGCGGTGATCCGTCACCCGATTCTCTTTGAAATTGTAGGTGCGGATCTTCTCGCTCCGATCGCCACTTTTGACCTGTTGACGGCGTTCGGCGGAGACCGCCTCATGCTGTCTCCGCCGCTCCAATTCCAGCAACCGCGAGCGGAGTACGCGCAGGGCGCGCTCGCGGTTCTTGATCTGCGAGCGCTCGTCCTGACAGGTCACCACCAGACCCGTCGGCAAGTGCGTGATCCGCACGGCGGAATACGTCGTATTGACCGACTGCCCGCCATGTCCCGAGGAGCAGAAGGTATCAATGCGCAGGTCCTTCGGATCAATCCGCACCTCCACCTCTTCGGCCTCGGGCAAAACGGCCACCGTTGCCGCCGACGTGTGAATGCGCCCGCTCGCTTCGGTGATGGGGACGCGCTGCACGCGATGCACCCCGGACTCGAACTTCAAGCGGGAATAGGCTCCCCTCCCTTCGATCAAGAGGACCGCCTCCTTGACGCCCCCGATGTCGGATTCGGAGACGTCGAGCAGTTGCACGCGCCATCCCTGACGCTCAGCATAGCGGGTATACATGCGCAAGAGATCCGCGGCAAACAGCGTGGCTTCGGCTCCCCCCGTCCCGGCGCGCACCTCCAGAATGACGTTCCGCTCATCGTTGGGATCTTTCGGCAGCAGCAACAGCTTCAGCTCCTGTTCGCAGCGCTGCAGCCGCTCCTCCAAAGCACGCCGTTCAGCGCGCGCCAGCTCACGCAGTTCGCCGTCGGTCTCTTCCTCCAACAGGGCGCACGCGTCATCCCATTCTCGCCGCAGGCGCTCATACTCGCGATATTTCGCGATGATCGGCTCCAGCTCTCGCTGCTGCTTGAGGAGCTTCACGTACCGCTCGTGATCGAGGAGCACTTCCGGATCGGCGAGCTGACGATCCAGCTCCTCGGACTTCGCCACGATCTCTCGGAGTTTCTCCCGCAATTCCATCGCCACGGTCTCCCGACAGAAACACCGAAGGCCACAAGCGCTCACCCCCGCGCGGGAGCAAGACCTGTGGCCCACAGGGGAAGGACACCGCTGCTACCCCTTGTTCTCCCCGGCCGGTCGTTGCCCATACTTCCGCTGGAAGCGTTCGACGCGGCCGGCGCTGTCCACATACTTCTGCCTCCCCGTGAAGAAGGGATGGCAGGCGGAACACACCTCCAGATGAATCTCCCGCTTGGTCGAGCGCGTGCGCCACGTCTCACCGCAGGCACACGTGACGATCGCTTCCACGTACTCCGGATGGATGCCTTTCTTCACAGCGCTCCCCCTCTCTCACCGGTATTCGAGGAGAAAGAGTACACGGCGTGCGCCGCCCCTGTCAAGGAGGGGTCGGCCTCAGGAGGGGAGATCGAGCACATCATATCGGGTCACGATGCCAATGATCCGCCCATATTCTTCGACCAGAATGGCCGGAGAATGCTTGAGATACTTCACGGCCGTCCCGACCTCGACGCCCTCGCTCACGACGGGGAACGGGGCCTCCATCACCTCGCTCACAGGCGCCTGCAGCAGGTCGCGATTTTTGAGGAGCTTCGCCATGAGCCGTCCCTCGCGCACGCTGCCGACCGAGCGCCCTTCTTCTAAGACGGGCAATTGCGAGAGCCCGTACTGGTTCATCTTGTGCAACGCCTCGGCCACGCGGTCGCGCGGGGCGACCGCCACAAGAGGCGGCACCATGCTCGTGTCCTTCATCTGCAAGAGCGTCCCTAACGTCAAGCGTTCGAATCCGAGCAGCCGCTTCTCCTTCATCCATTCGTCCGAATAGAACTTGGACAAGTAGCGCTCGCCCGTATCGCAGACGATGAAGACAACCACATGCTCGCGCGTCAGCCGCTCGGCGACCTTCAGCGCCGCATACGCGATCGTCCCCGTGCTCCCTCCGGCGAAGATCCCCTCCTCGCGCGCCAAGCGCCGCGCCATGTTGAACGAATCGCGATCGGTGACGTTGATGATCTCGTCAATGTACTTCATGTGAACGTTGGCGGGGATCGTCTCCTGCCCAATCCCCTCGACCAAGTACGGGGTCGCCTCCATGAGCTGCCCCGTCTCCTTGTAGGTCTTGAAGACCGATCCATAGGGGTCGGCGCCGATGACCCGGATCTTGGGGTTCTTCTCCTTGAGATACCGTCCGACGCCGCTGATCGTCCCGCCGGTCCCAATGCCCGCGACGAAATGCGTGATCCGTCCCTCGGTCTGCTCCCAGATCTCCGGCCCCGTCGTGCGATAATGCGCCTCGGGGTTGGCCGGGTTCTCATATTGATTGAGCATGACGGCCCCCGGGGTCTCGCGCGCGATCCGCTTGGCGGTGTTCACGTAGTGATCTGGGGAGTCGGGCTTGGCCGTGACCGGGACGATGACGACCTCTGCCCCCAGGGCCTTCAGATACCGCACCTTCTCCTGACTCGCCTTGTCGGTCATGACGAAGATCGCCTTATAGCCCTTCACGGCGCAGGCCAGGGCCAATCCGATCCCCGTATTGCCGCTGGTCGGCTCGACAATAGTCCCCCCCGGCTTCAATCGGCCCTCTCGCTCGGCCCGCTCAATCATCGCGATCCCGATGCGGTCCTTCACGCTCCCGCCGGGGTTCATGGATTCGAGCTTCGCTAGGACCGTCGCTTCGATCCCCCGGGTCACTTTGTTGAGCTTGACCAGTGGCGTGCGGCCGATGAGCTGCAGGATGTTCTCCTTGTAGTCCATACGCACTCCCCTCGTTGTCGCGTGATCACGCGCCTGTATTGTACACGGCCTCGCTTCGGCTTTCACGCGCCGATCGCGACTTTCCCCACAGCGCCGCTGCGGGTATAATGGTCGGCAGCCCACTATGATCGCTCCGAAAGCCGAGATTCGACGCTTCGACATCTTCGCCGAATGGAACCGGCTGAGGGCGGTGACGCTCCTGAAATTGCCGGAGCCGGAAGCGCGCGCTTACGGATTGGCCGTCGCCAAGGTCGTCGCGGCGCGCAAGCTGCACGGCTATACGCCGAAAGAGTTGGCCGACTTCAAGCGTCAGGCGCGGACGCTCGCCCGGCCTGAGGAGATCACCGTCCCATGGTGGCACCGACTCGCCTCTCCCGAAGAATTCGAGACGAAAATCATCGAGCGCATGGGGCGCGCCTTCTACGAGCAGGTTTTTCAGCCCGCCATCGCCCGAGCCTGGCGCGAGGGGAAGAGCTACGAGGAGATTCGCGACACGCTCCGCCAGCAGTGGAACCGACTCCGGGGATAACTGGACCCTCACAGGAACCCCTCGCGCGCGCGAGCGACAACACGCATGAAGGCCTTCACGCGCTCGACATCCACGGGACGATGAACGACCCCATCTTGCTTGAAGAACGTCCCGACGATCACTCCATCGGCCACGCGGAGAATGTCTGCGACATTCTCCACCGTCACCCCGCTGCCCACGAGCACGGGCGTCGCGCGGGCCACGGCTTTCGCTTCCCGAATGCGCTCAGGAGACGTCTCCTGCCCTGTCGCCACGCCCGAGAGGATGATGGCATCGGCCCGTCCCCGCTCGATCGTCTCCAAAACTTCCTGCGCGAGATCGCGGGGGGCAAGGGGAGCCGAATGTTTCACAGCGACATCGGCGAAGACCTTCACGACACTTCCCAGCGTCGCGCGATCGCGCAGCAGCAGATGCGCCACTCCTTCGATCACCCCCTGATCGGTCACGCGCGCGCCCATGAAGACATTGACCCGAATGAACTCCGCGCCGATGGCCGTTGCGATGGCCAGAGCGCTGCGCGCATCATTGCGCAGGACGTTCACCCCCAGCGGCTTGGCGAACGCCCGCTTCACCTCCTGGCCGAGGGCCGTCAGGAAGGCTACCGTATGCGGCGGGACGCGGCGCGGGTAGTAAGGCGCGTCGCCGAAGTTCTCCAAGAGAAATCCCTCCACCCCACCTTCGGCCAGCGCTTCCGCATCGGCCAAGACCCGCGCGCGCACGCGCTCCCAATCGCCCTCGAACCCCGGCGCTCCGGGCAGAGCCGGCGCATGAAGCATACCGATGACCGGTTTCTCGACCCCGAAGATCCGCTCGAGCATGTGCTGTCTGCTTAGTCTACGGCGCTCCACGCCAAGACGCAACGCGAGGAGCCCCGCTCTCGAGCCCCAGTCTTGCCATCCCCGCAGGGAGATGATAAAGTGGGGAGCGATGCCGATCATCACGATTCCGCCAGTGCTGCGGGAGAAGCTCGGCGAGGATGGGGCCGAGGCTCTGGTGGCGCTGTTGAGCGCTATAGATCGAGAGGCGCGCGGCGAGGTGCTCCTGCTGGCAGAGGAGAAGTTCGAGCGACGGGTGTCAGAGGCGGGGGAACGATTCGAACGCCGCATATCGGAGATGAGCGAGCGCTTCGAGTCCAGGCTCACGGAAGCAGGAGAGCGATTCGCGCACCAAGTGGTGGAGATGGGAGAGCGGTTCGCGCACCAGCTGGTCGAGCTCAACGGGCGGCTCGAGCAGCGGCTGTCGGATCTGGAGGGGAGAGTTGAGCGCCGGCTCGTCGAGATGAGCGAGCGGTTTGAAGCCCGGCTGGGGGACGTGCGGGAGGGGATGGAGCGCCGTCTTGCGGAGACGGAAGCCAGGCTGAATGACCGATTGAGCGCGGAGATCGCCAAACTCGACGGACGGATCACCGAGGAGGTCGGCCGGCTGGAACAGCGGATCGTCGCTCTGGATCAGCGCGTGACTGAGGAGGTCGGCCGGCTGGAACAGCGGATCGTCGCTCTGGATCAGCGCGTGACTGAGGAGGTCGGCCGGCTGGAACAGCGGATCGTCGCCCTGGATCAGCGCGTGACTGAGGAGGTCGGCCGGCTGGAACAGCGGATCGTCGCCCTGGATCAGCGCGTGACCGAGGAGGTCGGCCGGCTGGAACAGCGGATCGTCGCCCTGGATCAGCGCGTGACTGAAGAGGTGGCACGGCTCGAAGTGAGGATCGCGGAGACGAAGGCCGATCTGCTCCGATGGATGTTCATCTTCTGGGTGGGGCAACTGGGCGCGATTGTGGGGATTCTCCTCGCCTTTCTTCGCTTCCTTCGCGCGTGAGCGCTCGCGCGCTCGTCATGCGGATATCTCCCCTGTCTTCGGCGGGGATCGGAGGGGGCGTCTCTGAGGCGATGATTCTCCGCCGTGGACCCGCGTTTGCCGAGTGCTGCGTCGCTCTGCCATAATCCATCAGCGGGGCTGCCATGAAACCGCGAATCATCCTCTTCTCCGGCAAAGGGGGGGTCGGCAAGACGTCGGTCGCGGCCGCCACGGGCGTGCGCGCGGCCGAACTCGGCTATCGCACGATCGTTCT
>BEHK01000134.1 GCA_002898775.1 bacterium HR08 | reverse complement strand
CACCGGCGTGCGCACGCCCGTCGCGAGCATGTCAATGCGCGCCTTGATGGGCATCGTCCACGCGTTGACGACGCCCGGCAGTTGCAACGCCTCGTTCAATCCCCCCGGGCCGTAGATCAACTCCTCGGTCGTCTTATGATCGGGCCATACGTGGCGCAAGAGGCCCTGCAGCCACTCGGGCGCCCAGTCCGAATACCACCGGGGCACCTTCGGCCATTGCTCGCGAGGCTTGAGGACGATGACCGTCTCGATCATCGAGAACGGCGCCGGATCGGTCGCCGTCTCCGCGCGCCCGGCCTTGCCGAAGACCCGCTCGACTTCGGGGAATGATTTCAAGATCTTGTCCTGCACCTGCAGGAGCTTCTGCGCTTCGGTCACCGAGAGGCCCGGCAGCGTCGTCGGCATATAGAGCAACACCCCTTCATCCAAAGGCGGCATGAATTCCGATCCGAGGCGGAAGAAGACGGGGACCGTCACCGCGACGACGAGCACGGCGCCCGCGATCGTCGCCCACGGATGTCGGAGGACGACCTCCACGACCGGATGATAGAAGCGCATCAGCACCCGGCTGATCGGATGCTTCTCCTCGCTGTGAATCTTCCCGACGAGGATGGCGTTCAGGAGCCGACAGAGCCAACGCGGGCGGAACGCGAATTCCCGCATGTGGGTGAAGAGCAGCCGGATCGCCGGATCGAGCGTGATCGCCAGCACCGCAGCGATCGCCATGGCGAAGTTCTTCGTGAAGGCGAGGGGTTTGAAGAGCCGTCCCTCCTGCGCTTCCAGAGCGAAGACCGGCATGAACGAGACCGCGATCACCAGGAGCGCGAAGAAGCTCGGTCGCCCCACTTCCTGCACCGCCCGAATGACCACATCGCGGAAATCCTCCGGACGCCCCGCAGCCTCCCACTCTTCGAGCCGCTTGTGCGTCTGCTCGACGACGACGATCGCCGCATCCACCATCGCGCCAATGGCGATGGCGATCCCGCCGAGCGACATGATGTTGGCCGTAATCCGCATCGCATACATCGGGATGAACGAGAGGAGCACCGCGGTGGGGATGGTGATGATGGGGATCAGCGCGCTCGGGATGTGCCAGAGGAAAATGAGGATCACGGCGCTCACGATCACCAACTCCTCGATGAGCGTCCGCTTCAACGTCGCGATGGAGCGCAGGATCAGGTCCGACCGATCGTAGGTCGTGACGATCTTCACCCCTTCGGGGAGGGTGCGCTCGATCTCGGCCAAGCGCGCCTTCACGCGCTCGATGACCTTCAACGCGTTCTCCCCATACCGCATGATCACGATGCCGCCGACGGTCTCCCCCTCTCCATCCAGCTCGGCGATGCCGCGACGAATGTCCGGTCCCAAAGCGACCGTGCCCAGATGTTTCACCAGGATGGGCGTCCCCGTCTCCGGATTGATCCCCACGACGATGTTCTCGACGTCTTGGAGGGATCGGATGTAACCGCGACCGCGCACCATGTACTCCCGCCCGGCGAACTCGATGAGCCGCCCCCCCACGTCGTTGTTCCCCCGCCGAATCGCGCGCACGACGGTCTCCAACGGGACGCGATAGGCGAGCAGGGCATTGGGGTCGAGATTCACCTGATACTGCCGGACGAAGCCGCCAACGGGAGCGACTTCGGCCACCCCTGGCACCGCCTGCAGCGCGTAGCGCAGATGCCAATCCTGAAACGCGCGGAGCTCGGCCAAACTCCGTTTCCCCGTCGTATCCACCAGAGCATACTGAAAGACCCATCCGACGGCGGTCACGTCCTTGGCCAACTCCACCTGCACGCCTTCGGGCAACTTCGGCAAGATGCTGCTCAGATACTCGAGCGTTCGAGAGCGCGCCCAGTAAATGTCCGTCCCATCCTCGAAGATCACGTACACGTAGGAATAGCCGAAATCCGAGAAGCCGCGAATGTCTTTCACCCGAGGCAATCCGAGCAAGGCGCTGATGATCGGATACGTCACCTGATCCTCGATGATGTCCGGGCTGCGATCCCACCGGGAGTAGATGATCACCTGCGTGTCCGAGAGATCGGGGATGGCGTCCAACGTGATGTTGCGCATGGCATGAAACCCGATGAGCAAGGCCACGCCGATGAAGAGGAAGACGAGGAATCGGTTGTGCGCGCAGAATTCGATGAGCCGTTCGATCATACGCGTCCCTCCGCGCTCACGGCCGGTGTCCCGAATGTTCCGGCGGCCGCTTCGACGGCGCCTCGGGCGCGCGGCCGTGCTCGGCATGGCTGATCCCTTGAAGGGCCGACTTGAGGCGGCTCTCGGAATCAATCAGGAACGTCCCGGACGTGACGATCCGCTCCCCCGCCCTCAATCCCTCCAGGATGATGTACCGATCGCCCACCTTCGGCCCCACGCGCACGCGACGCGGCTCGAAGTATCCCCCCGTGTGAGCGACGAAGACGATCTGCTCCTGGCCGGAATCCAAGACCGCCCCCTCGGGCACCCACAGGCGTCGTCCGTAGGAGACGTGCACCTCGACGTTCGCGTACATGTCCGGCTTCAACGTGAGCTTCGGATTCGGAAACTCCAAGCGAATCTTCACCGTGCGCGTCGTCGCATCCACCTGCGGGTAGATGTATGCCACCCGGCCGTGAAAGACCGCGCCGGGGAGATACGGCAACGTCATCGTCGCCCGCTGCCCGACCCGGATCATCGGCACTTCATACTCGTAGACGTCTGCCAACACCCATACGGTCGAGAGATCGGCGATCACATACAGCTCGGTCTCCGGCGTCACCCGTTGCCGCTCGAAAGCGTTCCGCGCCAGGACGAATCCGGTCACCGGCGCATAGAGCGTGAGCGTGCGCGAAGGTTGCCCTCGCTGATGGATCCGCCGGATGTCCTCCTCGGGGATGTCCCACAATTCGAGCCGCTTCTTGCTCGCCTCATAGAGCGAGTCCGCCGAAGCGGCGATCTCCCGATACGAGCTGCGCCCCAGCAGCTCCTTCGCGCGCAACGCCAGCAGATACTCTTGCTGCGTGGCCACCAGCTCGGGACTATAGATCTCGACCAACGGCTCCCCCTTCCGAACGAACTTCCCGACGTAATCCACGTGGACGCGCTCGATCCACCCCTCGATCTTGGGATGCACGCGGGCGATCTTCGTCTCATCGTACGTGATCTTCCCGACGGCTCGGATCGTCTGCTCGATCGGCTCGAACTTCACCTCGCCATAAGCGACGCCGATGAGCTGTTGCTTGATGGGACTGATGTGCACGGTTCCGGGGGGCAAGGCTCCCTCCTCTCGGGCATGCTCCTGAGCGGGCTCTGCCGCCGAGGACTCCAGCGGCACGAGCGTCATCCCGCAGATGGGGCACTCGCCGGGGCGCTCGGACCGATAGTCCGGATGCATGGGACAATAGTAAACGGTGCGCGTCGCCCGCTGAGGCGCATCCTCCGCGCGCGAGAGGCGCCACCACGCTTCGCGATACCGATACCCGAGCCCCAACGCGAGGAGCGCGAGAAGCAAGGCGATCCCTCCCAAGAGGCGCCGCGAGCGCATGCGCTTCTTTCGCGGCCCGCCCTTCTCTCCGGAAGACACCTCCGAGGGCGATGGGTTCGTCCCCTCGCGCCCCGAAGCCGAGAGGTGAGCCGAACGCAGGACCTCCAACGGGTCCTCTCCCGATGCATCCCACGATCTCCGCGATTCGTGCGCCATCGCATCCCTCCTCAGGCCTCGCCGACCCGCTCCTTCGGGAGCGCCGCGCCCTCACCTCACCAACTCCCTCCCGATGAGCGGTTCCAGCTGCGCCAGCGATTTTTGAAAGGTGACCAGTTGCTCGTAATAGTTCGTCTCATACGTGAGCACGGTGATGAGATTCGTGATGAGCGTCAGAAAATCCACCGTCCCGACCTGATACGAGGCGATCGAAGACTCCAGCGTCAACGTCGCTTGCGGGATGATCCCCTCCTCATAGAGCCGCAGGAGCCGATCGGCCGTCATCGCCATCAGATACAAGTCCTTCACGCGGAAGAAGAGCTGCGCGCGCACGCCCTCGCGCTGCTGCCGCGCCTGCGCCCACTCGGCCTCGGCCTCTTCGAGCGCCGGTCGCTGCTTCCGCCAGAAGTAGAGGGGGAGCTTGACGTTGATGCTGAAGCCCCACATCTCCGGCATCGCCGGCCGCTGCATGTATTGGACGCCTACGGCGAAATCGGGGTAGAACTCCTTCTGCGCGAGCGCGATCTGATAGTGGCGGCTGTCCATCACGCGCTCCTGCCGCTTCAGCTCGGGAGAACCGGCAGCCGCCATTCGATACAGGTCTTCGAGCGAGAAAGGGAGCACGCCCTTCTTCACCTCGGCCGTCCGCCCCAGGGGTGTCTCCGGCGGGCGATTCAACAGGGCGTTGATGAACGCGACCGCGCTCGCCCGCCGTCGCTCTAAAACCTCCCATCGTTCCTGCAGGATCGAAAGCTCCGTCTGCGCCCGCAGGACATCCGACTGCGCCGCCTTCCCCACCTGATAGCGGGCCTCGGCGATTCTGAGGAATTGCTCGAGCAGGCCCTTGATCCGGTTGACGATCTCGAGGGACTTGTCCACGAAGTAGAGCTCGTAATAGGCCACCTTCAGCTCGGAGATCACGCGGCGCCAGGTCTGTTCGTAGTTCCATCGCTCGGCTTCCGCCTCCAAAGCGGCGATCTTGCCCCGAAGGGCCAGTTTCCCCGGGAACGGGATCTCCTGCATGAAGCTCACCATGCGCGCGCTCGAGGGATCACCAACCTGAACGGAGAACGGGAGCAGATTCCCCACCGACGCGATCGAGAGCGTGGGCTCCGGCAGCGCCGACATCTGCGGGACGCGCGCCACGCGCGCGTCATAGCGTCGTCGCGCCTCGAGGATCTCCGGATTGGCGCGCCACGCTTCGGCGATCAATGCGTCGAGCGTGACGACGGGTTGCTCGACCGCCGCCACGTCCGGCTTCTCGTCATCGCGCGTCGGCGGGGCGAACTCCATCGAGAGCTCCTGCCTCGCGCCCCGGGCGGCGACGATCGCCGACGATGCCACCGATTGCCCGTAACGAAGCGGAGCGCAGCTGCCGAGCAGAAGGAGTCCGATCGTCCAACTGCTGCCCCACCGATGCCGACGAGATCGCCCTCCCTTGCGCGCTCGCTTCGCGTCGCCAACGGCTCGTGCGCGTGTGTGCCTTTGCATGTCACTCCCTCCGAGGGGACCGATCGCACGCTCGCCCCGCACGCGCGATCGGAAAAGCTCCGGCGAAATGGGACACCACCGCCGTACGAAGGTGACCGATCACCGGCAGGGGAACGGAAAAACTAAATGCGCAGGACGGCGACGCGCAGATAAATGGGAGAGGTTACCGGAAAGACACTCTCCGATGAAGCGCACCATCGCGCAGGGGGAGACGGATCATCGGGTCCGATCCCGGTCGAGCGCATCGCCCCCTTCTCATGGAGAAAGGGCGTGGGAGATTTCGAGAACACCTCGCCGGGCATTCCCGCCGAGCCCGATGAGAGGAGACAACACGAATGACCCTCCGCTTCTCCCCACAGGCGGGCCGGTGTCCCCTGTGAGTTCTCGCACGCCATCGAGCGCGCGAGGCGCACTGGCTCACGATCGTCCGTGCGATGGCAACAGCAGCGAACGGGGGACATCGCGCACAGCGAGCGCGCGCATAACATCACGGCGCGCCCCACACCGCCACCGGCCAGAAGCAGCAAAACGATCGCGAAGGCTCGCTTCATCGCAAGGTGAGGATTGTAGGGCCTCGCTTCTCCCTTTGTCAAGCCTCGCGGCATGAGGCCTTCTTGCGCGCCAGTGGAGCGCAGAGATTGCTGCCGCCACGGAGCGACGGCTATAATGTGAGCGATTTTATGCGCATCACGAAGGTGTATACGCGAACGGGTGATCGAGGAGAGACCTCGCTCGTCGGAGGCCGACGCGTGCGGAAGGATTCCGCGCGGGTGGACGCCTACGGGGAGGTGGACGAGCTGAATTCGCTTCTGGGCGTCGTGCGGGCGCACCTGACGGATTCCCCGGTGAATCGGCTCCTGGCCGAGATTCAGAACGAGCTGTTCACGGTCGGCGCCGATCTGGCCAGTCCGCTGGAGATCAAAGCGCCGCGCATCGAGCCGGAGCATATCGCGCGCCTGGAGCGGGCGATAGATGAGTGGAACCGAACGCTCCCCCCCTTACGCGAATTCATTCTTCCGGGAGGGAGTGTGCCGGGCGCCTTGCTGCATCTGGCCCGTACCGTCGCGCGCCGAGCGGAACGACGCATCGTGCGATTGGCGGCTGAAGAGCCCATCAATGAGCATGTTCTCGTCTACATGAACCGCCTCTCCGATCTCTTCTTCGTCCTGGCGCGCGCGATCAACCGCGAGGCTCATGCCGCGGAAGAGGAAGCGAGCTTCGGACCACCGCCGTCACCCTCCGGCTCCTCTTCAACGTGAACGGGGGAGAGACGCGCCGACGGTCTGAGGCCGCCAAGAGCGCGCCCCGCGAAGATGAGCGATGGTGAATGAGCGCGCATGGATCCGCATCGGGATCGCCATCGAGGAGGAGGGCACGTATGTGGCGGCGCTCGACCATGACACTCTGGACGTCCTCGCCGTTCACGGCGAGCGCTCGCGCGATGGTGCGGCGCCACCGAGTGCATGGAGAGATCGCGCCGAGGAGGTTCGTCGGGCCCTGCGGACTCTTTTGGCCAGAGGAGGATTTCCGCCCGAGCGCGTTCTCGCTCTCTCCTTCGGCACGACCCTGGGTGTGAGAG
>BEHK01000133.1 GCA_002898775.1 bacterium HR08 | reverse complement strand
GGAGCTCGCCGTATAGCTCGTGGAAGCGTCCGTAGACCTTCTCGGCTTCGCGGGCGGGGCGTTCGTCGCGTGCCCAGATGCGCCATTTCTCCAGCCATGCCGACCAGGTAGACGATCGCGTCGCGTCGTCATCGAAGCGCTCGATGCGCACCGTGCCGTCGGGTTGCGGGATGCTGCGTTCGGAGCGAACCCTGGGTTCCGTATACGGATCGTCGAACGAGCCGTCGAGCCAGCCCTCCAGAGAAGTCGGCAGCCGGGGCGGGATCGAGCGGCGCGGCCTCCGAATGCGAATGAGAATTGCCGGGCCACCGTCGCCCTCGTTCTCCCGGTCGTCGGCGACAAACCGGTTCACCGTGATGCTCGAGTGATCGGGCAGTTCATCGAGCACGAGCTTCCACCGGACTCGGTCGAGTTCCCGCACGAGGGGGAAACGAATGGCCGCGTACTCTTTGAGGAAGCGAAAGAGCCGCCATGCTTTTTCACGCGCCTCGTCACGAGACATCATTCGCCACCTCCTTTTCGCTCCTCGCTCCGGTGGACTCCACCGGACGAAGTTTCTCAAATACCACTGCGGATCGGGTTGCGGGAAGAGGGGACCACCTTGCGGCAAGATTTCTCGCGAGCGAAGCCCCCTCGTTCCGCGCGTCTGCAGGCGCGAGCCTTCCGCGTTTCATGGCGGTCGTCCTCCCACGGCTGGGCTGTTGCGCGCGAGGAGAGGACGCAAAGCCGCCGGCGCTAGTCGAGCCGCCGCGCATAGCCGGCCTCCCGAAAGTTCGAGCTGTTGATATCCACGAAGAAGAAGGCATCTCCGCCTTTGACGACGATGAGGGTTTGCGTCTGCGCCGTCGGGAAGAGATAGAACAGCAGTCCCACGCCGCTCGCATCTACGGTGTATGTTCCGCCGAATCTGAAGGTCTGCGTGCCGGTGAAGAGCGTCCGCGACTGCTGAAATCCCGTGAAGTTACCGTTGCCATCGAAGGTGAATCCCCCAATGGCGCTCTGGATATCCGTGCGGCCGAAGCTATAAAAGGCGCCGGTCGAGGAGAAGATGTAGTTGCCTCGAAGGAGATACTCGGCCGAACTGGCATGTGTCTCTTCGGAGGACCGAAGCTGCTGCCCGAGGAAAGATCGCCACAGCTCGAAAAAGTCCTCCGAGGGGCCTTCGGGTTTCGAGTTGCTCCCTCCGGCGACGTGAACGGGCGGAGACTCGCTGGCCGCCGCCGGTGCAGGCTTTTGGTGGCCGCGTGCCGCCATGACGATTACCGCCGACAAGCAAAAGCAAACGAGCACAGGGTTCCTCATAAGCATTCCCTCCATCCGGGTTGGGGCTGATGGCCCGTGAGCCGTTGCCGGAGCAAGAGATCCGGGCATCGGCTCACGGGAATCGAGGCGCTTGCGCGCCTGACGGGCTACTTCAGTGTATCGTCACAGGCTCACCAGTCCGTGAGTGAAGGCCGCTTCCCGCCACATCTGTGGAGAATCCACTCGCCCTCGGAAGCATTTCCGGCAACCCATGATTCGTAGGGTCGCCATTTCCCGTCGAAGCCGCGCCACAGATAGATGGTCTCTCTGCAGTCGCTGCATCGTTTGAGGTATCCTCGGGACTCATGCGGATAGGCGACATATGCGCCGACTTTGATCTCTTTGTCTCTCATGGCGTGACCGGATGCCGATGGGGCGCATCCCGCGCCGGCCGTGACGGCGCGGGACGCGCTCCTTGGCGTCTTCTCCTACCACTGGCGGATAGAGAAGTTGTAGAGGGTCAGGGAGCCCAACCGATAGGAGGAGCCGGTCAGCGAGCTGCCGCTATTGCTGGTGAAGTCGTAAGAGGTGAACGAACCGAGCCGCTGCACCATTCCTCGGATCGCGTCACCGTCGTTGGTGAAAAAGTTGTAGAAGGTCAGCGGGTCGCTTCGATAGGAAGAGCCCCAGAGGGAACGACCACTGTTGTCCGAGAAGCTGTAGAGCGTGAGCGAGCCGATTCGATACGACGACCCGGAGACGTAGCTCCCATCGCTGCCGTAGAGCGTGGTGTAGGTCGAAGAGCCGAGCCGTTGGGAGAAGCCCCAGTAGCTGCGGCTGTTCTGCGCGTGGGCGATGCCCGTCATCAAAACGGCCCCAAGGGCCAGAGTGGCGAAGGTCTTTCGTTTCGTGATCATTGTCATCCCTCCTCGAAGGTGATGTTCATACCGCCTGCTTCCACCCGGCATAAGACAGGAAATCGCCGGGAGAGGTTTAGTCGGCCGTCGAAACTTTTGCCGGAGGTGGGAGCGAAAGCTGACCGGGCGCACCTTTCCCATTCGTGACATCCTCATCGAAACTTTTGCCGGAGGTGGGAGCGAAAGCCTGCTGGCGGGAGAGCCTTCTGCCGGCGGCTGGCTAATCCTTTCGACCGGTGGAGGTTCGTCAAGGAGGGCTCTACCCGAATAGGGAGTATCCGGCTGGTTGATCCTTTCGACGAGTGGAGGCCCCTGGCGAACGCTTCAACCGCACCCTGGAGGAATCCGCCCTTGATTCCCACGAAGACCCGCCATTCACCGACCTCACTCATCCAGAGGCTTGCTTTCTGGCTTGTTTTCGCCAATACCGGCTCGACGGCAGAGATGTTGGGTACGTGACACAAGCTTGTTTTCTGGCTCTCTCCAACACCCGGCGACCTCTTCATTCCCCTCGACCGGCAATCTCCATTCCTCAGCACCGACCCGGAGGCCTAATGGACTCACAAGTGGTTGACATGAGGCCTGACCTCTCCGCGACTAGAAGTTCCCGAGAGGCTGCTAATGGACTCACAAGTGGTTGACATGAGGCGGGATTGATAGTACGCTACTGCCGACCTGTGGTGGGATGAAAACAGGTGGTGAGGGAGCGTTCCCGTGATCGCGCTCAGGGTCACAGAGTTGAGGGCGCTGATGCTAACCGATGGCGCGGACGCTTCGCGCCGCGCCATCGGCGCGGCGGATTACCATCCGCTGTCTGTCCGGCGCTTCGCGCCGGCCATCCAGCGGCTGCAGCGGACGGTTCGGCCGGTGAGCCAGCTCACCGCCGCCCCGCCGCTGATCCGCCGCGCCGTTAGGCGAGATGCAAAGGTGTAGCAGGAGGAATTAATCCATGGAGACACACGAACTAGAAAAACTGTGTTCGCTGATCCTCACAGCTCGCAAAGGCCTCTCAGGCCCCGGAAGAGGTGTACTCGTCTTTGTTAGGGCAGATCAAGAGCAGAAGGTTAGGAAGCTCGCTATCGAGGTTGCCAAATCAATTTCACAAGACGAGCCAGCACCTATCTATGTCGTTCAAGGACATGTGCGAGGTCAGCATGGCTGGCCTTTTTCCCGGATCAGGAAAAACCACCGTTTGAGGCTCGAGCCCGATGGCCAGATAGTGACCGAAACAGGAGGGCTTATCTTTCCCCAAGATCGCGCTATCGTGCTCCTTGTAGAGTATTTCGATTGTCTCGAACCACACGACCAGCGAGCTTATGCCCATTTGGTCGATGGCGAGGGCGGGGAATGGGCACTTTATGAAGGAAGTGTCTTAATTGGTGCTTTGCTGTCAAGTAACCCAGGCCAACTTGAGGCTGGTACTGCAAATCGTGGAGTACACTTTGACCTCGCCTAACAACTGGTTCCAGCGGACGGCGTTCCGCCGCCGCTGAACCGGACCGTTAGGCCCAATACAAGCCAAACATGCGAAGGAGGATGACATGAAAAGAACATTGACGGTTTTGGGAGTAGCGGCTGCATTAGCCATTACATGCACG
Source organism: bacterium HR08 (assembly GCA_002898775.1). GTDB lineage: Bacteria > Acidobacteriota > Blastocatellia > HR10 > HR10 > HR10. The sequence goes on along the minus strand of BEHK01000133.1, from coordinate 3,059 downwards.
ATCGGAGTTGCGCAGGGCCAGCAACAGCAGCCCAAAAAGAAAGAACTGGTCTTCGTCCCCGCACACAAGGCAACCTTCAAGGAAGTGGTTCCAGGCGTTTCCAAGGCGGTCCTCTGGGGGGACCATGACAAGGGGCCCTACGGCGCGTTTACCAAGCTCGTGCCGGGATTCGATGCGGGGATGCACACGCACACGAACGATGTCTGGATCGTGGTTCTCAAGGGCGCTTATCTGTACAAGGACGATGCTGGAGAGAAGCGGGTCGGGCCGGGCGACTTCATCCGGATTCCGGGCGGACGCAAGCACTGGAGCGGCGGGGACGCGAAAGAGGGTGCGCTCTTTTACGAAGAATCGTCCGGCAAGTTCGACTTGGTGCCCGCAAAGTAGGGCTGACATTACCCCTCATGTTTTCTCGAACTTTGGCCTAACACGGGGATGGAGCCGACTCGCTGACGCTCGCGGCTCATCCCTGCCGTTAGGCGGCTTGGCAGACTGCCAAGGTCGCAGGTTTACGGAGGAGATTATGGCTACAGTAGCTCAGATGACGAAAGACGAACTGCGAGAAATGATCGAAACTATAGTTGAACAAAAGTTGCTAGAACTGCTTGGAGATCCTGATGAGGGTCTACCTATTCGAAAAGCGATTCGCGATAGACTCTTACGCCAAAAGCAAGCGGTGGCAAGCGGTGAACGTGGTGAACCGTTTGAAGATGTGATTCGGCGTCTTGGATTGGGGTAATGGCAGAGTACCGCATTCGCATCTTGGGTGCCGCATCTCAAGAGCTGGAGCGATTAGATAAGCCTATAGGACATCGTATCGTTCAGCGCATCAACTGGCTGGCTGCGAACCTGGATGCGATTCGTCTTGAGGCATTGACTGGTGACCTTGCGGGACTCTACAAGCTCCGTGTAGGTGACTACCGCGTCATTTACGAGGTGCTCTGGGATGAAAAGATCATAGTGATCCACGCGATCGGTCACCGCCGAGAGATTTATCGAAGACGGTGAGAAAGTACAAACATCACGCCGCCTAACATCGCGCTACGGCCGACCCGCCTGCGGCGGTCGGCTGAGCTTTTTCGTTAGGAGGCCAGGAGGAGGAGAGCGATGAGCAATCCCCAGCAATCGGTGATGGACATTCTGTTTGGACGATGGCGGAGCCAGATTCTCTACGCCGGCGTCAGGCTTGGGGTCTTCGATGCCCTGGGTGCCGGAGCCAGGACGGCGGACGATGTCGCATCCGAGCTGCACCTCAGCAGGCCACATACCTACCGGCTGTTGCGTGCCCTCGCCAGCCTCGGGCTCCTGAGCGAAGATCGAAACCGCTCGTTCTCGCTCACGGCTTCCGGTGAATTGTTGCGAGCCGATCATCCCCAGAGCCTGCGGGGCATCACGCTGCTGGAGGAAGGCCCGGAACATTACGCCGTCTGGAAGCACTTGTGCGCGATCGTTCGCGAAGGCGGAGCCGATGGTTTCGTTCGGGAATTCGGCCGCCCGATCTTCGCCCATGTCGTCGAGGCGCCGGGCTACGGAGCGGTCTTCAACGACGCGATGAGCAGTCTCTCGGCCGGAGAAACGGCGATGGTTCTAGAGGCGCTGGCCACGTACGATTTCTCCATGATCTCGCACGTCTGCGATGTCGGGGGCGGGCACGGCCATCTGCTCTGCAGCCTGCTGGCAAAGCATCCTCATCTTCGGGGTACGGTCTACGAACTGCCGAGCGTCATTGAGCAAAGAGAGTTGCTGTGGGCCGAGAAGATGAACGTCGCCAGCCGCTGCGAATACGTCGCGGGCGATATGTTCACAGAGGTTCCGGCTGCGGACGCGTACCTTTTGAAGCACATCCTTCATGACTGGGACGGCGAGGATTGTGTGCGGATCCTCTCGAACATCCGCAAGGCAGCACCGCTGAATGCGCGAGTCTTCGTCGCCGAGTACGTGGTGCCTGAGCCGAACGTCCCGCACTTCGCCAAGCTCTTCGACATTCACATGATGTGCGCGACGGGTGGTCAGGAGCGCACGGAGGAAGAATATGCCGACCTCTTCGAACGTGCCGGATGGACATACCGCGCCACGTGGTATCCGCCTTCGAGACTGATGGGGGTCGTGGAGGCCGCCAAAGCTTAGCTCATGCGGTTGAGGGAACGATCTGTGGTCGGAGCCATGAGCCATGCTGGGGTTTCCTTACAGCCTCAACGTGGTGCCTAACAAGCCGATGAAGCTGACGGTCGCCTTTGGCGGCCGCGGCTTATCGGCAGGACGTTGGACGGCGAGGTTGCCTATCTGAAAGGAGAAGCCCATGGCTACGAATGTAACAATCGGCGGAAGGACTTTTGCTTGTGTAAGGCTGTCCGAAGCGGACTTCACGGACGTGGCAGCAGTTTACCTGATTCTATGTGTGGCCCGGGATGGTAGTTGGACTGTTCTTGACGTTGGGCAAAGTGGCCAGGTGGGGGCCGAATTGACGATCATGATAGAAAAGCGTGCTGGGCGAGGAACTGCGCGAGCAACAATATCTGGGTCGGCGTTCACCGGATGCCTTCCCTTCAGCGCACAAGACAAGACCGCGAAAAGTTCGAGGCGGAGTTACGCAGTCGGTATCGTCCGCCGTGCGGTAAGCGATGATTCCTACGCGACACGAAATGCACTTGAACCTGACGGCCCCTCCATACACTTCGGCGAGCGACTGAGCTTGGTTAGTGGATGGTAATTTCGACAGCCTCGTGTGGGTCGGCCTTCGGTATGTCGGGCCCCCGGCAGGGCTACCTCGCTGCCGAACAATTGCTTGAGCAGTTCTTCTCGATCTCTCCCAGGGTGCTGCGCAATTTCCTTGGGAGCGCGGTTCAACGTTCCCATCCGCAACGGCTTGTGCCTGAAGATCGTCACGTGATGCTCTCCTCCAAAGGTGATCGTCAGTCGCAGGTGGGCTTTCCGTCTGGCGGGTGGCGCGGTAACCAATCCGGGTCAAAGCCTGAGCCGGCTCCTTTCCACCGAGATCGCGCGGCAGCTTCATGCGGCAATAAGCTCGTCCTCGCCCAGGTGAAGCCAGATGAGGCGGG